>CAUJHX010000227.1 GCA_963204795.1 Pseudomonadota bacterium | reverse complement strand
GGGCGGGAAAAGAAAGGCATCCTCGAGGGTGATACCGCGAAGCACGTGCGCCAGCTGCTGCGCGAACGGGAGCTGCTGCCGGTCACCGTCACCGAAGCGGCCCGTGAGGAAGCCCGTCGGCAGCGCAAGTTCGGTATCGCTCGCGGCGCGTCCGCCACCGACCTCGCGCTCCTCACCCGCCAGCTCGCCACCCTGACCAAAGCCGGCCTGCCGCTGGAAGAAGCGCTGCTGGCCGTCTCGCAGCAGACGGAGAAGCCCCGCGTGCAGAGCATCCTCCTCGGCGTGCGTTCACGTGTGATGGAGGGACACACGCTCGCGAGCGGCTTTGCCGAGTTCCCGCGCGTGTTCCCCGAGATCTACCGCGCGACGGTGTCAGCCGGCGAGCAGTCGGGGCACCTCGATGAAGTCCTCGAGCGGCTGGCCGATTACACCGAGGGCCGCGAGCTCACGCGCCAGAAGGTGCTCGGCGCGATGCTCTACCCGATCGTGCTGACGATCATGTGCTTCGGCATCGTCACCGGTCTGCTCGTATACGTCGTGCCGAAGGTGGTCGAGGTCTTCGACACTGGCAAGACCCAGCTGCCCCTGATGACGCGCATGCTGATTGGCGTGAGCGATTTTCTGCAGGCCTGGGGCCTGTGGCTGCTGGCCGGTCTCGTGGTCGTGGCCATCGGAGTCGGCCGGTGGCTGCGCAACCCCGAGGCGCGCCGCCGCTTCCACGAACTCCAGCTGCGCCTGCCTCTGGTCGGGCGGCTCGTGCGGGGTTTCAACACCGCCCGCTTCACCCGCACGCTCAGCATCCTGACGGCCGCGTCCGTGCCGGTGCTCGAGGCATTGCGCATCGCGGGTGAGGTCGTGACCAATCTGCCGATGAAGCATGCCGTCGTCGAAGCCGGGCAGCGCGTGCGCGAAGGCGCGCCGATAGGCCGCTCGCTGGCCCAGAGCAGGCTCTTTCCCCCGATGACCATCCACCTTATCTCGAGCGGCGAATCGAGCGGCGAGCTCGAGGCGATGCTCGAGCGCGCGGCCGTAAGCCAGGAGCGCGAGCTCGATGGCATCATGGCGGCGCTCGTCGGCCTCCTCGGCCCGCTGCTGATCATTGTCATGGGCCTGTTCGTGATGGGCATCGTATTTGCAATGCTGCTGCCGATCTTCGAGATGAACGCATTGATCCGCTGAGGTCCCGTCGCCCTGTGACTTCGGCCGTTGCACCCGGACGCGTTTCGCGCTAAATCTCTCTCGCCATGAGCGAGAAGCCCGAGTCGGAAGAGTTCGACGACGAGGAAGAGGAAGAAGACAGCGACACGGTCGAGGATCTCGATCTCGACCGGGTCATCAAGGATCTCGACCTCGCCAAACGCCGGGGCCAGAAGCTCGGTGATCCCGCCTGGCGTCGCCTCGAGCGCCTGCTCGAGGAGAAGCGCACGGCCGAGCAGGTCAGCGATTTCGAGGACTACGACATCGGCGACGGGGGTGGCGCGGGCCCGAGGAAAAAGCCCCGGTAGGGCGCCGGGGTCAGCCGCCGTCGACGGGGTCGGTGCTCACCATCGTCAGCACGTCGTAGCTCGCGACCACGTCATCATGCTGGTTCGTGATCTGCGTATCCCAGACCACCTCGCCGTAGCCCTTCTCCGCCCGCAGTGCCTTCGACTTGCAGGTGAGTCGAACCTTGATGCGATCGCCCGGCCGCACCGGCTTCGCGAACCGCAACCGCTCGAGGCCGTAGTTCGCGAGCACCGGCCCGTACGGCGGATCGACGAACAGGCCTGCCGCGGCCGCAATGAGGAAGTAGCCGTGTGCCACGCGCCCGCCGAAGAGCGAATTGCGCCGGGCAGCGGCCTCGTCCATGTGGGCATAGAAGGTGTCGCCGGTCAGCTGTGCGAAGCGCTCGATATCCTCGAGCGTCACCGCGCGCTCGCCGGAGCGCAGCGTCTCGCCGATCGTGAGTTCAGACAGCGTGCGGCGGAACGGATGCACCTCACCGCGGATCTCCCTCGCCCCGCGCACCCAGCGACCGGTGATCGCCGTCACGGCTCCCGGGCTGCCCTGCAGCGCTGTGCGCTGCATATAGTGCATCACACCGCGCAGGCCGCCCATTTCCTCGCCGCCCCCTGCCCGGCCCGGCCCGCCGTGCACGAGACCCGGTAGCGGCGCGCCGTGCCCCGTGGAGTCGCGCACGCAGTCGCGGTCAACGAACAGCAGGCGCCCGTGCCAGGGCGCAAGTCCCAGTGCCAGTTCACGCGCCACGGCCTCGTCCGCCGTGAATACGGACGCGACGAGACTGCCCTCGCCGCGGCGCGCGAAATCGACCGCTTCGGCCGTCGCAGCATAGGGCAGGATCGTGCACACGGGCCCGAAGGCCTCCACCGTGTGCACGTGCTGTGCCCGGGCGGGATCCCTGGCAATCAGCAGTGTTGGCGCGATGAAGGCACCGCGCTCGAAGTCCGCGCCGAGAGGCTCGAGCTTCGCTTCGCTCACGAGATCGGCCTCGCGACGCAGCTCGGAAATGCGCGCCAGCACTTCGCGCCGCTGGCCGAGCGTTGCGAGCGGTCCCATGCGCACCTCCTCCCGTCGAGGATCGCCTACGATGATTTCGCCGAGTGCCGCGCGGATCGCCTCCGTGACCGATTCGAGTCGCGCCGCCGGGACCAATGCCTTGCGAATGGCCGTGCATTTCTGGCCTGCCTTGGCGGTCATTTCGCGTACCACCTCGCGCACGAACGCCTCGAACTCCGGATCACCTGGCGCCACGTCTGCGCCGAGCACACAGCAGTTGATCGAGTCCGTTTCCGCGATGAAGCGCACGGCGCTCCTGATCACGGCTGGATGGCTGCGCAACTGATTGGCCGTCGTCACGGAGCCGGTGAACGACACGACATCCTGGCCCGTCAGATGCGTGAGCAGATCGCCGCAGCTGCCGCAGACGAGCTGAACGGCACCTTCCGGCAGGAGTCCACTCTCGATAATGCGCCGGAAGACAAGTTCCGCGAGATAGGCGGTGGCTGTCGCGGGCTTGATGATCGCGGGCACGCCCGCAAGCAGCGTGGGCGCGAGTTTCTCGAGCATCCCCCATACCGGAAAGTTGAACGCGTTGATGTGCAGCGCCGCGCCTTCGCGGGGCACGCAGACATGCTGCCCGACGAAGGATCCCGTCTTCGACAGCGGCTCCACTTCGCCGTCCACGTACACATGGCTGTTGGGCAACTCACGGACCCCGCGACTCGCGTAGGCGAACAGCGTGCCGATGCCGCCATCGATGTCGATCCATGAATCCGCGCGCGTCGCACCGGTGGAGAAGGAGAGCGTGTAGAACTCCTCCTTCAGCTCCGAGAGGCGCTTCGCGAGCGCCTTCAGCAGCGCAGCACGCTCGTGAAACGTGAGGCGTCGCAGCGCCGGTCCGCCCACCCGGCGCGCGTGCGCGAGCACGCCGGCGAAATGGATACCCACGGTGGACGCTTCCGCGATCACCTGTCCGGTGGTGGCATCCCGCAGCTGCTGCAGGTCACGCTCGCCCGCATGCCAGTGGCCCATCACGTAGCTCTTCAGCCTCATGTCTGCCTCCCGTGCAAGCGTTTCCGGGGAATGCGCCCTATCGGCCCGTGAACGCCGGTGTGCGCTTGGCGACGAACGCGGCGACGCCTTCCGCGTAATCGGCGGAGCGCCCAAGTTCAGCCTGACAATTGCGCTCGATGTCGAGCTGCGCCGCGAGAGAGTGCCCCCAGGATTCGTACAGGGCCTGCTTCGTACGTGCGAGGCCGCGCGTCGGTGCCGCGGCGAGCTGGGTCGCAAGACTCTCGATCGCCTGTGGAAAAGCGTCATCATCCACACAGCGCCAGATGAGGCCCCACTGCGCAGCCTCTTGCGCACCGAGCCTGTCGCCCAGCAGAGCGAGACCCATGGCGCGCGCCTGGCCCACGAGCCGCGGCAGATTCCAGGTGCCTCCGCAATCCGGCACGAGCCCGAGCTTGCAGAACGACTGGATGAAACTCGCGGAGCGCGCGGCGATCACGAGATCGCATGCCAACGCGAGATTCGCCCCGGCGCCGGCGGCGACGCCGTTCACCGCAGCGATGACCGGCACCGGCAGATTTCGCAGCGCAAGCACCAGGGGGTTGTAGTGCTCCCCGATGGATTTTCCGAGATCGGTCGTGGCGGCGTCCGGTGCCACGCTCCGGTCAGCGAGATCCTGGCCTGCGCAGAACGCGCGCCCTGCGCCGGTGATCACGAGGACCCGTCCGCCCTCCAGTACGACTCGTGCCAGAACGGCGCGCACCTCGCCATGCATCGCCGCATCGAAACTGTTCAGCCTTTCGGGCCGGTTGAGCGTAAGCCTTGCGATCCCGTGCCCGACGTTGAAAAGGATGGTCTCGAATGGCATGTGGCACCCTATTCGTCGTAGGTGATTTCGAGCTCTGCTGTGACCGGATGCGCCTGGCAGCAGAGCACGAAGCCCTCGGCGACCTCCCAGTCTTCGAGCGCACGGTTCTGATCCATCACGACTGCGCCTTTCAGCACTCTGGCGCGGCAGGTCGAACACACGCCCGCGCGACAGGAGTACGGCAGGTGCAGCCCCGCACGCTCGGCCGCGTCGAGGACCGCTGCTCCGCTTTGCGCCCCCATGCTGAAGCTGCGGCGGCGCCCGTCCATCACCACCGTGACGCAGGTACCCTGCGCTGCGGCTGCAGCCGCCGGGGCCGATGCGGGTGTGGCCACGACAGCCGCGGCGGGCGCCGTGTCGCCGAAGCACTCGCGATGTATCCTGCCCGTGGCTCCAAGCTCGTGCAGCGTGCGCGCAATCTCGTCGTTCATCGAGCCGGGACCGCAGAGAAAATACTCGTCGATCGCCGTCGCGTCGAAGAAGGCCCGCGCGAACTCGCGCACGCGCGCCGCGTCGATCCGCCCGTTCAGCAGCTCGATCTCCTGCGGCTCCCGGCTCATCAGGAAGTACGCGGCGAATCGCGCCGGGTAGCCGTTCTTGAGCGCCATCACCTCCTCGAGAAACATCGTACTTGCGGCGGTGCGATTGCCGTAGAAGAGGATGAAACCGCTCTGCGGCTCGCGCTCGAGCACGGTGGCTGCGATCGACAGTACCGGCGTGATGCCACTGCCGGCGGCGAATGCGACGTAGCGCTTGGCCTGCAGCGGCTCGATCCGGGTGTGGAAGCTGCCATTCGGCGTCAGCACGTCGATCGACTCGCCGACCGCGAGGTGACGGGCGAGATACGGCGATACACGGCCCTGCGCCTGCTCGCGCACGCCGATTCGCAACTCGGCGCTGCCCTCAGGGCTCACGATGGAATAAGTGCGCCTCTCCTGCCCTGCCGAATCGATCCGCACGGCGAGATGCTGACCGGCCGCGAAACGATAGTCGTCACGCAACTCGGGGGGAACCTCGAAAGCGAGGCAAACCGCATCATCGGCGATCCCGATCCGCGATTTCAGCCTGAGCGGATGGAACCTGAGCATTGCGTCAGAGACACTTGAAGTGATCGAAAGGCTCGAGGCAGTGCGCGCAGCGATGGAGTGCCTTGCACGGTGTGGAGCCGAACTCGCTCACCCTCGTCGTATCAGGCGAGCCGCACTGCGGGCAGATGACCTGCCCTGCCGAGGGTGGCGCAATCCCGTACTCCTCAAGCTTGCGCCGGCCTTCCGCCGTGATCCACTCCGTGGTCCACGGAGGCGCGAGGACTTCGACGACCCGCACCTCGTCATAGCCGCCTCGCAGCAGCGCACTCTCGACGTCTGCCTTGATGACGCTCGTCGCTGGACAGCCCGAATAGGTAGGCGAGACGCCCACTTCGACTGCACCGCCTGCCCCAACGCGCACATGCCGGATGAGACCGAGATCGACCACGGAGAGAGCAGGAATCTCGGGGTCCGGCACATCGGCGAGCCGCCGCCTCACGTCTGCTTCGACCCGCGCGTTCACCAGCTCGCTCCTGGATGGGTGCGCTGCAGGACCTGCATCTGCGCGAGCAGGCGGCCGAGGTGCTCGCCGTGCTCGCCCCGTTTTCCATACCAGCGCCACGGTCGATCCCTGGGCCGCTCGAGCGTCGCTTCCGCCAGCGTGGCTGCGACTTGTCGCTCCCAGTCGCCACGCACGGCGGCGAGGTCGGCGCCGATACCGGCGGCGTGCATCTCGCGATCGATATCGTCCGCCTGCAAGAGCTCCGCGGTAAAGGGCCAGAGCCGCTCGAGCGAGCCCTGCACACGCTCGCGGCTCTCGGCGGTGCCATCACCGAGGCGCACGACCCAGCCCGCACTGTATCGCAGGTGATAGCGCGCTTCCTTGACGCCTTTGGCCGCGATGGCGGCAAGCCCGGGATCACGCGAGAGCGTGAGCCGCTCGTAGAGCGGCACCTGCCACGCATCGAAGAGGAGCTGCCGGACGATGGTATCGCCAAAATCGCCATTCGGCTGCTCGACGAGCGTGGCGTTCAGGAACTCGCTCTCCTCGCGCAGAAAAGCGAGTGCATCCTCGTCGCGACCCTTGCCTTCGAGCTGCCCCGCATGAGTCAGCAGAAGCCGGGCCTGACCGAGGAGGTCGAGCGCGGTGTTGGCAAGCCCCAGATCCTCCTCGAGTGCCGGCGCATGGCCGATCAGCTCGCCGAGTCGCTGCGCCAGCACGAGGTTCGTATCGGCAAGCCGCAGCACCCAGGCAAAGTGGCTCGAGCTGCCGCCGGCCGCGCTCACAGCGTCTTCACCTCGTCCGGAATGTCATAAAAGGTGGGATGGCGGTAGATCTTGTCGCGCGCGGGCTCGAAGAAGGCATCGGCCTCGGTCGGGTCGGACGCGACGATCTCGCTCGACTTCACGACCCAGATGCTGATGCCTTCCTGGCGACGCGTGTACACGTCGCGCGCGTGCTCGAGCGCCATGCGTGCGTCGACCGCGTGGATGCTGCCCACATGTTTGTGATCGAGCCCCCCGCGGGCGCGAATGAACACTTCGTAGAGCGGCCAGTCGCGGGTTGTCGTCATCACACGGCCTCGCGCTGTCGGGAGCGCTGCTTTTCGGCGTAGGCGAGCGCCGCCTCGCGCACCCAGCGACCCTGCTCGTGCGCGTGGCGGCGCGCGGTGAGGCGCTCGCGGTTGCAGGGCCCGTTGCCATTCAGCACTTCATGGAACTCGCTCCAGTCGATCGTCCCCCGCGGTATTTCGAGCCCGAGGAACTCCGCCTGCGGCACGGTGAACTCGATGAATCGTTCGCGCAACTCGTCGTTCGTGAAGCGCTTCACCTTCCAGCGCATCGACTGCGCGGAATGCTTCGATTCGGCGTCGGGGGGGCCGAACATCATGAGCGCCGGCCACCACCAGCGATCGAGCGCGCCCTGCGCCATGCGCCGCTGGGCCAGGGTGCCGCGTGCGAGGCTGAGCATGATGTCGTAGCCCTGACGCTGGTGAAAGCTCTCCTCCTTGCAGATGCGCACCATCGCGCGGGCATACGGCCCGTAGGAACAGCGGCACAGCGGAATCTGGTTCATGATCGCCGCGCCGTCGACCAGCCAGCCGATCGCGCCGACATCCGCCCAGGTGGGCGTCGGATAGTTGAAGATGCTCGAGTACTTCGCGCTGCCCGCGAGCAGTTCGTCGATGAGCGCCGCACGCGTGACCCCGAGCGTTTCGGTCGCCCCGTACAGGTAGGCGCCGTGGCCGCCCTCGTCCTGCACCTTCGCCATCAGGATCGCTTTGCGCTTCAGCGTCGGCGCGCGCGTGATCCAGTTGCCCTCGGGCAGCATGCCCACGATCTCGGAGTGGGCGTGCTGTGACATCTGCCTGATCAGGGCTCGCCGGTAGGCATCGGGCATCCAGTCCTTCGGCTCGATGCGCTCGTCGGCGTCGATCCGGGCTGCAAAGCGGGCTTCGAGTGCTGCCGTGTCCATCACGTCCTCAACTGGATACCTTTTCGAGCCCCTGTACCCACACCTCGAGAAAGCGGTTCGCCCGCTCCCCATCCATCACACGGTGATCGATCGTAAGCGTCACATAGCAGCGCGATCGTGCGACGATGCGATCCTCGCCCGCCTGCGACACCACGACCGCCCGCTTCTCGAGCTTGCCGATGCCGAGGATCGCCGACTGCGGTTGCGGGATCACGATCGGGCTCGCGATGAGACTGCCGCTCACGCCGTGATTCGAGATCGTGAAGGTGCCTCCGCGAACGTCGGCGGGCGCGAGCTTGTCACTGCGGGCGCGTGCAGTGAGCTCACCCAGCGCGCGCGCGATGCCGAAGAGATCGAGATTCTGTACATCGCGCACGACCGGCACGACGAGCCCGTGATCGCCGAGCGCGGTGGCGACGCCGATGTGCATCGCGTCGTGGAGTTCAAGGGCGCTCTCGGTCCAGCGGCTGTTCGCCTCGGGCACTGCACGGATCGCAGCGACGCAGGCTCGCATGAAGTAGGCCGTGAGGGTGAGGGAGGCGCCGCGGCGCTCGAACTGCGCCCGGTGTTGCGCGCGATGTGCGAGCACCGCGCCCAGGTCGGCCTCGAATACCGTGGTCACGTGCGGGGCGACGCGCAGGCTCTCGACCATGCGTTCAGCAATGCGCCGTCGCATCATGGTGTGGGGCTGCCGATGCGATGTGCCTTCCGGGGTCGGCGCCATCTCGCGCGCGGGCATGTCCCCGGCTGGCTGCGCCAGAACGTCCTCGACCGTGATCCGCCCGCCGTGACCCGTGCCCCTTACATCCGCGTCCGTGAGACCACGCTCGACCAGCAACCGGCGCACCGCGGGGCTGGGGGGGCCGTTCGCGTTTCGACCCGGCAGCCTGTCCCCGCCCATCGCGGGCGCCGAGGCCGTGGGCAGTGGTTCACGCGCGACGGGCGATGGGCTACGGGCCACGGGCGATGGGCTACGGGCAAGAGGGCCTTCCGACGCTGCGATCGTGGCGAGCAGCTCACCCGGTTCGACGTCTGCCAGTTCGGGTTTCAGGATCTCGTGCAGCCTGCCGCTCGCTGGCGCGGCGATTTCGACCGTGACCTTGTCGGTCTCGAGTTCCAGCAGCGGCTCATCGACGGATACCGAGTCGCCCGGCGCCTTGAGCCAGCGCTGCACCTGCGAACGCGTGCCCCCGGTGTGTTCCGTGGGAACGCGCACTTCAACGGACGTCGCCATCAGACGCTCGCGAGGTCGCGGATCGCGGCCACGATCCGCGCAACGTCCGGCAGAACCGCATCGAGCAGGAGCGGGCTGTGCGGGCTCGGTACATCCGGCATCGTGACGCGCCCAATCGGCGCATCGAGATCGAAGAACGCTTCACGTGCGAGCACCGCTGCGATCTCGGCGCCAAAGCCCGCAGTCATCGTGTCTTCGTGCACGATCAGGCAGCGTCGTGTGCGACGCACCGATTCGAGCACGGCGTCGCGATCCCAGGGCGAGAGCGTGCGCAGGTCGAGTACCTCGGTGTCGACGGCCGACTCCCCGGCTGCCTGTTCGCAGCGTTGCACCATCGCGCCCCAGGTCACGATGGTCAGCTCGGTGCCAGCGCGTACGAGCCTCGCGCGGCCGAACGGCACGATGTACTCATCACCCGGCCAGGGTCGGCGCGCCCACGCTGCATCCAGCATCGCCCGGTGCTCGAAGAAGATGGTCGGATCGTTGCCGCGCAGCGCGGCGCGCAGGAGTCCAGCAGCATCCTCCGCGTTGGAGGGCATTGCGACGCGCCAGCCCACCGCATGCGCGAACTGCACCTCGTTGCACTGGCTGTGCCAGGGATCACCACACTTGAAGTAGCCGCCGGGCATCCGCACGACCATGGGTGCCGCGAACGCATTCGCCGTGCGCCAGCGAATCGTGCCGCAATCGCTCAGTTGCTCTGCAGCGGGTTCTGCGTACTTGCGAAACTGGATTTCAGGCACCGGCATGAGCCCGGCGAGCGCCATTCCCACGGCCCGCCCGATGATGCCTTCTTCCGACAGCGAGGTGTCAAAGACGCGCGCCGCGCCGAACTTCTCCGCGAGACCCAGTGTCGCAGCGTGTACGCCACCCTTTCTGCCAACATCTTCGCCAAAGACGACGACTCGCGGATTCAGGCCGAGCTCCACCTCGAGCGTGCGGCGGATTGCCGTCACCATGTTGATGCGCGGGCCGGCGGGACACGGCATTTCATTGCCCGCACGCGGCTCGATGCCATCGCCCTGCAAGCCACCCTGACGCTGCACTTCGAGCGTGCCGTCCTCGCGCCGTTCACTGAATACATGACTCGCGACGCGTGCGACATCCGGCTGCGCGCGTTGCTCGACTGCAGCGAGGGCACGCTCGACATCCTGCTTCGCACGCCGCTCGAGGGCCACCCATTCCGGCGCACTCAGGAGCGCGGGCACGACGCGCGCACGCAGACTGATGAGCGGATCGTGCGCGTACTCGGCGGCGAGTTCACCCGCCGACTTGTAGGTCTGCGTATCCTGCCCCGAGTGACCCGAAAGCCGTGGCACCGTCAGACGCAACAGCGCAGGCCCTTCTCCCGCACGCACGCTCGCGAGCGCCTGCGCCATCAGCAATGCGGCGCCGCAGGGGTCGCTGCCGTTGCCGTCGAAGAGGCGCAAGTTGCGAAACGCCGTCAGATTCGCCGCGATGTTGCCGCCCGGCGTCTGGAAGTTCGACGGTACCGATATGCCGTACCCGTTGTCTTCGATGTAGAAAAGGACTGGCAAGCGCTGCGTGGTGGCAATGTTGAGGGCAGACCAGAAGCCGTTCGTCGCGGTCGACGCCTCGCCTCCATGCGCCACCGCGACACAGCCGCCCCACGCTGGATTGCGCAACACCTGCGAGTGGTAGCGGATCGCCTGTGCCCAACCCACAGCCGGCGTGTACTGCGTGCCGACGCCGCCGCAAGCGGGCAGCACGCAGGGACCCTCGCGACGCGGGAGGTTGAATACGACGCCGATATCGCGCCCCTCGCTCACTCCGCCCGCACGCATCATCGTCGAGGCCAGCGCAATCTCGAGTGGCAGGCCGAGTGTGAGCACGAGCGGGCGCGCGCGGTAATAGAGAGCGACGCCATCCCGTGAGCCGGTCAGCATCTGGCCGAAGATCGCCTGCGTGACGTCATGGCCGCGCGCGGTGAACTGATAGAGAACCTTGCGGGCCGGAACGAGCTGCGCTTCCTCGAGGTCGTCGAGCGCTCGCGACGTCATCACGGTCCCGACGACGCGCGACCAGTCGATGTCCGGCGCCCCGGTCTTCGAGGAATGGCGATCGACGACGGCTATCATGTGCGCCTCATGAATGAGGCAGCGTAGCCTGAGCAGTGGGGCGAAAAACGCCAATTATCACTCTCTCACTCTTCTTATTTAGTGATATTCTCCATAACGGCTAATTACACCAGGGTTTATCACCATGACGCTCGATCGTGTGGATGCCCGCATCGTCGCCGAGCTGCAAGCCGAGGGGCGCCTTTCCGTCGTCGAGCTGGGCGAGCGCATCGGCCTCACCGGAACGCCTTGCGCACGGCGCGTGAAGCAACTCGAGCAGCGCGGCGTGATCGTCGGCTACGCCGCGATCGTCGATCCCGTGAAGCTCGGGCTCAAGGTCCAGGCCTTCATTCAAGTCAAGCTCGAACGGCACACCGACAGCAATGTAGAGGCCTTCGAGCGCGCCCTCGCGGCGATTGAACAGGTAGTGAGCTGTCATGCGACGACCGGCGAATACGATTTCATGTTGCAGGCCACGACGCCCGACCTGGAAGCGCTCAGCACGCTCGTGCTGAAGCAGCTCCTCAAGATTCCCTGCGTGCGCGACGTTCACTCGAGTATCGTGCTCGACACGATGAAGCAGTCCCTGCGCGTGCCGGTGGGGCACCTTGCGCAGACCGGCCGCCGCTGAATGGAACAGCCGCATGAGCGACACCGACGATAATTCAGACCAGTTGCTGCTGCAGGCCTGGGAAGACTTCTGCGATCGCCTGAAGGCGGCCGGCCGCATTCCCTTCAGGGACAAGTGCCCCTCCGGTCCAATCGACCGCGCGGCCGGCTTCCAGCAGATGGCGCGCAACATCTCGCTCGCGCTCGCCTTCCACTACGAGTTCCGCGACCCGCGTTTCCCGGAACTCAGCCACTACTTCGATCCGATCCGCAAGCAGGGCGGCGACAACTCCGACTGTGTCTACGTCGGCGCGCAGGTGAACGGCACGGACACCTACCGGATCCACGGCCGTCGCGGCGATGCGCCGTACTTCTCGGTCACCGCCGTCGAGCGCGGCCAGACGCCCTGGGGCGGGCGTGTCGCCACCGTGCTCTACGGCCATCAGATCGAAACCGATGCCGAGGGCAATTTCGAACTGTTCGTCGGCCCTCGCCCGCATCCCGGCAACTGGCTGCAGACCACTCCTGACACCTTTCGCATCACGTTCCGCCAGTATTTTGCAGACTGGGAACATGAGCGGCCGATGCAGGCGGTGATCGATCGTCTCGGCGCGCAAGACTCGCCACCCCCGGTGCTCTCACCGCAGGCGCTGGCGCAGGGGCTGCGCGATGCGGCGGACTGGCTGCACGAGAGCATCCCCTACTGGCCCGCCATGCTGGAAAGGTGGATGCCGCACAGGAATACGTTTCTCTCCTACTGGCAGCTCGAGAAGAACGCGATCGACGCCACGCCCGGAGGCGATCCCCTGATCTGCTGGTGGGAGCTGAACCCGGAAGAGGCCCTGATCATCCGCGTGCGGCCGCCGCAGTGTGTCTACTGGGGCGTCGAATTCGGCAATTACTGGTGGGAGACGGTCGACTATCGCTACCGGCTCGCCAACACCAACTGCCATTACGCGACGCTCGAGGACGATGGCGAGCTGATCGTGGTCATCGCGCATCGCGATCCGGGTGTGCCGAACTGGCTCGATTGCTCGGGCTTCACGGGTGGCTATGTGACGTATCGCTGGATGCTCGCGGCGGAGCACCCGCGTCCTCTCGCCACGCGGGTCCGGTTCGATGAACTCGCAGAACATCTGCCGGCGAACGTCAGGCGCATGAGCCCGGCGGGGCGGCGCGAGCAGCTCGCGACGCGTCGCAGGGGCGTGATCCAGCGTTTTGGCCATTGATGGAGGTGTGCGTGGACGACGAGGCAGATGATCTCAACTGGACACCACCGCCGCGCCCCGAATGGCTGCAGCGCTTCAACGCCGAAGGCCGCGGCATGGACATCGGCAACCTCGTGCCTCTCGATGCCGATGAGCTCATCGCGACGGCCCAGCGGGTGACGGGCTTCACCGATTTCGGCGGAGATGAATGGCGCGAGCCCTTCGAGGTGCTCCTCAAGTCCATCGAGGAGGAGGCCGAGCTGCATTTTTTCGGACGCCTCATGACACGCAGCGACATCCTCATCTGGCTGCAGGCGCTGCTCGGCGTGCAGGCGGCCTTCAATGAGCATCCGGAGATCGCCGCAGAGGTGATCGACCGGCCGCTCGTGATCGCGGGCCTGTCACGCTCCGGAACCTCGATCCTCTTCGAGCTGCTTTCGCAGGATCCGCAGTTCGGCTCACCGCGGCACTGGGAGATGATGTTTCCCTACCCGCCGCCGGAGCGCGCCACGTACGACACTGATCCGCGCATCGAGCGCTGCCAGCACCTGATCACGCAGTGGAACCGGGTGACGCCCACCTACGCGACGATGCACGAGATGGACGCACGGCTGCCCAACGAGTGTGTCATTGCCCAAGCCTGCACTTTCGTCAGCGAATTTATCGCCTACCTCTTCCAGGTTCCGGGTTACATGCAGTGGCTCGCGACCCGGGCCGACTGGTCTTACCCCTATGCGTTCTACAAGCGCATGCTGCAGCTCTGGCAGTGGCGCAACCCCCGCAGGCACTGGCTGCTGAAGGCACCCTCGCACCTCAATTACCTGCCGGTCCTTTTCAAGGTCTTTCCGGATGCACGCGTGTTGCTGACCCACCGTGACCCCATCAAGGCCCAGGCATCGGTCGTGAGTCTCACGGGCACCTTCTACTGGATGCGCAGCGACAAGCCCATGTCAGTCGCGGCTTTCGAGGGACTGCTGTCGCCCGAGCACATGGCGGCACGCCTCGAACGGATCATCGACTGGCAGGATCGCGGCGAGATTCCGGGCGAGCAATGCTTCAGCTCGCTCTATGCCGATCTGATCGAGCGACCCGTCGAAGCCGTACGCAGGATTTATGACGAGGCGGGTCTCGGGTTCACGCCTGAAAACACCCGGCGCATCGAGGCCTATCTGGCGAAGAAGCCGCAGGGCAAGTTCGGCCGCCACGACTATGGCGTGGGTGAGATAGCGGAAATCCGCCGCAAGCGCGCGATATTCCGGCGCTACCAGGAACATTTCGGCGTGCCGGACGAGGTGGCCTGATCGGTCGCTCTATCGCAGCAGCAGCGCCTCGCCGTATCCGGTCAGCTCGAGATAACCCCGACCGATCTCGCGACCGCCCTTGCCCGCACGCACGGCGCCCTCCCAGTAGATCGCGCCGGTGGTGGCACGTGTGTCACTCTCCTGGTCATCCATCAGTGGCGTCAGCGCGAAGGCGATATCGCCCGCCCGGACTGACCATTCGACCGGATATTCGATCGCGGTGCGCGGCGAGCGCCACCTGCGCTGCGGGTCGAAGGAGATGTCGCCCGGTGCGAAGTGTCGTGTCGTGCCATCGGCCGCGCGCAACGTACCGCCGGCCCAGCGCACGCCGCCGTGCCGGTCGCGGATGCGAAAGGCCATCAGCGCAGCGCCATCATCGAGGTTGAGACCGATCCAGTCCCACCCTGCGGCCTCGGGTTCAAGGTACTCGCTCGACCATTCATGATCGAGCCACGCCTCGCCGGTCACCGCCTCGCGCCGACCGTCACGAACGATGTCACCGGCCACGCTGAGATGCGGCAGGCTGTAGTAGTAGCTCGCCGCGGCCGGTGCGGGTCCCTTGCGGCTGTAGCCCGACTCGCCGTTCAGCATGGGAGGCTGCGTCGGTGAGAGCGTAAGCATCAGCGTGAACTCTTCTGCAGGTGCCGCGATGTGCCAGGCACCGCTCGCGCGCGTCAATGCCCACTGGTCGATCCACACCGCCGCATCACCTTCTCGCGCCTGCGCGAGATCGAAGCCCGCTCGCGCGATGCGCTGGTCCTTCTGCAGTCGACCGCGCAACGGGTCGCTGATGGCGGCGTGCGCGATCAGGATCTGGCGCGGCGCAAAGGCACTGGGGTTCGCGTCGGCGATGGCCTGCCGGGAACGGAAGAATGTGATCTGGAAGCCAACCCGTGCGCCTCGAGCCGTGCGCAGCCATCCCGTCGAGTACCACCATTCAGTGCGAAAGTCGGGATGACTGCCGTGATCGCGCGGAAACGCGAGGCTGTATCCCGGCACGACAGGGGGCGCAGCGGACGCTGCCACCATGAACACCGCGACCGCTGCAAGTAGCAACCGCCTCACCAGTCTTCTCTCACGGCACGGATGACACCCCCACCCACGGCAGCCCGTCCACCGGTCAGCGCCGCCGCGGCGGCGGCGGCGACGAGCACGGCAGTGAGCAGACCGAGCTGGGCCCAGGGCACTGCAAGATCGATGCTCCAGAGGAATGACTGCCGGTTGACGACGTATACGAGCACGATACTGAGCGCTCCGCCGAGCACGAGCGCGCAACCGGCGCCGATGACGCCCGTCAGCAGACCCTCGCCGGCGAGCATCGTGACGATCTGCCGGCGCAGCATCCCGACATGGCGCAGCATGCCGAACTCGCCGCGTCGCGCGAGCGCGGTCGATGCCGCAGCCACACCGACACCCAGCAGGCCGATGAATACCGCGATCGCCTCGAGCGCGTAGGTAATGGCAAAGGCCCGGTCGAAGCTGCGCAGCGATCGCTCCCGTATCTCAGACGTCGTGCGGATCTGCAGGGCTGCGCCAAGTCCAAGCCTCGCGCGCATGGCCTCGACGACTGTGGCGGCGTGCGCGCCCCTCTCGAGCCAGAAGATCGCTTCGTTTGCGGTCGTGTCACCGGTCGCGGCGACATAGTTCGATCGCGGAATGATGACACTGCCGGTCGAGCGGCCGTAGTCACGGAACACGCCCGCCACCGTGACCGCGAGCCCGCGGCCCCGGCCGAGGGGCAGCGTGACGTGCTCGCCCGGCTGCCAGCGATACAGGTCCACCATCGCCTCCGAAATCCATGCCCGCACGCCGGCAGTAGCGGGCGCACTTCGTACGATGGTCAGATCAGGCACGCCCCCGCTTTCAATCGGAACAGCAATCAATTGCACCGATGCGGCGCCCCCTGGGAGCGCCAGCGGGCGGCTGCGACGAAACTGCGCGCGCGCAACTCCAGCGACCTGTGCGAGCGCTTCTTGCGCTGCCGACTCGAGCGTCGCGGTTCCGTCGCTCGCGCCGACCCGCAGTTGCAGGTCTGCCGGTAGCGTCCGCTCGAGCCAGTCGATGAAGGACTCGCGGAACGAATGCACCATGATCGCCATGGCAACCATGAGGCTGAAACTCACGATGATCGCCGCAAATCCGATCGCCGCCCGGGCACTGTTGCCGCGCAACTGCGCAAGCGCCAGCGCCGGCACCGGCCTGCGCGGCCGTGGCCATCGCGCAAGCAGACTCCCGACTGCTGCAGGCACGAGCCACACGCCGCCGGTGAGGAGTGTCGCGACCGCCGCGTAGCCGAAGAGCGGCAAGCCATGCAGTGGTGGCAGGACGGCAAGCAGCACACCGAGTCCGATCAGCGCACCGCCGATCCACGGAGATCGCGCATGGGCGAATGCAGTCCCGGCATCACCTGCCTTCAGTGCCTGCGCGACCGGACGCGCCGCCGCTTCACGCGCCGGCAGCCAGGCTGCGATGCCTGCCACGAGCGCGCCGAGAAGCACGAAGATCGCCCAGTCCGCGGGCCGCACGGCGAGCGAGCCCGAGAGGCTGACGAGCTGCCCCGCCCCGAGATCACCCGCAACGACATGCAGCATCCAGCGCGCGAGTGCGATGCCGCCCGCGAAGCCGAGCGCCGCACCGATCATGCCAACGACGACCCCTTCGGCAGTGAGCGTGCGGCGCAAGGCACCGCGGGTCATGCCGAGCGCGCGCAGCAGCGCGAGCGTCGAACGGCGCCGCAGCAGCGAGAGCGTCTGCGTAGCGAGGACCAGAAATGATCCAGTCAGCACGGCGACCAGCGCCAGCATGGCGAGATTGACCCGATAGGCGCGCGTCGCCGACGCGAGGCGCGCATCGTCCACCTCGGGCGCCGCGATCGTCACACCCGGCGGCAGCATGCGCGCGATCGCGGCGCGCACTGCAACCGGGTTCGCCTCGCGCGCGACGCGCACGTCGATGCGGGTGATCACCCCGAGCCGGTCGAACTGCCACTGCGCGGCCGCGATGTCCATGATGCCGAGCGCGCGCGGATAGGCCGCCCCGGATAGCCGGCCCAGCATTTCGAGCCTCCGCCGCGCACTGCCGACGAGCACCTCCAGATGAGCGCCCGTCTCGACCCCGAGCGCCGACGCTGCCTGCCCGCTCAGGAAAATGCCGTCCGGCGCGAGGAGGCCGCGCAGCCGCCCTGCAATCTCGCCCAGCAAGGCAGGCTGCACCTGCATCGCCCGGAAAGGATCGAGCGCGACGACATGCAGCGGCTCGCGGCGGCTGGCGAGCGTGGCCCGCAACTCGAGCACGGGGCTCGCCACCGCAACGCCCGGCACGCGCGCGATGGCGGCGAAGAAACGCTCGTCGAATCCGTCTGCGGAGCCCTGCACCACGAGATCGGCATCTCCCGAGAGAGCGCGTGCAGCCTGCCCGAATTCGGCCAGCGCGCTGCGATTGACGAGTTGCACGGCCGAGGCGAGCGCCACACCGAGCGCGAGCGCAACGACCGGCATCGCCATGCGCACGGGACCCGCGCGCCACTGAGAGCACCAGAGCTGCCACCAGAGACGCAGGCGGGGCATCACGCGAGCGGCTCGAGGCCCTGCGCCGTGAGTGTCAGCACGCGATCAGCCGTGCGCGCGGCGGCGAGTGAATGCGTGATCAGGATGCCTGCACCGCCCGCGGCGTGCACCTGCTCGCGCAGCAGCGCGAGTACTTGCGCAGCGCTGCGTGCATCGAGATTGCCCGTCGGCTCGTCCGCGAGCACGACCTGTGGCCGGTGCACGAGCGCACGCGCAATGGCGACGCGCTGCAGCTCCCCGCCCGACAGTTCACGCGGGTAGCGCCCGCCGTCGCTTGCGAGCTGCACGGCAGTCAGCATTGCTGCAACCCGCGCGGCACTCTCCTTGCGTGGCACACCGAGCAATTCGAGCGGTAGCGCAACGTTCTGCGCCACGGTGAGGTACGGCAGCACATGGAAGGCCTGGAATACAAAGCCCATCCGCTGCCGGCGCAACAGCGTGGCTGCATCGTCGTCGAGCGCAGTCACCTCGATATCACCCACCCGGATTGCGCCCGCATCTGCCCGATCGAGTCCCGCGATCAGGTTGAGCAGCGTCGACTTGCCGACGCCCGACTCGCCCATGATCGCGAGGTATTCACCCGGACCGAGTGCGAGGTCGATGCCGCTGAATACCGGCGGACGATCCGCCCGGAAGCGTTTCGCGAGGCCCCTTACCTCGAGCAGCGTACGGCATGACGTCTCCCGCACCATCCGCCCGGTTCCGTGGCGGGCGCGCCGCTACGGCGTGTGCGGCCCGGACGCGCTCTGCCCCGGCGTGAACGCGTCCGTGAAGCACGAGCCCTCATCGAGTCCCTGCGCGAGAAAGGCCGGGACGGCGTTCGACACGAGCTGCACCGAGCCACAGATGTAGACCTCGTGACCGCGCAGGTCCGGGAAGTCCGCAAGAATGGCCGTGTCCACGTGCCCTTTGCGCCCCGTCCACTCGGGCGCTGGTTCGCGCGACAGCACGGGGATGAACGTGAAATTGTCGTGTTCGCGTTGCCAGCGCTCGCACTCTTCCCGCATGTACAGGTCGGCGATGCGACGCACACCCCAGTACAGCCGCATGGGGCGCCGCACACCACGATGGAAGGCATCCTCGACGATGCTCTTGATCGGCGCAAAGCCGGTCGACGTCGCAACCAGCAGGATCGGGCGATCACCCGGACGCAATGTGAAGCGCCCGAACGGACCTTCAATGGACAACGTGTCGCCGACCTTCAGCGAGGTAAACACCCGCGGCGAGAAGAGCCCCCCGGGGAACAGCTTGACGTGCAGCTCGATGAGCGCGTTGTCGTGCGGTGCATTGGCGAACGAGTAGGCGCGCGCCTGGCCACCCTCGAGCAGGATGTTGATGTACTGACCCGCACCGAAGTCCATGCGCTCGCCGCCCGGCAGCGACAGCATGAGCTGCATGACGTCTTCGCTGAGCGGGCGCATGCTCTCGATACGGGCCTCGCGCTGCATGACTGGCGCCACGCCGCCCGGATCGATGGACTCCACCTCCACCTCGATCGCCACCTCATTGAGGGCCGTCGCGCAGCACATCAGCGTCTTGCCGCTCGCCCGCATGGCATCCGTCAACGCTTCGGGCTGATACATGCCGTGGTCGACTTCGCCCTGCAGCACGTTGCAGACGCACACCTGGCAGCCGCCGTTGCGGCATTCGTAGGGCAACGCGAGGCCGGCCCGCAGTCCGGCCTCGAGGATCGTCTCACCCGGCATCGCAGTGATCCGGCGCGGCCCGGGATGCACCTCGATATGCATTTCCTGGCTTCGGGCACCGCGTCTCAATCGCAGCCAGGGCAGCAGCGCCAGCAACAAGGTGACCCCGATCGCCAGCGCCCAGGACTGGCTCAGCGGCAACGCATAGATCAGCGGAAAGAACCCGAGATAGAACCAGTCGAGCGCGACCTGGGCCACCGCCACGGTCAGGTCCGCCGGCCCGCCCTGACTCAACACCGGCTGCCACAACGACATCAGCACCAGCATGCCGAGCACTCCGATCGCGATCGGTCGCGGCGGCTGGGTGCTGGCCTTTGGCACCCGCTGGATGTGAACCCACATCAGGAGCAGCGTCAGCAGCGGTGCGCCGATGTGCATGAAAACGAGCAGCGAAAAGAAGCGATCGTTGACGTTCTCGGGATAGATGACATTGCGGATCAGGCTGCCGCCGAAGCCTGGCAGCCAGTCAAGCCATTCGAAGCTCGCAACCGTCACGAACTGACCCAGCCGGTCCCAGGGCAGCATGTAGCCGCCGACGCCGCTGACGTAGACCAACCAGATGAGGCCGACCCCTGTGACCCACGCGAACCAGCGGAATCCGCGCAGGCGGTCGAAGGCGAAGTAGCGCAGCATGTGCACGAACATCAGCACCACCATGCCGTCGGAGGCATAGCGGTGCACGCTGCGCATGATCCCGCCCACGAAGCGCTGCTGGTGGGTCAATGCCTCGACCGAGGCGTAGGCACCACTGACGGCCGTGTCGAAGAATACATACAGGTACAGGCCCGTGAACGCCACGATCCAGAAGAGGTAAAAGACGATGGCGCCCAGGTAATAGAGCGGATTGAGCCGATCGCCAAAGGCCCGGTTGAACACGGCCTCGGCCTGCATGAAAAGCCAGCGGAGCAGCCGCTGCAGCGCACGAATCATCAGGTCACTCCCGACTCGCTGCGACGCGTCGCATCGAGCGCGCCACAACCACCACGAACAACAGGCCACCGATGATGGCGATCAGGCCGCCCAGCCCCATGAGTCCCATGCCGATGACTTCGGGCGCGCTGCGCAACACCTGATCGGCGCCGGCGACCTTGCGCTGCACGCCGTAGCCGCCCGACCAGACGAGCCCGATGATGTGCAGCAACTGGCCCGCGCCATACAGCATCGGCTGCCACACGGCGAGGCGTCCGGTCGGCGCCTGATAGCCGAGGCGTGGCATCAGCAGGTAGACGAGACCCATCAGGGCCAGTGTCACCCCGACGATGCTGCCGTGGTAATGAGCCGGAATCCGTACATTGCTGCCGTTGATCAGCGCACCGATCAGGCCGCCCGCGCCGAACAGGACGATGGAGGCCACCAGTGCTGCGCGCAGCGGCAGCGCCCTGGCATCCCGCGACGCGCCGGCGCGCAGCAGGCCGACTGCCACGGCGAGGCTGATCGGCACGATGGCGATGCCACCACCCAGCCGCATGGCCCAGGTGTTGATCTGCCGGAACTCGACCGAGGTGACGTCGGCTGCGAAGTACGCGAAGGGAGTCGCAAAGACACTGGCGAGCGCCAGCACGAACATCAGCACCGTGAGCCTCGGGCTGAGCGGAACACGAGCGCCCGTTGCGCCCGCAAGCCACAGCCACGCCACCAGCATCAGCAGTGTCCAGACAAACTGCAGGGCGTGCCCACCACCCCAGAACAGGATCTCGAAATACGTCTGTGCATCGAGTGATCGTGGCACGAGCAGCAGCGACGCGCCGAAAGACAGCACTGCCACCGCGCCCGCCACGACGCTCGCATTGAGGCCGAACCGCAGGGCGCCCTCTCCGGCAAGACCCGGACCCGTCGGCTGTGTGGCGATGAGGCCACGCAGCACGAGCGCCGCCCCACCCAGCCCGAACACTGCGAGCCCGGCAAGGAACATCGTCCCATCGACGACGGGGATGTAGTTCGCCATGACGGGTGCCGACTGGCCCATAAACGGCGCGAGCGCCATCAGCGAGGTGCCCGCCGCGCACAGGCCGAGCGCAAGCCAGGCGAGGCCCGGCGCACGCATCGAACCGCTGATGGACCACAGGAGGCCCGCCAGGGAAACGAGCCAGACAAGCACGGAGAGATCGACATGCACGATCAGCGCCACACGGAAGAAATCGGCCACCGGCAGCCACTGGTTCAGCTGTGGCGTGCGCGAGAGGACCAGCAGGACGGCGAACACGCCTGACCCGGCGAGCGCCAGCAGGCCGAGCCACAGCCACCCCCGGGCGAGTCGCGTGAGCCCCGGTTGCGCGACCAGCGATGCCGGAAGGGGATCGACACCGACAACCGGGTCGGCAATGGAGTCGAAGCCGCGACTCATCGGAAAGTGATCGCGCCGCGCGCGGCCTCGAAGTCGATGACCAGGCTTTGCGCCGGCCGCAGATTCACGGAGGTTGCGCCGCGGATATTGAAGTCGTCGGTGCCGGCCCGGTCGCGCAGCCGCACTACGATGTCGTGCGGACCCGCCGTCGTCACCAGCCGGTGATACAGGGTGGCACGGCCGTCGTGCGCCAGACCTGAAGGCTGGGCCTCCTGCCGCAGCACCAGTTTCCCGTCCACATCGACCTCCGCCACGAGCGGCGCGCGCTCGCGCGGGCAATCCATCGGCGCACGCATGTTGGGCGGCAGTTTCGCCAGTTCCTCCGGGGTGCGCTGCCTGCAGGCCAGCACGAACTGCGGCTCATGGACGATGCTCAGCTTGATCAGCGCCTGATCAGGCCCGAGCTGGTGATAGACGGGCCAGTTGGCGAACACCACCAGCACGGCCGCGAGCACCGAGTACAGCACGAGTTGCCCGATCAGGGACGTTGCATCCAGTTTGCTGTGTTGCAGGTTCATGAGCAGTGATCAGCGCGCGGCCAGTCGGCGCTCCGTACGCGCGGCACGCCACTCCCTGATCGCAAACCACAGCATCGCGGCGATGAAGGTCAGGCCACCGGCGATCTCGATGTAGAGCGCATAGCTCACGCGGTACTGGCCGGTGTCTGCGTCATAGACCGAGCAGAGTATACGGACTCGTTCGAGGAGATCCGCGAACCCCGAGGAATCCTTGAACATGCGTCCGGCAATCAACTGCCGGAGCGGCTCTCCGAGGGCTTCGGCCGCAAACGCATCCCCGACCACCTGCTGGCGGATCCGTCCCTCGGCATCGAGGATGCTGACCTGCAGGGTGTGATCGAAGCCGCCGGGCGTCGCCACATAGCTGAAGCCGAAATCCCGGGCGAGCGCGGCCACATCCTCGCCGCGCGGGCTCAGAAATTCCCAGTTGGCATCCTTGATGCGCCGCTGCGCGGCGTAATTGCGCAGCGCGGCGGGCGTGTCGGTCGGCTGATCGAAACCGATGCTCACCACCCTGAACTGTTCGCTGCCGAAACGGTCGCGCATGGCGTTCACCGCGCTGCGCAGCACGAGGGTGCTGTTCGGGCAGACCTGGAAGCAGCCGGTGTAAACGAAATTCACCAGCAGCGGCTTGCCCCGGAAATCCGACAGCCGCACGACCCGATCCTGGCGATCGCGCATGGGGTAGTCGCCCGGCGTGTTGCCGACGGCGGCGCGACTTGCCGCCAGTACGGCTTGCGGTTCGAGGCCAGGGCGACTGTTGGACGCAGCAGAATCGGTCCCGGCCCACAGTGCTGCCGGCAACCCCAGTATCGCCACCATGAGCAGCACACGAATTGACAACTTCGACATCGACCGGGCGTCGCGGGCGAACGCCCTCATGGCGAGAATCGCGGGGGGTCGGGCCAGAGCCGTCCCCCCCGGCGAGTGTCATGCATCAGCTGAGGCCCCATACGGTCGAAAGGTACTTCCAGTTCACGAAGTAGTACAGGATGAACGCAACCAGGAAGACCATTGCCAGCACGAAGGTTCCCGGGGCGGCGAAGCCCTGCGAACCATACCCCTGCGCCACGGCTGCGGGCGCCATGAGCGGGGTCGGCTTGCTGGCGACGCTCGCGGCGCCACCTTCAATCCGCTTGCCCCACAGCAGCGAGCCTACCGTCACGTAGATGTAGATGGCACCACCCACGATCGCCGCCACGGCCGAAATGCCGACGAGACCCATCATGAGGTAAGCCGCGCCCGGCCACTCATAGGCCATCGGCATGCCCGAGAAGGCCATGTCCCAATGCCGTCGCGACACACCCAGCGTGCCCGCACCCATCATGACGAGGCAGAAGAAGTACATCGACAGCCCGAAGAGGTAAGGCTGCAGCTTCGCAAGCCCCGGACTGATCATCTCACGCTTGAACAGCGTCGGGATCAGGTAGTAGGTCAATGCCATGAAAGTGAGTGTCGTGCCCACCACCACCGTAGCATGGAAATGCCCCGGTACGTAGATGGTGTTGTGGATGATCATGTTGAGCTGCTCGGTACCCATCATCACGCCGGAGATGCCCCCGAGGAAACCGAAGCCGATGATCGAAATGAACACGCCCGAGAACGTGGGATTGCTCCACGGCGCACGGCGCAGCCACTCATACAGACCGCGCGTGTAGCCCTTCTGGCGCTGCGCCACTTCCATGGCGCCGGGCACGGTCAGACCGTGGATCATGGAGGCCAGCACCGCGAAATACATGAAATAGCTGGTGTTGACGACCTTCCAGTTGGTGGACAGCCCCGGGTCTGCGAGCAAGTGATGTGCGCTCGCGAGCTGCAGGAACAGGATGTAGAGCAGGAATGCGCCGCGGCTGACCCGCTCGGACATCGGCTTGGCGCCGAACACCACCGCCGCCACCAGGTACCAGACGGAGACGTGCGCCGCCACGTTGATCTGCTGGGATGAGTGGCCGAACGCCCACCAGATCATGCGGTAGATCAGTGGATCGACCTTGTCGATCACGCCGAGCGACAGCAGCCAGGTCGGAATCAGGATGATGGCACCCGAGGCGATCGTGAACACCGCGATGATGGCGGCCGTGATCGCGCCAAAGGTCACGAGCGGCACCGATCCCTCGTAGGTCTTGTCGCGTTTGGCGACCACGAGCGTGCCGAAGAACACGAAACAGCCGATCAGCGCGCCGACCGCAAACAGGATGAGACCGAGATAGAACGATTGCTCGGCCATCATCGGCACATAGGAGGTCATCATCACGCTGGAGCCGCCCTTGTAGACGGCGTAGTTGTTGACGACGGCGCCGATCAGCATCAGCGCGAACGCGAGCCACGCGATCCTCGGCGTCGCGATCCGGCAGCGCAGCAGTGTCGAGGCGCAGAAATACAGCACCGCGATTTCGAAGAAGATGATCCAGAAGATCAGCATGTCGATGCCGTGCGCGGTGAGCACCTGGTAGAAGGTGTCCGCCTGCAGCCAGTGCACGGCCGGCCAGCGCGTGAGCGCCACGCCGAGCGCGAGCACGCCGCCGATCAGCAGGAACACCACCGCGGCGACCGCGTTGGCGATGATGAGCTTTTCAGCATTTGCCTCGAACTGCAGGCCAGATCGGGGGCATGTACGGTAAGTGGTTGCGATTGACATCGTCACGATCTCCGTCACTTCACGTAGAGGCGCCCGACCATCGTGTGATGGCCGATACCGCAGAATTCATTGCAGACAATCGAGTAGGTCCCGCTCTGGTTCGGTGTCACCGTCACCACGTGCTCGTAGCCGGGCACGACCTGGATGTTGATGTTCACCGGCTGCAGCGAAAACCCGTGGTTGTAGTCGAGCGAGGACAGATGCAGCCGATAAGTCTTGCCCTTTTCCAGCTCGAGGATCGGCCAGAAACTCCACAGGCGCGAGATGATGTAGGCGTCGCCGCCGTCGGGGGGCGCCACGATCGGCAGCCCGCTCACCTCGTCAGTCCGGACCGTGTATTGGGCCGCCCACGCCTCCGCCTTGGCCATGAAGGCCTCCGGGGTCGTGGTGTAGGTCTCGGTGGACAGGTTCTGGCGCCCGTAGATGTGCCAGAACACCATCATGAAGAACAGGATCATGCACCAGACGAAGGCAATGACGATCCAGGTACCTTCAACACGGTCCAGCGGGTGCTTCCACCACAGTCGTTCGGCCGGCGGCAGTATTGCGCTCATGGGATATCCCCGGTTTTTTCCAGATCAGTTCGCGGCAGGGACCGTGAGGATGTCGATGACACCCCACAATGTGTAAACCACCATCGGTATCAGCACGCCCAGGAAAAGCAGCAGGAATGGGTTGTCCAGCAGACGCTGGATCAGCGGAACCTTGTCGTTTTCGTCATGCCCGTCGCTCATGAAGCCCCCCGTCGCTTGTTCCGGTACACGTCAGCAGGATACCGCGGCGCGGCATCTATGCAATTGTTGTCATCAACACCCCCCGGCTGTCCTTGATCTGGATCAAAGGGCCGCGTCGGTGCACGGGCGAACTATATAGTGCGCGTGCAGGAAGAACCATGGACATCGTCTCGCAGCTGCCACACGTCAACGCCACCCTGAATGCCGCCGCCAGCGTGCTGCTGGTAATCGGCCGCGTGCAGATTGCCCGGCGGCACATCGCCGCGCATCGCGCCGCGATGCTCGCAGCGCTCGGTGTCTCGCTGCTCTTTCTGGTCAGCTACATCGCCTACCACCTTTCCGCGCCGATCTTCCAGTTTCGGGGCCAGGGTCTGGTCCGGCCGATCTATTACGCGCTGCTCATCAGTCACGTCCTGATGGCCGCGTTGGCGATACCCCTGGTGCTCGTCACAGCCTGGCGCGGCCTGCATCGCGACGACATCCGGCACCGCCGCTGGGCGCGCTGGGCGTGGCCGGTGTGGATGTACGAGTCGGC
>CAUJHX010000226.1 GCA_963204795.1 Pseudomonadota bacterium | reverse complement strand
CGCCACCCTGTTGAACACCGGATTCCTCTCATACTGCGGAATCCCGATCTGCGCTCGCGCCCGCTCGATGTCCGCGGACGTGATCCTGCCATCTCCTGAAATCGCTTCCTCGTCGCTCATCTGCGATCCTTCCAGCATCGGGCACGCCAAACCTGCGGTTACTGTCATCGCTGCGGGCCGGGTGTTCATCGGCCAAACAGACTATCGCTCAAATCGGCCTTCACCGAGATGCCTGGCAGCGCGTGCCCGGGAGCGGGGCGCCTTGCCTGCCCTGCACCCGTGTTCCAGAATGCCTTCATCCGATTCACTGCGAGACCCCGGATCAGCATCACGATGGATACCAGGAAAGCTCACGGTGAATCGGTGGACCTCAACGCCCTGCGCATGTTCGTCGCCGTCGCGGACGCCGCGAGCTTCTCGGCGGCGGCCAGAAAGCTGAACATACCGAAGTGGTCCGTGAGCCGACGCCTGTCGCAACTCGAAGCGGCCATGGGCGTACCCCTGCTGCACCGGACCACGCGCCGGGTCGTGCTCAGCCCGGCTGGCGCTGCGCTCCACGAGCGGGTCGCCACCCTGATCGCCTCCCTCGAGCAGGCTGCGGTCGAATCGCCGGACCATCTGGGGGAGCCACAGGGCGAGGTGCGCATCTCCGCACCGAACTACCTGGGCTCCGCCTTCCTCGCCGATGCCGTCACGAAATTCACGGCACGCTATCCGCGCGTGCACTGCGATCTCTACCTGAACAGCCAGCCGATGGATTTTGCGGTGGGCGGTTTCGATGTGGCGCTGCGCGCGGCGCCGGCGCGGATGAAGGATTCCTCGCTGGTCGCCCGGCCGGCCTTCCCTATCTATGCCAAGCTTGTTGCCTCCCCAAAGTATCTTGAGGATAGCGGCATTCCGCATGGGCCCGATGATTTGGCCGGCCATCGATGGGTGACCCATCGCAGCTTGCCCACACTGCAGCTCGTGAGTAGAGCGAGATCGGCATCCTTTAAGCCGCGAGGCCCTATCTGCTGTGACGACATATTCTTTGTACGGGAGGCTGTTCGCTCAAGTGCTGGAATTGGGCTTATTCCAACTTTCTTGATCGCCAAGGATTTGGACCGAGGGCGACTTGTCGCGGTATTACCCGAATATCATACCGTTTCGATGTTCATCTACATTATCCGACCCGGCACGCGGGAGGTGCCGCGCCGTGTCAGGGTGTTCAATGATTTTCTTCTCGAATACTTGAGGACGCATCCCTTGATGGCAGCACCTATCCCTTGAGTTTTATCAACTCTCCACACACTCCCTTACCCTACAGGATTGTTGCGTTTGGGTGACGCAGTTTTGCGTCTTCGTTTATTGTGAGGTGACATCCTCCTCCCTAGACTACGCCTCGCTACCGAGGCGAGACCGCCCGCTGCGGGCAACGCCTGAACCAGTAACCAGAACTCAATCAGAGGAGCAGGCGAGATGTCAGCAGTAATCGACGACCTCGCGACGGCGACACCGATAAACGTCCGGATGACGAAGATCATTGCGGCCGTGCTCGGGAAGATCCCCCTCGCCGAGATCAACAAGGTCAACGGCTTCACGGAGCGGATCCAGCGCATGAAGCAGCGTTACCTGGCATCCCGGCCGACGATCTGCGGTCAGCGGGCCCGGTACTGGACCGAGTCCTATCGCGCGACCGAGGGCGAGCATCCGGCGAAGCGGCGCGCCAAGGCCTTCGCGAACGTGTTGGCCAAGAGGAACATCCTCATCCGCGACGACGAGATTCTGGTCGGCGCACCGACGCCGCACATCCGGGGCGCCAACCCGAGTGTCGAGCAGCTGCCGATCCATCTGCTCGCGTTGCTCGACAAGGTCGAAGTGACCGCGGGTTCGGAGGTCACGGTCACCCAGTTCTCGGACGAAGACCGGCAGTACCTGCGCGAAGCAGCGGAGTACTGGAAAGACAAATATCCCGCCAAGCGTTCCTTTGAAACCGAGAATGCGCTCGATGGCGGCAAGATGCATCTGATGGGCGAAGCCCGCAATGCCCTGCGCCCGCCGCTCACGCCGCAGCTGTTCACGCCGGGCGCGGACATGGACAAGGTCTTCGCGCTTGGATTCAAGGGTCACATCAAGCAAGCCCGGGAACACATCGACGTGATCCGTACCCGCTCGAAGGCGAGCGGCCCCTACCTCAGCCACGAGGACAGCGAAAAGATCGAATGGCTCGAAGCGGTGATCATTTCGCTGGAGGGCATGATTCACCACGCGCACCGCTACGCGACACTCGCACGCGCGGCGGCGAAGATGGAGAAGGATCCGCGGCGCCAGAAGGAGCTCCTCAAGGTCGCAGAAGTGTGTGAATGGGTACCGGAGAATCCGCCGCGCAGTTTTCACGAGGCGTTGCAGACCTACTGGTTCGTGGCGTTCGGCCAGGAGATCGAGAAGGCGACGACCAACGCCTTCGTCGGCCGCTTCGACCAGTACCTGTGGCCCTTCTACTCGAAGGACATCAACGAAGGGCGCATCACCCGCCAGGAAGCCGCTGAGCTGCTGGGTTGCATGTTCATGAAGTGGCTGGAGTTCGAGCCCTTCATGTTCCTCGGTCAGGTCGGCAAGCGCGACCACCAGGAAATCTCGCCCTCGAACTATTACGCCAACGTGACGCTCGGTGGCACGACACGCGACGGCAAGGACGCATCGAACGAGCTTTCCTGCCTCTTCCTGCAGGTTGCGAAACAGGTAAAGACACACCAGCCGCACGTTTCGCTGCGCTATCACCGGCTGATGGCGCCGGAGCTGCTGGAGAAAGGCATCGAGTGCAACCGCGATCACGGCGGTGGCATTCCCGCCTGGTTCAGCGACCGCATGGGCACCGAGTACCTGCTGGATCGCGGCGTGAAGTGGGATGATGCGCGCGACTGGGCGATGGCGGGCTGCATCAACACCTCGTACCCGAAGAGCTTCGCCTGGGTGCGCAATGCCGTCGTGTCCTTCTGCAACCACTCGAAGCTCCTCGAGTGGGCCCTGTTCAACGGCATGGACACCTGGACGAACAAGAAGCTCGGCATCGAGACCGGCGATCCCCGCACGTTTACCCGCTGGGAGCAGATGCTCGAGGCATACGAGAAGCAGCGGGACGCCTTCTATGAGTACACCATGAAGAATTTCCGGGCGTACGAGAAGAGCTATTACGAAGACGCGTTCTACTTCCCGTACATCTCCGCCTTCCTGCAGGATTGCATCGCGGATGGCAAGGATGTCACGCGCTTCGGCGGTCGCTACCAGCAGCTCGAGGCATTCTCCTTCGTCGACCGCGGTTTCCAGGACGCTTCCGACTCGCTGCTGGCCATCAAGAAGGTCATCTTCGAGGACAAGAAAGGCACGATGGCGGATCTCCTCGACGCGCTGAAGAACAACTGGGAGGGCTACGAGGGATTGCGCCAGGCCTGCATTGCCGCACCCAAGTACGGCAACGACGAGGATGAGCCCGATGCGCTCATGTGCAAGCTGTACAAGGATGCGACCGACAAGTGCCAGAGTTATCGGGACGGCTATGGCCGACGCTTCACGATGTTCCGGCAGGGTGCTGCCTGGTCATCCTGGGCCGGCAAGACCACCGGCGCGCTGCCGAACGGCCGCAAATCCGGCACCCACCTCGGTGACGCCTCGGCTTCCCCGGTGCAGGGCTGTGACGTGAAGGGCCCGACTGCGGCGATGAACTCCGTGTGCAAGCTCGACAGCACCTTCATCGAAGGGCCGCTGCTGAACATGAAGTTCTCGCCGGCATCGCTGCGCACGAAAGGCGGCCAGCAGAAGTTCGCCAGTCTCCTCGATACCTACTTCGAGAAGGGTGGCTTCCAGGTGCAGTTCAACGTGCTCGACACCGAGACACTGAAGCTGGCGCAAACGCAGCCGGAGAACCACCGCGACCTCGTGGTGCGGGTGGCCGGCTACAGTGCGTTCTGGGTGGAGCTGTCGCCAGTCGTGCAGGACGAGATCATCAGCCGCACCGAACAGTGCATGTAAGACAGTGAAGACCGGCGGGGTGGGTCGCAGGACTGCCCCGCCGGCTTCCGCAGCGGCGGGAAAGCCTATGAACGACTGCGAACTGGACCTCGATCCGGCGCTGGACGGTCTGGACGAGACACTCACGGATGATGAGGCAGCGCAGCTGCTCACGGGCCGCATCTTCAACATCCAGCGCTTCAGTACCGAGGACGGCCCGGGCATCCGGACGACGGTGTTCCTGAAAGGCTGTCCCCTCACCTGCCTGTGGTGCTCCAATCCCGAGTCCCAGCAGACGCGACGGCAGCTGGCGCACAACGACGCCCTCTGTGACCAGTGCGGTCATTGCGTCACGGCGTGCAGCAAGCAGGCAATCGAACTGACCGGGACCGGTGTCCGGGTGAATCGCGACCTGTGTGACAACTGCGGGGACTGTGTCGAGGTCTGCGGGCCACGCGCCCTGCGGATGATCGGCGATGACAAGACCGTCGATGAAGTAATCGAGGAGGTCTTGAGGGACCGCCTCTACTACCGCAGCTCGCAGGGCGGAGTGACCTGCTCCGGCGGCGAGCCGCTGATGCAGGCACCCTTCGTCGCTGCGCTCTTCGAGCGTTGCCAGGAGGCAGGCCTGCACACGACGCTCGATACCACGGGCCATGGGTCCACGAAGGGCCTGAAAGCGGTCCTCAAGCACACGAATCTCGTGCTGTTCGATCTCAAGGTCATGGACGATACCCTGCATCGCAAGACCACCGGCATCACGAACAGGCAGATCCTCAGAAACGCCCGGGTCGTCGCCGACAGCCCGGCGCAGATGATCGTCCGCGTGCCCCTGATCCCCGGCGTCTCGGATACGGATGCGAACGTCACGGCCACCGTACAGTTCGTGCAACAGCTGCGGCCCGGCATCGTGGTCAATGTCCTGCCCTACCACCGCTACGGCATGAACAAGTACAACATGCTCGATCGCGCCTACCCGATGGGCGAGGCACAACCGCTCACGCACGAACGTGTTGCGCAAGTCGTCGGGATGTTCGAAGCTGCGGGCCTCGACTGCGAAATCGTCACCTGAGGGGATCAACATAGCCGGCATTGATGCGATCCGGGCGGCATTGACTGCGCCGGGTGCTCCTTTCGAAATGGTGACCGTCGAGGTCAATGGCACACCGTGCAGGATCTTCGCGAGCTGCCCACGGACGCTGCCTGATCTCTACCGGCAAGCCAGTCGCTTTGCGGACCGCGTGTTCACGGTGGAAGGCGGCAAGCAACACACTTTCGGCGAAGTGTTCGGGAAAGCCGCGCAGCTCGCCGGCAACCTGGCGCAGCAGTTCGACGTGCAGAAGGGGCTGCGGGTCGCGATCGCGATGCAGAACTCCACCGAATGGATCATCGCGTTCCTCGCAGTCACGTCACTGGGTGCCGTGGCAGTCCTGGTCAACAGCCGTGGCGCCCCATCCGAGCTCGATCGCGCCATCTGCGACACCGGTTGCAACCTGGTCATTGCCGACGCGAAGCGGGCCGAACGCCTGCAGGAAGCCGGAGGCCGGAGCCGGCTGCTGGCCCGCGTCGTGCTGACCAGCGATCCACGCCTCCTCCGCCCCCACCAGGATCGCTCCTTCGATGAACTGATTTCAGGATGGAAAGCGACCAGCCAGCTCGGCTGCACACCCGTCGACGGCGATGATCTGGCGCTGATGATGTTCACCAGCGGTACGACCGGCTTTGCCAAGGGCGTCATGCTGACCCAGCGCAGCGTGCTGGCGGGGCTGA
>CAUJHX010000225.1 GCA_963204795.1 Pseudomonadota bacterium | reverse complement strand
CGCGTCAACCTCGGGGATGTCACGCCGGGCTTCCAGTTCGTGACCTCACCGGCCGCGGTGGTCGGCGATGCAGCCATCATCGGCGGCTTCGTGCTCGATGGTGTTGCGACCCACATGCCCTCGGGAGTGGTGCGCGCGTTCGATGCCATCTCGGGCAAGGAGCTTTGGGGCTGGGATGCGGCGCGGCCTGCGGAACTCGGCCCGCTGAAGCCGGGCGAAATCTATCCGCGCGGCTCGCCGAATGCCTGGACGCTCTTCAGCGCCGATCCTGCGCTTGGGCTCGTCTACATTCCGACGGGCAACGCCACGCCCGACTTCTACGGGGCACAGCGACCGGAAGCGTTCGATCGCTTCTCGAGTTCGGTCGTGGCGCTCGAAGCGGCGACGGGAAAGCTGCGGTGGTCGTTCCAGACCGTGCACCATGATCTCTGGGACTACGATGTGGGTTCGCAGCCGGTGCTCGTCGATCTGCCGATCGATGGCGAGACGGTGCCGGCCCTGATCCAGCCGACGAAGCAAGGCGAGATCTACCTGCTCGATCGGCGCGACGGGCATCCGCTCGCGGCGGTTGAGGAGCGACCGGTGCCGAAGGGTGACGCGCCGGGCGAACGCTATTCACCGACGCAGCCCTACTCGGTCGGGATGCCAAGCTTCACACCCGCGCCGCTCACCGAAGCGAACATGTGGGGAGCGACCCAGCTCGATCAGCTCGCCTGTCGCATCGAGTTTCGCAGCCGTCGCTATCAGGGCCTCTACACGCCGCCTTCACTCACGCCGACGATCCAGTATCCAGGCAACTTCGGCGCCATGGACTGGGGCAGTGTCGCGGTGGACGAAGGACGACGCATCATGGTCGTCAACGCGTCGTACATGCCGATGCTCAATCGTCTCGTGCCGCGTGCCGAAGCTGAGCGCATCCAGGGCGAAGGCAGCGGGCACGCCCGCGGCCTGAACATCGCGCCGCAACTCGGCACGCCTTACGCGAGCGAATTCGGGCCCTTCCTTTCGCCACTCGGATTTCCCTGCATGGCGCCGCCCTGGGGCAAGCTCGCGGCGGTCGACCTCGACAGCCGCAAGATTCTCTGGGAGCGCCCGTTCGGCACTACCCGCGATCACGCGCCGCTCGGCATTTCTGTCCCGGGCGTATTCAGCCTGGGAGGGGCGGCCGTGACTCGCGGCGGTGTGGTCTTCATCGCCGCAGCCATCGACAACTATCTGCGCGCCTTCGACCTCGCGACGGGCAAGGAGTTGTGGAAGGGGCGATTGCCCGCGGGCGGTCAGGCGACTCCCATGACCTATGTCTCGGCGAAGACCGGCAAGCAGTTCGTGGTCATCGCCGCCGGCGGTCATCAATTCATGGGCACGACCATCGGCGACTTCGTGATCGCCTTTGGACTGCCGGATCGAGAGGAGTAAGCGGATGGATCTTGGACTGAAGGGCAAGACGGTCATCGTCACTGGCGGCAGCGGCGGCATCGGCCAGGGCCTGGTAGTGGAATTTGCACGCGAGGGGGCGAATGTCATCTCGGCGTCGCGCGATGCGGCCACGGGCGAGAAGCTGGTGGAACGCGCCCGCAAACAGGGTTGCGTCGGCACGATTCTCCCGGTGGCGACCGATGTGACGAGCCGCGCGAGCGTGGATGCCATGGTCGCGCAGGCGCGCAAGCGTTTCGGGCCCATCGACGTACTCGTGAACAACGCCGGTGGCGTGAAGCGCAACTGCTCGTTCGCGGATCTCGACGACGAGACTCGCCGCTGGGAGCTCGCGCTCAACATCGATGGGGTCGTCAACTGCACGCTCGCCGTGTCGGCCGACATGCTCGGCCGCGGCAAGGGCAGTGTCGTGAACATCTCGTCGAATTCCTCTCTGCTCGGAGAGGCCGCCCAGCAGGTAGTGCACTACGGTTCCACGAAGGGCTTCGTCAACAGCTTTTCGAAGACGCTCGCGTATGAGTGGGGACCGAAGGGCGTGCGCGTGAACACGATCGCACCCGGCTGGATCGTGCCGCATCGCGATGAAGATGTGTCTACCGGGAGCTTCTGGAACCGGCTGGAATTCGTCGGCACGCCAGAGGGCATGCAGCAGGCGCTCGAGGCCGGCACCTTGCCGAACATGAGCCACCTGCCGATCAAGCGGTTGGGACGTCCCGAGGACATCGCGCACCTGGCGATTTTTCTGGCTTCTGATGTCTCCAGCTACATCACCGGCCAGCTCATCTCGGTGAGCGGCGGCGTGTACATGCCATGAGCGCAGGGTCATGAGGCTCGACGGGCGTGTTGCCATCGTCGCCGGGGCGGGCTCCGGCATCGGGGCCGCCATCGCGCAGCGCTTGGCGGCGGCGGGTGCGCAGGTAATCGCCGCCGACATCGATCGCAAGGCCGTGGAGGCCCTCGCGGCGAAGGTGGCCGGCGTCGCGGCGCAGACTTGCGACGTGACCGAATCCGCCGCGGTCGAAGCGCTGATCGACGGCGCTGTGCAGCGCTTCGGGCGACTCGATGTCATGGTGAACAATGTCGGCAGCGCGGATGCGGGCTGGCTGAAGGACGCGACGGACGAAAGCTACCAGCGCGTGCTCGCCCTGACCCTGTCGTCAGCCTTCTACGGCACGCGCGCAGCGCTGCGCGTGATGCTGCCGCGCGGCTCGGGCAGCATCATCAACATTTCTTCGGGAGCGGGCTTTGGCGGAGCACCGGGGCTCGCCACTTATGGAGCGGCGAAGGCGGGCGTCAACAATCTGACCCTGTCTGCCGCGGTGGAGAACGCCCGCAGCGGCGTGCGCGTCAATGCGATTTCGCCCGGTGCCATCCGTACGCCCGCCATTCTCGCATGGGCAGCAAGCCTGCCGGGCGGCGTGCCGGCTTATGAGGCCACGCTCCTGCCCGGGCGTTTCGGGCGTCCCGAGGAGATCGCTGCCGCTGCACTCTTTCTCGCCTCCGATGAAGCGAGCTTCGTCAACGGGGCGGTGATCCCGGTCGATGGAGCAGCGTGCTCCCGCGTCGCCGCGATCGACATCCCGAAGCACTGAGAGGCGCCATGCCAAAGAATGTGAAAGCACTTTCGATTCCGGAGCTGCGCCATCGCGCAGAATGGATTCGCCTCGAGACCATCCGGCAGATTGCGGGAGCAGGGCTCGGGCACTACTCGAGCACATTCAGTGCCGCAGAAATTCTGGCGGTGCTCTACTACCGGACCCTGCGACTCGACCCAAAGAAGCCGGACTGGGCGGATCGCGACCGGTTCCTGCTCGGCAAGGGACACATTGCCGTTGGCCTGTGGCCGATCCTCGCGGATCTCGGCTACTTCCCGAGTGCCTGGCTCGACAAGTTCGGCAAGATCGACCAGCCCCTGACCGATCATCCGAACATGCGCGATGTCCCGGGCATCGATTTCAGCGCTGGATCGCTCGGTCACAACCTGTCGGTGGGCGCCGGCATCTGTCTCGCCTCGCGTTACCGGGGCGGCCACGACCGCACTTTCGTGCTGCTCGGGGACGGCGAACTACACGAGGGTCAGTTGTGGGAGGCGGTGATGCTCGCCTCGCATTACAAGCTCGGCAATCTCATCGCCATCGTCGATGCCAACGGTAGCTCGGCCAATGGCCCGACTTCGGATGTCATGAACATCGAACCGATCACGAGCCGTTTCGAGGCCTTCGGGTGGCGCGCGGTCGAGATCGATGGCCACGATGTTGCCCGCCTCGTCGAAGTGCTGGATGCCCTTCCGGAGAGCGGTTCGGGTGTGCCGACAGTGATCGTGGCGCGCACGCTGAAGGGGAAGGGTGTCTCCTTCATGGAGGCCTCGCCACGCGAATGGCATCTCGGTTTTCTCGGGCCGGCCGACCGCAAGCGCGCAGAAGAGGAAATCAGGAGCCGGATGTCATGAATACCAAGTCCATCGAGATGGCGGATCCCTTCTCCTACACCAGCGCAGCGGAAGTCGAAGGTGGCGCAATCGTCGGCCGTACGCTGATCGAACTGGCACAACAGCGCGACGACATCGTGCTGATCGCCCCGGATATCGGGCGGGGGCCTGCAACCATGGCCTTCATCGAGGCACATCCGGATCGCTACATCGACACCGGTATCGCGGAAGCGAACTCGGTATCGGTTGCGGCGGGGCTTGCGGCCTCGGGCTACCGCCCGTTCGTCTTCGGCATCGGCGCTTTTCTTGCGCCCAAATGCGCGGAGCAGATCCGCACCGATGTCGCGATGAACAAGCTCCCCGTCACGATGATCTCCGCGTGGGGTGGGCTCGACATGGGCTACTTCGGCCCAAGCCACCACGCGCTCGAAGACATCAACATCCTGCGGGGCGCGCCGCACCTGACGATCGCCTCCGCGGCCGACAATGCCGCGATGCGGGCGCTGATGCTCGCGGGCGTTGCTGACGGCCTGCCGCTCTACATTCGTGCGCCGAGTTCGATGGGGAGCGATGTCTACAAGGGCACGCCCCGCTTCGTGCGTGGGGCAGCGCACGTGATCACCAAAGGCAAGGGTATTGCGCTGATCGGTACGGGGCTCGGAACAGGGCTGTGCGTGCAGGCCGCTGAACGGCTCAAGGAGGCTGGCCTCTCACCCACCGTGGTCGACATGGTCTATCTCAAGCCCTTCGACAGCGAAACGATCTGCCGCCTCGCGCGCGAGGGCCACAGCCTGCTCGTCGTGGAGGAGCACAACACGTCGACCGGACTGGCCTCGCTGGTTGCCGAGGCGCTCGGCCGCAACGGCATCGCCGCGCAGCTGGATGCGGTGGGGTTGCCCGATGGCGATCTCGCCGTCGCTGTGCCGCAGCAGATCCTGGATCGCTACGGCCTCACGGTCGATGGAGTTGTGGCGAAGGCACGGGCGCTCGCCAGGAAACAATAGCGTGTTGCAGATTTGAACTCACGGCGAGAGTTGCTTCAGAACCGCCGCCAGTTCTTCGTCTTCCGGATGTTTGCGCAGCGCTTTTCGCAGCACGGCAATGGCGTCTTCGCGCCGGCCAGCTTCCCGCAGCGCCACGGCATACACATAGGCGAAGCGTGCGTTGCCGGGCTCGCGCGCAGCGGCTTCCTCGAGCAAGGGCAGCGCCTCGGCGAGGCGCTTCTGCCGGATGAGCGACAGCGCCAACGCATGATGCGCACTGCCGCTCGCGCCGGCGTGCAGCAGCGCCGCTCGCAGCACCTGCTCCGCTTTCTGCTCCTCGCCCGCCGCGCGGTAGGCGTCGGCCAGATTGACGTAGGCCGGCAGAAAGCCCGGATCGCGTCGCTGCGCTGCTTCGAAGGCACGCTGCGCGCCGTCGAGGTCGCCGCGCGCGCCCAGCACGCTGCCGAGATTCACCAGCGACTCCGGACGATCGGCGTTGAAACGTTCCGAAGCGACGTATTCCGCGAGCGCCGTGTCCAGCGATGCAGCTTCGGTGGGGCCGAGACTCCCCGGCGGGAGGGCGGCGAGCGCGGCCGCAGCCTCGAGCCGTACGCTGCGGATTGGATCGAGCAGCAGCGGCAGCACATCGACCAACGCGCTCTGTGGATGCTCGGCGGCGAGGCGCACTGCAGCGCGTCGTACCAGCGGGCTCGGATCACGCAGGGCCACGCGCAGTCCCTGAGTATCGAGAATGGCAGCCTGTCCGTCGAGGCGCGTGAACGCGCTTGCCCGCACGATCGCCGGCTGAGCGGTGTCCGTCGCGATCGCTGCCACGCGCGCGGCAGCGCCCGGCTCGCCCTGCTCGAGTGCGGCAAAGGCCGGACCGAAGGTCTGAAAGCCCGGTTGCGGACGCGGGTAGTGGGCCCGGATGGTTTTCGCAGCCCACCCGGGGCTGCGATTCGTGTGGCAGTTCGTGCAGGCGTTGGGCACACCGGAACTCACCGCCAGATCCGGGCGTGGGATCCGGAACGAGTGATCGTGCCGCGGATCGACCTGCATGTAGGTGCTCGTCGGCATGTGGCAGGCAGCGCAGCGCGCGCCGGCAGATTCGGTTGGATGAAAATGATGCGCAGCGGTGGCGAGCTGTGGTGCGTGGCATTGCAGGCAGGTGGCGTCGCCTTCAAGCCGCAGGCGGCCCGAGTGCGGCTCATGGCAGTCCCCGCAGGTGACACCGGCCGCATACATCCGGCTCTGCAGGAAGGAGCCGTAATCGAACACCTCATCACGCATCTGCCCATCCGGCCAGTAGAGCCCGGGCTCGAGCAGCGCGACGCGAAAGCCATCGTGCAGCGAGTCCGCTGCGGTGACTTCGTCGGTCAACTGGCTGCGCCGGCTGTGGCAGCGCCCGCAGACTTCGATCTCGCGATCCGTCGTGCGTGGGGCGCTGCGCACAGGCTTTTCCGTTGCGGGGTTGCGCGACCATGTGACGCCGCGCCGCTCGAGGAAGCTCACGTCCAGGCCCCGACTCGCGGCCAGCGCAGGATGCTTTGCCGGTGCTTCGGCCCAGGTGACGTGCTTCGAACCCGGACCGTGGCAGGCCTCGCAGCCCACGCTGATTTCAGACCAGGTGGTCGCGTAAGTGTCGGTGGCGGCGTCGTAGTGCTTGCGCAGATTCGTCGAGTGGCAGTCCGCGCACATGAAGTTCCAGTTCTGCAGGTAACCGGTCCAGTGCAGCGGATCCCCGGCCCGCAGTTGTTCTTGCGGATAGAGATGAAACCAGTGCTGACCGCCGGCGCTCGCCGGGCGGGCGTCCCAGGCGATCGGCAGCGCCTGTACATGGCCGCGCGGCAGCTCGACGAGATACTGTTGCAACGGCGTGATGCCGAATGTGTACTTGATTTCGAATTCGGCCGGTTCGCCCCCGGGACCATCGATCGTCACGAAGTAGTGTCCGTTGCGCTGGGTGAAGCGTGTCGTGATGCCACCGTGAGCAAGGCGTGCGTTGGCGAAGTTGCCGAGTACACTGGCCGGGCTCGCCGGCTGCATGGCGCGCCGGTGGTGCGAGCCCTGCCACGCGCGTGCTTCTCCGGCGTGACAGGCGACGCAGCGGTCGCTGCCAACGAAAGTGCCCGGACCCGCATTCGTCGTTGCAGGTGGCACAGGCGCATCGGATTCGCGGCTGCAGGCGCCGACGAGTATCCCTGCGGCAGCGAGCAGCAGGGCGGTAATGGGCCATGATCCGGAACAGGCGGGTGCGCACATGAGCGATGAACGGCAGCTGGCATCATATGGCGACGGTCTGTTCATCTTATATTCCCGTCGACGCTTCCTGCGATCGGAACCGGGAGAAGAGGGGCTGACGAGGCACGGACGAATTCTTGCGACGATACTCGGGGTGATGATGCTGCACGGTGTGAGTGCCGAGCCCGCGCCTGCGCCGTTCACCGGAACCATCGGCCGAACGTATGCCGATTCGCAACCGGTCGCGCCGCAGCCCGTGCGCGCTCCCGAGGGTGCCCCCAATGTGCTGCTCGTGATGACGGACGACGTGGGTTTTGCGGCCTCGTCCACCTTCGGTGGCCCGATTCCGACGCCGAATCTCGATCGTCTCGCGGCCAACGGCCTGCGATACAACCGCTTCCACACCACGGCCATGTGCTCGCCGACGCGCGCCGCCCTTCTCACCGGGCGCAATCACCATGCCGTGGGCAGCGGTATCGTGACCGATCTCGCCGCGGGCTACCCCGGCTATTCCGGTGTCCTGCCGAAGAGTGCCGCCACGATCGCGGAAGTGCTGAAGCAGAACGGTTACAGCACCGCGATGTTCGGCAAGCACCACAATGTGCAGGTTGGAGCAACGTCCGCCGCGGGGCCTTTCGACCAGTGGCCGACGGGCCTGGGCTTCGACTATTTCTACGGGTTCGTCGCCGCCGAGACCAATGAGTTCACGCCGGCGCTCTATCGCGGTATCACGCCGGTGGCGGCGCCCGCAGGCGAGATGCTCGACAAGGCGCTCGTCGACGACACGATCCGCTGGGTACACAACCAGCAGGCTGGCGATCTCGGCAGGCCTTTCCTGATCTACCTCGCTACCGGTACTGCGCATGCGCCGCATCAGGCGCCCCCGGAGTGGATCGCGAGGTTCAAGGGGCAATTCGATCAGGGATGGGACCGGCTGCGGGAAGAGACGTTTGCGCGCCAGAAGCGCCTTGGCGTCGTGCCCGGCGAAACGATACTCACGCCGCGTCTGCCGGGGATCCCTGCCTGGGACCAGATCTCTCCGGGCTACAGGAGAACGACCGCACGCATGATGGAAGTGTACGCGGCGATGCTCGCGTACCAGGACTTTCAATTCGGCCGCCTGATCGATGAGCTCGCGCGCATGGGCGAGCTCGACAATACGCTCGTGATTTTCATCGAGGGTGACAACGGCGCGTCCGCCGAGGGCGAGGTCTTCGGGCACACGAACCCGATGGGCAATTTCGCCAATGGTGCCTCGGAAACCGAGGCGGACCAGTTGGCGATGCTGGGCGAATTCGGTGGGCCGAACAGCGTCGAGAACTATGCCGCCGGCTGGGCCTGGGCGTTGAATACGCCTCTCAAGTGGACCAAGCAGATTGCCTCCCATTTTGGAGGCACGCGCAATGGGCTCGTCATCTCCTGGCCCGCACGCATCCGATCTCGCGGGCAGCGCACGCAATTTCATCACGTCATTGATATTGCCCCGACCATTCTGGAGGCCGCGGGCCTGCCGCAACCCTCCACGGTCAATGGAGTCACCCAGCAGCGCGTGGACGGCATCAGCATGGCCTACACCTTCGATGCGCCGCAGGCTCCGGACCGGCGCACGACGCAGTACTTCGAGATGATGGGCAATCGCGCGATCTATCACGACGGCTGGATGGCCTCGACCACGCCGATCCGGGCGACCTGGCAGAGAACCCCGTTCGCCGGGAAGGCGTTGCCCACGGATTACGACTGGGAGCTCTACGATCTGGCCCACGATTTTTCACAGGCACGCAATCTGGCTGTGGAGAATCC
>CAUJHX010000224.1 GCA_963204795.1 Pseudomonadota bacterium | reverse complement strand
GAACTGGGCGCCGACCGGGTCGTGAACTATCGCACCGAATCGCTGCGTGACGTGCTCGCGCACGAATACCCGCGCGGGCTCGACATCGCCTACGACTCGGTCGGCGGCGAGATCTTCGACGCCTTCCTCGACCATCTCGCGATGTACGGGCGGCTGATCGTCAGCGGGCACACGTCGGATTTCGACAAGCCGGTCGAAGATGTGCCGCACCCCCGCGCCTACCACAAGCTCTACTGGAAATCGGCGTCGATCCGCGCCTTCCAGAACCCCGCGTTTCCGCAGCATTTCGACGACGCCGCACGACGCATCCTCGACCTCTACTATCGCGGCGAATTGCGCGCGCTCGTCGATCCGACGCCGTTCGTCGGGCTCGAGGCGGCCGCGGACGCCGTGGAGTACCAGCTCGCCGGGCGCAACGCCGGCAAGGTCGTGCTGCGGCTCTGAAAGAGCGCGTAGAGCGCGAGACTCGAGAACCAGGCGATCGCCGCGCTCGTCAGGTCGTGCGAAAGGAAGTGTGCGCCGCGCGCCTCCTGTGCAAAGGCGAACACTGCTCCGAGTCCGAGGCCGATCGCGAGCCCGATCCAGGCCTTGCCGCGGTCGACATCGCGCAGGATGAAATAGAGCGCGACGAGCGCAAAACCCGACGCCGAGTGCGCGCCGGGAAAGCAGGCCGCGTGGCGCAACGTATCGGGGCGATCGGCGAAAAGGCCGATGTACGGAAAGCGGCCCCCGAACGCCTCGAGATCCCATGGGCAGTCGATGTTGGTGAGCCGCTTCAGCAAGCCCGTGAGCCCGTTCGTGAGCATCATGGCGAGCACGAAATAGAGCAGTGCGCGCCGGTACGGCGCGAAGCGTGCGACCTTCCAGCTCAGGAGCCACGCGGCGAGCGCGGCGAACCCGACAGCGCGTACCAGCATCCCGCCGCCCTCGTGCACCAGCTCCTCCGCCCAGAAGGCGTGGCGGCCCAGCCAGCCGCCGCCCGCTGCGGCGTAGAACCCGCGCTGTGCGATCGCAAGATCGAGATGCATCCCGGCGAGGAGCCCCATCGCCGCAACGTACGCGGCGAGCGGCCACAGGGCGTGCGAGCGCCAGAATGGGGACATGCGTATCCTGTATGGGATTGTGAGAGTCACGAGCTTAGGGCTTCGGGCACCGGGCCAGAAGCCCGCGTGGCGCACGGGCCGTCCATCACGCGGCTAGCCGACGGTCTTGCCCGTTGCCCGCGGCCCGCCGCCCGGAGCCTTTTGCGCGCGCGGGCGTTAGCATGTTGTCCATGAATGCTGCGTTTCCGCTTACCCCGGGCAGCGCCGCCCAGGCTTTCCTCGCGCGCGCCCATGGCCTCTTCATCGGCGGCCGCTGGGTCGCGCCGCTTGCCGGCAAGCGCTTCGACGTCTTCGATCCGGGTACCGGACAGAAGATCGCGACTGCCGCCGCGGGCGAATCAGCCGACATCGACGCGGCGGTGGCAGCGGCACGCGCGGCCTTCACGGGCCCATGGGCGAAGTTCACGGCCGCCGAGCGCGGCAAAGTGCTGTGGAAGATTGCAGACCTCGTCGAGCAGCATGCGCAGGAACTCACCGAGCTCGAGATCCTCGACAACGGCCAGCCGCTCGCCGTTGCGCAGTATGTCGTGCGCCACGTCGTACCGGATTTTTTCCGCTACTACGCCGGCTGGCCGACCAAGATCGAGGGCGCGACGATCCCGACCGCACCGCAGGGCCGCCGCCCCGGTGAAGTGCTGTCGTTCACCCTGCGCGAGCCGATCGGTGTCGTGGGCGCGATCACGCCGTGGAACGCGCCGCTGCCGATGCTGATGGTGAAGCTCGCGCCGGCGCTCGCGACCGGCTGTACGCTCGTGCTGAAACCCGCCGAGCTGACGCCGCTCACGGCGCTGCGCATGGCGGAGCTTTGCGCCGAGGCCGGCGCGCCGGAGGGAGTCGTCAATGTCGTCACCGGATTTGGCGAGACGGCGGGCGCGGCGCTCTCCGCACACCCGGGCGTCGACAAGATCGCCTTTACCGGCTCCACCGAAGTCGGGCGCCTCATCGTCAAAGCCGCAGTCGGCAACCTGAAGAAAGTGTCGCTCGAACTCGGCGGCAAGTCGCCGGTGATCGTGTTCGCCGACGCCGTACTCGAACAGGTGATCCCGGGTGCAGCACGCGCGTGCTTTTTCCTGCAGGGGCAGAACTGCATGGCGGGCACGCGCCTCTACGTGCACGAGAAGATCCACGACCAGGTCGTCAACGGCGTCGCCGCCATTGCCCGCACGATGCAGCTCGGCCACGGGCTCGATCCGGCCTCGCAGTTCGGGCCGCTCATTTCCGCCGAACAGCGCGAGCGCGTGCGCGGCTATGTCGAGGCGGGCAAGCGGGAGGGCGGTGAACTCGTGTGCGGCGGCGGTGCGCCGTCACGCGCCGGGTATTTCTTCGAGCCGACCGTCTTCGCGCGCATGCGCGCCGACATGACGCCGGTGAAGAGCGAGATCTTCGGCCCCGTGCTGTGCGTGCAATCGTTTGGGGACGCGGACCTGGACCGGGTCGCGGCTGAGGCGAACAGCACGATCTATGGCCTCTCGGGTAGCGTCTGGACGCGCGACATCGGGCTCGCGATGCAGATGGTGCGCAAGATCGACTCCGGCCAGGTGAGCGTCAACATACACGCGGCGCTCGACCCCGCGATGCCCTTCGGCGGCAACAAGCAGTCGGGCTGGGGCCGCGAATTCGGCAAGGAAGGGCTCGAGCCCTATCTCAAGACGAAGGGTGTCAGCGTGGCGTGGTGAAGAGAATGCGCTCGCACCCTGCTCGCATGTCACCGGATCGCGATTCAGCTCACCGCACACGCGGTTCGAAATCAACCTTGATGCGGTAGCCCAGCACTCTCGCGTAGTCCTCGACCGTCGAAAACCTTGGCGAGACCCCGGAAGTCACACTTTCGAGCCGGGAAATATTGCTCTTCTTCGTCCCCAGCCGCTCCGCCATTTGCTCTTGCGTCAATCCCGCCGCTTTTCGCATGGCGATCATCCGGCGCTTCATCTCGAAAGCGGGAGCAAGCGCCTCATACGCGGCCTTGACGCCGTGCTTCTTCAGTGCCTTCTCGCGAAACTGTTCAAATGTACGTCTGCGGTTGCTCATCGTTGCAACACCTCCTTCATGCGTTTGCGTGCCGTGTCCATCCGGTGTGCAGGAATCCTGTTGCCCTTCTTGACGACAGTAATCAGCACCACTATCTCTTTGCCTTTGATCGTGCAGAACACCGACCGGGCGATACCTTCGCGCCCCTTGGCGCGAATCTCGAAGAGTCCTTGCCCGAGCGGGGCAGTATGCGGTCTGCCCAATGCCGGGCCGAATTCCCGTATGAGTTCCACGACACGCAAGAAGTTGGCCAGTATCCCGGCGGGCAGGGCGAGCGCTTCCTGCTCGACCTCCGCGCTGTAGAACGTGACTTGCCACTTCATCTCGCAATAGTTATCTAATATGATAACTACTGTCAACAACAGATTCCGTCGAATCAAGTACGAGCTCAGTCATTGGGGTCGTACCCTCGCGGCGCTGTCGAGCACCAGATCGCCGCTGCCGAGGTGATCGCTCGTGAGGTAATAAGTGCCGTTCGTCCCGTTGTCGCGCCGCGTGTACAGCACCGTGCTGCTGCCGGCCGGAATGAGATGGCGGAACTCCGTCACCCCGCTGCGCAGCACCTTCTCCAGCATCCCCCCGATGTACCAGGTCGTCTCGCTCACCGCCACGTAGTTCGCCACCTGCTTCCAGCGCTGGTGGTTGGCGTTGTAGAAGAACTGCGTCGAGTTGCCCGCGTAGCTCACCTGATACGCCGAGCCGTCCATCGTAAAGGTCGCCGCGGAGGACCGCCCGATCGCATCGAAGCTATAGCTTTCCGCGTAGCCGTCGGGCTTCGACAACGATTGCAGCCGGCCGATGTTGTGAGCCGCGGCGCTCGCACCATATGTCCAGGTGGTCGGCGTCGCCGACTCGGGCTCGAGCCGCGAGGTCATCCGTCCGAGCAGGTCGTAGGCGAAAGCGGTGACCTGACCCTTCGCGTTCGTCCGGGATACCAGGTCGTTGAGCGAGTTGGGCGCGTAGGTCCAAGAGGCATGTTGCATTGCCGCGTTGTCGGCCTATTCCTGCCTGTTCAGGGCGGCACGTTACCTTCGGCCGTGCGTGCCGCGATCGGTGGGGCAAGCGCAAGCTGTCGCTCACGCCAGATGAGATAGAGTCCACTGCCGACGACGATCGCCCCGCCCGTGAGTACGCGCAGCGATGGCAGCGCGCTCCAGACGGCCCAGTCGATCGCGATGCCCCAGAAGAGCGCCGTGTATTCGAACGGCGAGATCACCGATGCGGGCGCCGAGCGGAACGCCTCGATCAGCAGCATCTGCGCGACGGCACCCGCGATGCCGATGGCGACGATGATGGGAAAGTCGCCCGCACGCACCGCCAGCCAGCCGTCCGTGGTGAGCAGCGCGAGTGCAGCGCACGCGAAGCTCATGATCGCGAGGGACCACAGCGCGACGCTGGCGGTCGAGTCGGTGCGGGTCAGCACGCGCAGCAGGATCGCGTTGCAGGCGTAGGCGAACGCGGACACGAAGGCTCCCACGGCACCCCAGGTGGCGAGGCTCGAGCCCGAAGGTTTCAGCATCGTCAGCGCTCCGACGAGTCCGACGCCGATCGCGATCCAGCGTCGCCAGCCCACCTCTTCGCGCAACAGGAGCGCCGCAAGGGCGGTCACCATCAGCGGCGCGGAGAGGAAGATCGCGTAGGCGTCGGCGAGCGTCAGCGCACGCACCGCGTAGACGAACCCCGCCATGATGACGACCATCATGAGGCCGCGCAGCAGGTGCATGCCGGGGCGTTGCGCCAGCAGCTGCGCGGCGCGGCCGGTCAGCAGGTAGGGCAGCGCGATGATCGGGAGCGAGGCAAAACCCCGCAGCGCGCTCACCTGCAGCGGTGGGTAGTGCGCGGACAGGATCTTGAGAAGCGCGTCCATGGAAGCGAACACGGCTACCGCGCAGACCATGAGCGCGATGCCGCGGAGGTTGCGCGGGGGCATGGTGCAGAGGATACCGCGCCACGGCACGGCGCGGCGAAACGCCGCAGGGCGGCGCGCTGAGGGCGACGAGCGGCGCGCGACGGGCTGCGTGCCAAGCGCTACGAGCCAGAGTGCGCAGTGGCGCGTCCTGGTTCCCCGCGGCGTCAACAAGCGGACAACCGGGTAGTGTTGTCCGGCTGTTGACATCGCCGGCGAGGGGCCTTGATGACTGGCACGAAACCATTCGACGAAACGCGCCAACGCTTCTTGCCCGCCGCCGCCCCGCGCGCCCAGCGGGCCGCGCGAGCTCTGGCTATCAGCCATCGGCCATCGGCTATAAGCTTTGCGACATGAGCACGGCCACCGTTGATCCCCGCCTCTCCCCTTCGCCGCTCGCGCTGGGGCATTTCATCGAGGGCGAGCATGTAGCGGGAGCGCCCGGCGGCCGCCATGGCACGGTGTACGACCCGGCCACCGGCACCGTACGCGCGCGAGTCGCCTTTGCGAACGCTGATGAAACGGCGGTCGCGATTGCGGCCGCGAAGGCTGCGGCGCCCGCCTGGGCCGCCACGCCGCCGCTCAAGCGCGCGCGCATCCTCTTCCGCTACAAGGAGCTGATCGAGCAGCATCACGACGAGCTCGCGCGGCTGATCACACTCGAGCACGGCAAGGTGCTCTCCGACGCGCACGGCGAAGTTACGCGCGGGCTCGAGGTCGTCGAGTTCGCCTGCGGCATCCCGCAGCTGCTGAAGGGCGAGTTCAGCGAGAACGTGGGCGCGGGGATCGACAGCTGGTCGCTGCGCCAGCCGCTCGGCGTGTGCGCGGGCATCACGCCGTTCAATTTTCCGGCGATGGTGCCGTTATGGATGTTCCCGGTGGCGATCGCGTGCGGCAACACCTTCGTGCTGAAGCCTTCGGAAAAGGATCCTTCCTGTCCGCTGCGCCTCGCGGAGCTGCTGACGGAAGCGGGGCTGCCCGCGGGCGTCTTCAATGTGGTGAACGGCGATCGCGAGGCAGTCGACACGCTGCTGGGTCACCCGGATGTCGCCGCCGTCACCTTCGTCGGTTCGACGCCGGTCGCCGAGCACATCCATCGCACCGCCTCGCAGCACGGCAAGCGTGTGCAGGCGCTCGGCGGCGCGAAGAACCACATGGTCGTGATGCCCGACGCCGACGTCGAACTCGCCGCGAACGCCCTGCTCGGCGCGGCCTATGGCTCGGCGGGCGAGCGCTGCATGGCGATTTCGGTCGCGGTCACGGTGGGCGGCATCGCGGACCCGCTGGTCGCGTCGCTGCAGAAGAAGCTCGCCACCCTGCGCGTCGGATCGGGACTCGAATCCGAAGTCGAGATGGGGCCGCTCGTCACGCGCGAGCACCGCGACAAGGTGCGCGGCTACCTCGACATCGGCGTCGCCGAGGGCGCGAAGCTCATCGTCGACGGGCGCCAGCACGCCGTGTCGAACGCGCAGCACGGCTTCTTCCTCGGGCCGTCACTCTTCGACGGCGTAAGACGCGACATGCGCATCTATCGCGAGGAAATCTTCGGGCCGGTGCTCGCGATCGTGCGGGCGGGCTCGCTCGCCGAGGTACTCGAACTCGTCAACACGCACGAATTCGGCAACGGCACCTCGATCTTCACGAACGACGGCCGCGCGGCGCGCGAATTCGCGCACGGGGTCGCCGCGGGTATGGTGGGCATCAATGTTCCGATTCCGGTGCCGATGGCGTTCCACAGCTTCGGCGGCTGGAAGCGCTCGCTCTTCGGCGACACGCACGTGCATGGCCCGGAGGGCGTACGCTTCTACACGCGCCTGAAGACCGTGACCTCGCGCTGGCCGACGAGCGGCGCCGGGACTGCCGAGTTCGTCATGCCGACGATGAAATAGTGTCGCGCCAGGCGCGGTCACCACCCGTCAGGCGGGCGGGCAGCGCAAAGGCGCTGACGAGCGAGGTGATGATCGCCGCCGCATACGGCACCGACTGGATCATGAGCACGATGATCCACGCGAGCCGGTCCGGGCTCGCCATCTGCGGCGTGTGCGCGACACCCCAGGCGCAGAGCCAGAGCGCAAGCATGATGAGCGCTTCCTCGCGCGCGGCGTTGAGCGCAGTGCGCAGGCGGTGCTTCGCCGCCTGCTTCGGCGTCCTGAAAAACGGCTCATTGCGGGTGAAAAGACCCTTCACGACCGCGATGCCGATCGTGTGCGAGAGCGCGAGCCCCGCGATCGCCGCAGCAAAGGTCTGGCGCCAGCCCGCGCGCACCCGCGCCTGGTACAGGTGCAGGAGTTTCGCGAGCTTGAAGGTGAAGAGCGACAGCGGCAGTACCGCGAACATCGCCAGCGGTGGGTCGATCTGAGCCGGTGCATACACCATCGCCACCGACCAGCCGATCGCGGCGAGGTTGAAGAGCACGTTGAAGCCATCCGCGACCCACGGGAGCCAGCCTGCAATGAAGTGGTAGCGCTGGCCCGTCGTCAGCACGCCGCCGCCCGAGAAAAGCAGCCCGGAGTGCGCCTTCAGGATCTGCATCGCGCCGTACGCCCAGCGGAAGCGCTGCTTCCTGAAATCGACGAAGGTGTCGGGAATCAGGCCACGTCCATAGGATCTTGGTGTGTAGACCGCCTCATAGCCGGCCTCGAAGACGCGCAGGCCAAGTTCCGCATCTTCGGTGATGCACCACTCGGCCCAGCCACCGACCGCCCCGAGCAGCGACCGGCGCACCATCGTCATGGTGCCGTGCTGGATGATCGCGTTCCTCTCGTTGCGCGTCACCATGCCGATCTGGAAGAAGCCGCGATACTCGGCGTAGCACATCGCCTTGAAGGCATTCTCCGCGCCGTCACGGTAATCCTGCGGCGCCTGTACGACGCCGACGTAGCGGTTGGCAAAGCATGGTGCGAGGTCGCGCAGCCATGACGTCTCGACCTCATAGTCGCTGTCGATGACTGCCACCACTTCCGCATCGGGCGCGGTGTGCGCAAGCGCGAAGTTGAGCGCACCGGCCTTGAAGCCGGCGAGCGGCGCAACATGAAAGAAACGGAAGCGCGGGCCGAGCGCGGCGCAATGTGCCTCGACCGGCCGCCACACAGCCTCGTCCCGGGTATTGTTGTCGATCACGAGTACTTCGAAGTCCGGGTAGTCGAGCTGCGCGAGCGCATTCAGCGTTTCGATCAGCATGTCGGGTGGCTCGTTGTACGCCGGCACATGGATCGACACCTTGGGCTGCACGCCGCTCCCTTCGAGCAGCAACTGCGCGGCGAGGCGCCGGCGGCCGACCACCCACTGTGCTTCGGCCCACTCGTGCGCCTCGGCGAGCAGCACGGCAATCACGCCGATCATGCCGGCGCACAGCAGCACGCCGACGATCACGCTCGTCGTCGTGAAATACTGCTGCGTGAACTGGTAGAAGACCCACACCGCGATCGTCGTCGTCGGAAAGACGATCACGGCGAGAAAACTGCGGCCGCGCTTCCTGAGCGTCGCACTGTTGAGATAGAGCAGCGCAAGGATGAAGAGAGCCACGAGCACCGACACGGTCGCGAGCACCTGCCACTGCGGCACGCGCACGATCGGCGCGGTGAACTCGAACTTCGGCTGGCGATTGACGTCGTAGACACCCCAGTACGCGCCGACCGCGCCCTCGAAGGTGGCTTTCCAGGGCTGATCGAAGGCTTCCATCAGATAGTAGACATAGCCTTCCGCGTCGGCGTACTGCAGGAAACGGCGCAGGAAGAGTGCCTCGTTCGCCGTCGATGCAACGGCGCCTTCGCGCGTGCGACCATTGCTGGGCCAGCCCACCTCGCCGATGATGATCGGCTTGCCCGGAAACTTCGCCTGCACTTCCTTGTAGCGCTGCACCGAGTAATCGACCGCGCGCTCGACCGGAATACCCTCCCAATAGGGCAGCAGGTGGACCGCGATGAAGTCGACGTGATCGGCAAGCTCCGGATGCGAGATCCACACATGCCAGGGCTCGGCGGTGCCGACCGGCTGGCGAATCGCTGCGCGCGCGCGGTCGAGGTAGGCATACATTTCATCGGGCGGTATATCGCCGCGCAGTACGACCTCGTTGCCGATCAGCACGCGTACGACATTGTGGTGCGTGCGCGCGAGCGAAATCGCACCATCCAGCTCGCGTTCGTTCGTGTCACGATTGGCGTCGATCCACGCGCCGAGCGCCACATTGATGTCGTGCTTGTCGGCAAGGCGCGGTACGGCGCCGAGCGAGCCGAGTGTGCTGTAGGTGCGCACGGCGTTCGTCTTGCCGGAAAGGAGTGCCAGATCCCGCTCGATGCCTTCTTCCGACGGCATGCGCTGCGCACCGGGATCGTCGCCCTGCGCAAAAGGCGAAAGCGCAAAGCCCTGGATGCGCGCGGGCCACGGCGGCTCGGGTGCAGGGCGGTTCATCACCGCCCACAATACGAAGGTGAGTGCGGCGAAGCCCGCCGCGATCAGCAGTCCCGCGATACGTGCGCGCGTCTGGGACATGCTGCGCGGATCACCACGCGCCTGTGTTCGGCATCGATGCCCAGGGCTCGGCGGGCGCGAGCGCGTCACCCTTCTGCAGGAGTTCGATCGAGATGTTGTCGGGTGAGCGCACGAACGCCATGTGTCCGTCGCGCGGCGGGCGGTTGATCGTCACGCCCTGCGCGGCGAGGTGGGTGCACGTCGCGTAGATGTCATCGACCGCGTAGGCAAGGTGTCCAAAATTGCGGCCGCCCGAGTACACCTCGGGGTCCCAGTTGTGCGTCAGCTCGACCTGCGCGTCCTCGTCGCCGGGTGCCGCGAGAAAGACGAGCGTGAAACGGCCCTGCGGATTGTCCCGCCGCCGCAGTTCCCGTAACCCGAGACCGTCGCAGTAGAAGCGCAGCGACGCCTCGAGGTCCGAGACACGCACCATCGTGTGCAGGTATTTCAGGGCGCTGCCTCAGAACAACTGGGGCGGATCCTGCGCCGCAGCCACTGGCGCTGCCGCCGCGGGCGCGGTCTTTCTCGCCACGATGAAATCGCCCGTGATCATTTTGTCGTACGACTGGCCCGGACCCACCATCGGATAGACACCTGCATCCGGGTCGATCAGCACCTCGAGGAACGCGGGCCCGGCAAACTCGAGAAACTCCGCGACGACGCGCGGCACGTCAGCCTTCCTGTCGAGCCGCACCGCATAGCCGAAACCGTCGGCCTGCGCGGCCCGCACGAAGTCCTTCTTGTGCAGCGATTTGTCGCTCGCCGACAACCGCCCCTTGAAGAAGAGCTTCTGCCACTGCTTGACCATACCGTCGCCGAAGTTGTTCAGCACCACGACCTTGATCGGCAGATCGTAGGTGGTGGCAGTTTCGAGCTCGCCGACGTTCATGCGCATGCTGCCGTCACCGTCGATGTCGATCACGAGCCGGCCGGGGTTGGCAACCTGTGCGCCGATCGCGGCGGGCAAGCCGAAGCCCATGGTGCCCATGCTGCCGGACGTGAGCCACTGGCGCGGCTCACGGAATTCGCAGTACTGCGCGGCCCACATCTGATGCTGGCCAACTCCGGTCGAGACGATGGCCTCACCTTTCGTGAGGCGTGCAATCTCTTCGATCACGTAGTAAGGCTGGATCAGCGGGCTCTCGCGATCGTAGTTCATCGCGTGCACCCGCCTCAGTTCCGCCAGTTCGGCGTGCCAGGCGGCGCGATCTGCTGTCACACCCTGCTTGCGTCCCGCGACTGTGAGTGCCACGAGCGCCTCGCGCAACGGACCGACATGACTCCACTGCACGCGCTTCACCTTGTTGATCTCGGCACGATCGATATCGAGCTGCGCGATCGCCCGCGCGTTCGCCGCGAAGCGCTGCGGGTCACCCGCGACGCGATCGTCAAAGCGGGCACCCACCGTGATCAGGAAATCGCAATCCTCGACCGCGTAGTTCGCGAAGGCCGCACCATGCATGCCGAGCATGCGCAGGCAGAGCGGGTCGGTGGTGTCCATCGCACCGATGCCCATCAGCGTGGTGACCACCGGCAACCGGAAGGCAGCCGCAAACTCGCGCAGCGCCGCGGAGGCTTCGCCGTTGACGACACCACCGCCTGCATAGATCAGCGGCCGCTTCGACTCCGCCAGCAACCCGAAGAAGCGCGCAGCATCCTCGGCGGCAAGCGCGCTCGCCGTGCAATTGTCCATGCGCCGGCGATAGCCGGGGATCGCGAGCGTGCCGTGGCCGTGGAACTCGCCCTTCCAGTTCTGCACATCCTTCGGTACGTCGATCACCACGGGGCCAGGCCGGCCCGTGCGGGCGACCTCGAATGCCGTGCGCACCGTGGCTTCGAGCTTCGCGGGGTCGGTTACGAGAAATACATGCTTCGCAACAGCCCCCATGATCGAGGCGACGGGCGCCTCCTGGAATGCGTCTGAACCGATCGCCGCGGTGGGCACCTGGCCGCAGATCACGACGATCGGCACCGAATCCGCCATGCAGTCGCGGATCGGCGTGACCGTATTGGTGGCACCCGGCCCGGAGGTGACGAGCGCGACGCCTACGCGACCGCTCGAACGCGCGTAGCCGGCGGCCATGAAGCCCGCGCCCTGTTCGTTCGCCGGCACAATCAGGGGAATCCGGGCGCCCCCGGTCAGCTTCTGCGCCTCGTTATAGAGGGACACGGCATCGTAGGTCGGGAGGATTGCGCCGCCGCTATAGCCGAAGATCGCGGAAGTCCCCTCGTCCGCAACAACCTGGACGATCATCTGCGCGCCGGACATCACCTGACCGGCGAGCGCGTGGGCCTGGGGACGGGGCATTATGACCGTGTCGCTCATCGGGGATCGCATCGTTCGGCGGAAGGGGGACTTCGAAGACTAACAGCTTGTCGGCGGCACGCAAATCCGCCCCCGCGGGCGCGCCCTGGCAGTGTATCCTTCAATGGCGCTTTCTTTCGCCGGATACCCATGCGCCACATCATCGCCATCCTCCTGCAGAACGAGGCAGGCGCGCTCACGCGCGTCGCGGGCCTCTTTTCGACCCGCAACTACAATATCGAGTCTCTCTCGGTCGCCGCTACCGACGATCCGACCGTCTCGCGCATCACGCTCGTCACGCGCGGCTCGGACGCCGTCATGCAGCAGATCGCGAACCAGTTGCTGAAGCTGATCGATGTCGTCGCGGTGGAGGACCTCACCGATGGCGAGCACGTCGAGCGCGAGCTCGCGCTGCTCAAGCTGCGCCTCGCGCCGCGCGATACCGACTCCGTGCGCGGCTACGTTGTGCGCGCAGGCGGGCGGGTGCTCGATCCGGCGCCCGACTGCTTCGTTGTCGAGCTGACGGCGAGCGAAGCGGAAATCAATGAGTTCATCACCGATCTCGCGCGGCACAGCGAGGCGATCGAGGTGGTGCGCAGCGGCGCGCTCGGCGTCAGCCGGGCCGGCCGCAACCTGCGGCTCGTGAGGTGAGCCGATGACGGTTCCATGGCGCGACGTCTTCCCTGCGATGACGACGCAGTTCCGTCGCGACGAATCGCTCGACCTCGAGGGCACGTCACGTCACATCGAGACAATGATCGCGAGCGGCTCGTCGGGTCTCGTCATGCTCGGTTCGCTCGGCGAGAACGCCACACTCACGCCTGAGGAAAAGCGGCGTGTTGTGTCGGCCGCGATCGAGGTGGCCGCCGGGCGCGTACCCGTTATTGCGACCGTGGTCGAGACCAGTACTGCCGCGGCCAAGCAGTTTGCGCGTGACATGGAGCGCCTCGGCGCCGACGGCCTGATGCTGCTGCCGGCGATGATCTACCGGGCAGACGCGCGCGAGACGCTGCTGCACTACCGCGACGTGGCGCGCGCCACACAGCTGCCGATCATCTGCTACAACAATCCGCTCGCCTATCACGTGGACATCACACCCGCGATGTTCGCGGAGCTCGCGGGGGTGACGAACCTCGTCGCGATCAAGGAGTCCTCGGGCGACGTGCGCCGCATCACCGACCTGCGCAATGCGGTCGGTGACCGCTACGTCCTGTTCGCGGGCGTCGATGATCTCGCGCTCGAGTGCGCCGTGCTCGGCGCCGACGGCTGGATCGCCGGCATCGGCCTCGCCTTCCCCGGGGAGAACCAGCGCCTGTGGGACCTCGCGGTGGCACGTGAGATTGACACAGCGTTGCCGCTCTACCGCTGGTTCACGCCGCTCGCGCATCTCGACACGCACGTGAAGTTCGTGCAGTACATCAAGCTCGCGATCCAGGTAGCCGGCCTCGGCACCGAGTGGGTACGGGCGCCGCGCCGCGTGCTCGTCGGGGAGGAACGCCGGCGCATCCTCGGGATCATTCACGCAGGGATTGAAAACCGCCCGGCGTTGTCGCCGGCACCGGGCGCGCCACCCGCGCGCAAGGCGCGCCCAAGGCGTTCGCGGGCACGCTGACCCCTCGGCTCATGGAAATCCATGTCGTCGATTCGCATACCGGCGGAGAACCGACGCGGGTCGTGATCGACGGTGGGCCGGTGCTGCGCGGCCCGCTCGCAGATCGCGTGACTGAATTGCGCCACCGGCACGACACTTTCCGCTCGACTGTCGTCAACGAGCCGCGCGGCTCCGATGTGCTGGTGGGCGCGCTGCTCACTGCGCCCGTGGATCCGGCCTGCGCCGCCGGCGTCATCTTCTTCAATAACGTCGGCTATCTCGGCATGTGTGGCCACGGCACGATCGGCGTCATCGTCACGCTCGCCTGGCTCGGCCGGCTCGGCCCCGGCGAGCATCGCATCGAAACACCCGTGGGCATCGTCACGACCACGCTGCACGATGCGAACACGGTGTCGGTGCGCAACGTCCCGGCGTACCGGCAAGCACGGAGCGTGCGTGTCGAGATCGAAGGGCACGGCTGGATCAGCGGCGATGTCGCATGGGGCGGCAACTGGTTCTTCCTCTGCGAGGACCATGGCCAGACTCTGGAACTGTCGCGCGCCGCGGCACTCGGCGAATTCTGTGAGCGCATCAGGCACGCGCTCGCGCGCGCCGGCATCACGGGCGCTGGCGGCGCGCAGATCGATCACATCGAACTGTCCGACGACACCTGCAATTTCGTGTTGTGCCCCGGCGGCGCCTGGGATCGCTCGCCCTGCGGCACCGGCACGAGCGCGAAACTGGCGTGCCTCGCGGCCGAGGGCCGCCTCGCGCCGGGCGAGGTGTGGCGGCAGCGCAGCATCACGGGCAGCGTGTTCGAAGCACGTTACGAACGCGTGGCGGACGGCATTGTTCCGACGATCACCGGCCAGGCCTGGGTGACTGCGGAATCCATGCTGGTCGTCGACCCGGGCGATCCGTACGCGCACGGCATCCGGGCAGTGCCGTGAGCGCGTGGGTGCCCCGATGAGCGCCCGCCTGCCGCCGCCGCGACGCGTCGTCGTGATCGGTGGCGGCATCGCGGGGCTTGCAACGGCGTGGTACGCGGTACAGGACGGCCACGAAGTCGTACTGATCGATCGTGGCGGACCTGACGGGGACCGCTGCTCGATGGGCAATGCAGGCATGATCGTGCCGAGCCACTTCGTGCCACTGGCCTCGCCGGGCGCAGTGAAAGCCGGCCTCTTCTCGCTCGCGGATTCCCGCAGCCCGCTGCGGGTCGCGCCGCGCCTCGACCCCGGCTATCTGCGCTGGTGCTGGCAGTTCCTGCGCGCGGCGCGGGCGTCGCGCGTCGCGCTCGCCGCCCCCGCACTGCGCGATCTCGCGCTGCTGAGCCGCCGCGGCTACGAAGCGTTCACGCTGCTGTGGCCACAGGGCGTGCCGCTTGCGGAGTGCGGCTCGCTGATACTCTGCCGCAGCGCGCATGCGCTGCGCGAAGAGCACGACGCCGCGCGGATGGCGCAGCGCCTCGGCCTGCCGGTCGAGATCCTGGATCGCGACGCCGCGGCGGCGCTCGAGCCCGACCTCGACATGGCGATCACAGGAGCGGTGCGCTATCCGCTCGATGCGCACACCATCCCGCAACGCGTGCTCGCGACGCTGGTTGCCGGTCTCGCCGAGGCGGGTGTCGAACTGCGCTGGCACACCGGGGTCGCGGGCTTCAGGCGCGCAGGATCGCGCGTCGCGGCAGCGGTCACAGCCGCCGGTGAGATCGGCGGCGACGAGTTCGTCATTGCGGGCGGCATGGGGTCCGCAGCACTCGCGCGCGCGGTGGGTCTGCGGCTGCCACTCATGTCTGGCAAGGGCTACAGCTTCACGCTCGCCAGGCCGCGCGTGCGGCCCCACGCCTGCATGCTCCTCGCCGAAGCGCGCATCGCGGTGACTCCCATGGGATCGTCGCTGCGCTTTGCGGGCACGATGGAGCTCTGCGGAATCGACCACTCGATCGATCAACGGCGCATCGCCGCGATGCTCGATGCAATCCCGCGCTATTACCCGCAGTTCGGTCCCGCCGATTTCGCAGGCATCAGCCCCTGGGCAGGCCTGCGGCCCTGCTCGCCCGACGGCCTGCCTTACATCGGGCGCACGCGACGCGCCGACAACGTGCTCGTCGCGACCGGACACGCCATGATGGGCGTGAGTCTCGCGCCGGGGACGGGCAGGATCATTACCGACCTCATTGCAGGCAGGGAGCCCGCGGTTCCT
>CAUJHX010000223.1 GCA_963204795.1 Pseudomonadota bacterium | reverse complement strand
TACTCGCGCATGCGTGGCCCCGGCGCGCTCGGCCAGGGTGTCGAGTAGCGCCGTTCGTTGTGGCCTTTCACCTGCGTGCCGAGCCCGAGGTTGAAGCGCCCGCCCGAGAAGTGCTGCAGATCCCAGGCCATCTGGGCCGTCACCATGGGGCTGCGGGGGAAAGACACCGCCACGTTCGTGCCCATGTGGAGGCGCTTCGTGCTCGCGGCCGCCGTCATGATCGGCAGGAAAGCATCGTGGCCCGCCTCGGCCGTGGTGACGCCGTCGAAGCCTATTTTCTCGAGCAGCGCCGCGCGCTCGGCGATCTGTTCCAGCGTGATGCGGGCCTGCCCCTGGGCGGCGTACTGCTGGGTGTCGGGCCCGAAGAGGGTCGCTTCGACGCGCATTGCCATTCTCAAGTTCCTTTACTAAAATTGACGTGAGTGGAACCCCGCATCATAGACCAGTCGGCCGCGTAGCGAACGCTTGACCCGGATCAAGGACAGCGTGGCCGGAGAGTGCCCAGAATAATTACGTGGGCGCCCGTTCCAAGGGCGCTATGTACCCTGACGTTACGACACAAGTTGCGGAGGATTTCTTAGATGCGTTCCAGTTTCCGTTCCCGTGGCCGTGCGGTGCGCCGCACCATGGCTGCCGCTGCCGGGGTATTTGCCCTGGCGGGTGCGTCCGCGTTTGCACAGGACAACGCCCAGCAAGCCCCTGCCGATGGGGCCTCCGCCGAAGTCCTCCAGGAAGTCATCGTCACCGCGCAGAAGCGCGAAGAGTCGCTGCAGGAGACCCCCATCGCGATCACGGCATTCTCGGCGCAGCAGCTCGAGACGCAGCGCGTGACGAACGTGATGGACCTGCTGAACAAGGCCCCCTCGGTCAATCTCGCGCCGTTCGCCGGAACGCGCGTGGCGCCGAACCTCTTCATTCGCGGCATGGGTAATCTCAACGCCCAGATCACCAAGGACATGGCCACCGGCATCTATATCGACGGTGTGCCCGTCGGTCGCGGCGTCGGTCTGGCCGTGGACATTGCCGACCTCGAGCGTGTGGAACTGTTGCGCGGTCCTCAAGGCACCCTGTGGGGTCGCAACACGACGGCCGGAGCCATCAACTTCATCACGAAGAAGCCCGATGACGACTTCTCCATCGGGGCGCAGCTGACCGCCGGCAGCTGGGATCTGCGCTCGGGCCGTGTGCGCATCAATGCGCCGATCACCGACCGGCTGTTCGCGCGCGTGGCCTACATGCGCACCGAGAACGATGGCTGGGTCGAGAACCTCAACACGGCCCTGCCGAACCAGATCAACTTCAACGAAGACCGGAAGAAGGAGGCAGCACGCGCGGCGCTGCGCTTCGAGGCGACCGAGAACCTCACTTTCGATTACGCCTTCGACAGTTCGAAGATGATCTTCGGCAACCACTTCTACCAGATCATCGCCGGTCCCTCCGCCGTTCCGGGCCGCCAGGAATCGGCCAACCGCATCCGGGGCCTGAATCCAAGCGACACGGAAGTCTCGGGTCACAACCTGACGGTCACCTGGGAACTCGGCAGTGCGACGTTGAAGTCGATCAGCGCCTATCGCGACCTCGATAGCCGGACGAACATGAATTTCGTCGACATCTTCACCCAGGACAACACCCAGGCGCAGCACCAGTTCTCCCAGGAACTGCAGCTGGTCGGCGATACCCTGAGCGATCGTCTCAAGTACGCCGTGGGCCTCTTCTACTTCGACGAATCCGCCCATGAGCAGCTCGCCTCGCGCTTTGCGGGCGGCCTGGCGGTCGACGAGTTCCTGGTGCAGGCCGAGGGCAGTTCGAAGGCCATCTACAGCCAGGTCACCTGGACTCCCCCGGTGCTCGATGATCGCCTCGGGCTCACGGTCGGGTTGCGTTACACGGAAGACTCGCGCCAGGCAGTCAAGACCTACCTGCGCACCAATCTCAGCCCGGGAGTTCCCCAGGGAACGGTGGTCGCGGGCGATCGGGACTTCGACTCCTTCAACCCCGCCTTCACGATCGATTTCGCCTTCACCGACCATGTGAACGCTTATGCGAAGTACACCACCGGTTATCGGGCAGGTGGCTTCAACACCCAGAGCACCCCGGCCTTCTTCGGTCCCGGCTTCAATCAGGAAGACGTCAAGGCCTACGAGATCGGTCTCAAGTCCGATCTGCTGGAGAAGCGCCTGCGCGTGAACCTTGCAGCCTTCCACAACAAGTACACCGACCTGCAGGTGGACCAGGCCCGCACGCCGCCGATCTTCACGGACACGCTGAATGCGGGCAGTGCCGTCGTGAAGGGCGTGGAGCTCGAAGGCGCCGCGGTGCTGGCCCGCGGCCTCACTGCCAATCTCTACTACTCGTGGCTCGACGGGGACTACCAGTCCTACATCGACAACGGAGTCGAACTTCAGGCCGTGCGGCACATGCAGAACACGCCGCGTTATCAGGTCGGCGCGGGCGTCGAGTACGCCTTCCCGCACCTGCCCATCGGCGATTTCCTGCTGAACGTCGATTTCCGCAAACAGGCAGAGTTCTACGCGGGTCCGATCGCCAACACACTCTCGCCGGGCTACGACGTCTGGAACGCCCGCCTGCAGCTCGCCGAGATCCCGGCACCGCAGGGCTCGTTCCGCGTCGCGGTGTGGGCGAAGAACCTGACGGACGAGATCTACCGGCTCTCGACCACCAACCTCGGCGTGATCAGCGCGCAGTTCGGGCCGCCGCGCTCGGTGGGCGTTGACATGATCTACGAGTTCTAAAGCTCGCTTTGCCGGAACCGGCCGACACGGAGGGGAGGGGCGCGGCAACGCGCTCCTCCCCTTTCGTTTCAGCGCGGTATTCGCATTACGTACTGGCGATCCTGTCGCTGGTGTACGTCGTGAGTTTCGTCGATCGCCAGCTGCTGGCGATGCTCATCGAGCCCATCAAGAAGGAGTTCGGTGTCTCGGACACCGCGATGGGCTTCCTCACCGGCTTCGCGTTCGTACTCTTCTATACGCTCGCCGGCATTCCCATCGCACGCCTGGCCGATCGTGCCTCGCGCAAGGCGATCATCGCGGTGTCGCTGACGCTCTGGAGCGCCATGACGGCCGCCTCGGGCCTCGCGCGCAGCTTCGTGCAGCTCGCGCTCATCCGGGTGATGGTGGGCGTCGGCGAGGCGGGCGGCAATCCGCCGGCCCATTCCCTGATTGCGGATTATTTCCCGCCGCAGAAACGCGCGACGGCACTCTCCGTGTACGCCTGTGGTGTGTACCTGGGCTCGGCACTCGCCTTCCTCGCGGGTGGCTGGCTCGTGACCCGCTACGACTGGCGGACGGCCTTCTACATCGTGGGCTTGCCCGGCGTCGTGCTGGCCGCGGTGGTGGCGCTCACGGTGCGCGAACTCCCGCGCGGAGCCTCCGAGCAGCGCACGGCCGCGGCGGCGAGCGTGCCGCTGAAAGAGGTGCTGCGATTCCTCATCGGCCGGCGCGCCTTCCTGCTCATCGCGTTCGGATCATCGCTCCAGTCGCTCTCCGGTTACGGCGTGATCACCTGGGGACCTACTTTTCTCGCCCGCGTGCACGGCATGTCGATGTCGGAGATCGGGGTCAGCCTCGGCTGGATCATCGGGCTCGCCGGCTGCTTCGGCGCCCTGTTCGGCGGACGACTCGCCGATCGCATGGGGGCGCGTGATGCGCGCTGGTACATGAGGCTGCCGGCGCTGCAGGCGCTCATCGCTCTTCCCTTCCTCGTCGGCTTCACGCTGCTGCCGCGGCCGGCGCAGTCACTCGTTTGCTTCATCCCTTTCTATGCGCTCGGCGCGATGTACGTCGGGCCGCTCTTCAGCATGG
>CAUJHX010000222.1 GCA_963204795.1 Pseudomonadota bacterium | reverse complement strand
AGGCAGCTTCGGCGCCGGCGAAGTCTCCGGCCGCCATCGCCCGTACTGCCGCCTGGTTGCTCGCGGCTCCCTCTGCCGACGTGCTCATGCGCCGGAACTATACAAGGCTTTGCCGCCGGTCGCCCGGTCGGCAACAATGGGAAGCATGCAGGACACGACGACTGCGGGCCCGGATCTCGAGGCAGCCCTCTCCGCGATGCGCGCTGGCAATGCGCGGGAGGCCCGTGATCTCTACTTGAGCATGCTCGAGGGGGGGCGTGCGGATGGCCTTGTGCTCCTCGGCCTCGCCCACGCCTGCCGCCTGCTCGGCGACGAGCCCGGCATGGTCGGGGCGGTCGACCGGCTGCTCGCCGCCGAGCCGCGGCACACGCGGGGGCTCCTCTTCAAGGCCAACTACTTTGCGGCCAAGGGCGATGCCCGCTCGGCGTCGGCCTTCTACCAGCGGGCAGTGCAGACTGCGCCTCCCGCTGGCGAACTGCCCGCCGATCTCGTGCAGGACCTGCGCCGCGCCGAGGAAATTTGCGTGCAATATGCGGTGCAGTACAAGGACTGGCTGCGCTCGCAACTCGCTGCGCGAGGCTTCGATCCGCGCCGCTCGAGCTCCCGGTTCGCGCAATCGCTCCAGATGGTGCTCGGCGAGAAGCAGGTCTATGTGCAGCAGCCGAAGTACTACTACTTTCCCGAGCTGCCGCAGGTCCAGTTCTATGCCCGGGAGCTCTTCCCCTGGCTCGACGAAGTGGAGGCGGCGACTGATGCAATCCGCGCCGAACTGCTCGAGGTGATGAAGGTGGAGGGCGCGTTCTCGCCCTACGTCACCGGCGACGCCAATCGCCCGCGCAAGACCCAGCAGGGGATGCTCAACAACCCCGACTGGAGCGCGTTCTTCCTGTGGAAGAACGGCGAAGTCGTGGCGGAGAACGCCGCTCGCTGCCCGGAGACGATGCGCGCGCTGCGCAATGCGCCGCTCGCGGTCGTGCCGAACCGCTCGCCATCCGTCCTCTTCTCGATGCTGCGGCCCGGCATGCACATCCCGCCGCACAATGGCCTCGTCAACACGCGGCTCATCTGTCACCTGCCGCTGATCGTCCCGGCAGGGTGTACGTTCCGTGTCGGCAACGACGTGCGCGACTGGCGCGAAGGCAAGGCCTGGGCATTCGACGACACGATCGAGCACGAGGCCTGGAACAACAGCCGGGAAACGCGCGTGATCCTGCTGTTCGACATCTGGCGCCCGGAGCTCACAGACGAGGAGCGCTCGCTCGTCGTCAGCCTCTTCGAGGCGATCGACGCGCACAGCGGCACGAAGCCGCAGTGGGAGATCTGACCATGGGAAGACTGTCTGCGCTTGCGGGGATCGCTGCGGCGGTGTCATTCATCAGCGCCGCGCCGGCTGCCCAGCCGGAAGCGGTGCCGGCCGCATTCAAGACGTGTGTCGCGGAAAGTGATGACGCGCGCCGTCTCGCCTGCTTCGACGCCGAAATGGCCCGCCTCATGGCGTTGCCGCCGCCTGCGCCACCGCTCACGCCCGAGGAGAAGTTCGGCGCACGCGGAGATCTCAAGCGCGACATCGAGGAGCGAGGCCAGGTCGCGGAGCCGAAGCTTGAGAAGCTGGCGGGCAAAGTCGAGGCGATCACGACACGTCCGGGCGGGGAACTTGTCGTCACGCTCGACAACGGGCAGGTGTGGCAGCAGCTCCCGACGGGTGACAGTCTGCCGCTGAAGACGGGTGACGATGTCACGCTCAAGCCGGGCGCGCTCGGCTCATTCTTCCTGGTCGGACCCCGCAACCGCTCGATCAAGGTGAAGCGCGTCAAATAGCGCGGCGAATCGCTGTGCCGCTGCGACGGACTGCATTGCCGCCCGTTGCAGCGACGCCCATACTGATCGTATGAAGCGCGAGGCAGCTCTGGCACTGGCGCTTGCGGGGACGCTCGCCACACCCTTCATTCCCGCTTCCACCGGGCCCGTGCCGGTTGCCGGTGCAGAGCCGGCTTTCGCCACTCCGACGACGCTCGATCGTATCGGGCGCATCCTGGTGCCGGTCACCTTGAACGGCCTGGGCCCCTTCAGGATGCTGGTCGATACGGGCGCGAACCGCACGACCATCACGACAGATGTCGCGCGGCGCCTGGGGCTCGATCCCGCTGCAGCGCCCACCGTCGTCCTGAACGGCGTGACCGGCAGTGCCACGGTTCCCGCCGTCACCATCGAGCGCATGCGCGCCGGCGACCTCGTGCTCGACGACCAGCAGGTGCCGGTGGTCGAGTCGCACCTGATCAGCGGTGCCGACGGGATCCTCGGGATCGCCGGCCTGCGCGACCAGCGCCTGATCGTCGACTTCAGGCGTGACCTCGTCACGATCTCGCGCTCGCGCTTCGCGCACGCCGATGAACTGCGAATTCGCGCCGACCGCGTCGTGGGTGGGCTGCTGGGCGCCCACGTGCGCATCGGTCGCGTGCGGGCGCTCGCAGTGATCGACACCGGTGCCCAGAAAACACTCGGCAATCGTGCGTTGCAGGACGCGCTGCGCGCCGACGCGCACGCGCAGGCGACGGTGTATGGCACGACCGAGGCGACAATGATTGGCGAGGTCGCAGCGGCACCGGATATCACGATGGACAGCACCGTGTTCCGCCACGTTGTCGTGACCTTCGGCGATTTCCACATCTTCGACGTGTGGGAGCTCGCGGATACGCCGGCGCTCATCATCGGAATGGACGTGCTCGGAGCAATGGACACGTTCTCGATCGACTTCCGGCTTGCCGAAATTCACGTACGCAGCTGATCCATACAGTGTTGCCGCCATCGGTCAGGCCCGCGTGGGCGCGGCTCGAGGCGCTCGAGGTATGCTTGCAGCATGCGCAACGAGTTTACGGCCATCATCGAGCGGGACGGCAAGTGGTTCATTGCGTATTCTCCGGAGGTTCCGGGTGCAAACGGGCAGGGCCGCACGAAAGCCGCTGCTCGCAAGAGCCTAGCTGGCGCTATCAAGTTGATGCTTGAAGATCGGCGCCAGGATGCGCTGCGCGGCTTGCCGCGCAGCGCCGTGCGCGAGACGGTCACCGTGTCGTGAAGCGGGGTGCCCTCGTACGGCACCCCCGGCGCCATGGCTGCTTCCTGAAGCGGGAGGGTGCTGCACACTCGCTCTGGTGCAACCCGAGTACAGGTGCGGTCGAAGCTGTGCCGCGGCACAACGAAATATCAAATCGACTTGCTGAGAAGATCTGCCGAAGCTTGTCGGTACCCACCATCGGGGGCTGATCCGCGGCGTTCCGAAACAAACAAGGCCCGGCGCCTCGCGGCGCCGGGCCTTCGTCGCAATGACGAAACGTCTTATCGGCTCGTGCGCACGAGCAGCACGCGACGATTCTGCGCACGGCCCTCGGCTGTCGCATTGTCCGCGATCGGGTTGCTCTCGCCCTTGCCGATGGCGTCAAGCCGCGATGCGGGCAGGCCCTTGCCGATCAGATACTGGCGCACCGACTCGGCGCGACGCTGCGACAGCTTCT
>CAUJHX010000221.1 GCA_963204795.1 Pseudomonadota bacterium | reverse complement strand
GGGGTGGATCCATTCGGGCTTGCCACGCTCACCGTGATGGCGGTACCGGGTGGTGACGCCGCGTCGCCGTCGCAGGATGGCCTGCTGTTCTTCTATCGCAGTGCGAACAAGGGCCTCGAGGCCGACGCGATAGCGGTCCAGAAGAACTGATCGGGCAGGTCGCCTTGATTGCACGCCCCGGTGGAGAAATCTGCCGGGGCGTTTTTCTTCGGGCTACGGGCGGCGGGCGGCGAGCGGCGGGCAAGAGCGTTGGTTTGGTGTTCTCAGTGTCCGTAGCGGGTTCACGAGCATGCGCGTCGTGCGATTGCATTGCGTTGACACGTCGCGCGCGCTGGCTCTCATCAGTCCGAGCTTTTCCGCGAGCGCGATCTGGCATTCGAGTTCGCGGGCCGAGCCCGATGCCATCTCGATGAAGCGGGCAAAATCAGGGTCAGTGGTGCGCGCCGAATCTTCGGCAATGTTGCTCGCGATCGAGAAGGCGGCGGCACGCATCTGCGCCCGCAGACCAATAGCGCTTCTCGAGTTGTACGGTGGCCCGTGCAGCAGTGGGTGTCGATCACCAGTTGCTCGGCGCTTCGATAGGCATCGAGCCTTCGGTAGGCCCGCATCGCCGTGGGGCATCAGCCGCAAAAGCACAATCACGCGACCAGATGCTCGGTAACGACGCACTGAAGATGCGCAATAAATGGACAGAAATGCAGGAACTTTTCCGGCGCGCGCGTACCCTCTTGCCCGCTGCCCGCTGCCCGCTGCCCGCTGCCCGCTGCCCGCTGCCCGCTGCCCGCTGCCCGCTGCCCGCTGCCCGCTGCCCGCTGCCCGCTGCCCGCTGCCCGCTGCCCGCTGCCCGCTGCCCTAAGCCCTTCGCCCTTCGAGTTCCTCCCATCGCGTCATTGCCGCATCGATGTCTGCGTCGATCGTCGCAAGCCGCTCCGCATCGACACGCATCCGCTCGGGCGGCGTGCGGTGATAGTCTGGTGTGCACATCGCGGCGGTGAGCGCGGCTTTCTCCTGCTCGAGCGTCTCGATCGCGGCCGGCAGATCCTCCAGTTCGCGCTGCTCGCGAAAGGAGAGGCGACGCCGGCTGCGTTCACGGATCTCCGCCTGGGCCGGGGTGGAGGAGGCGCTCGCGGCTGTTGGCGCTGCGCGCTGCGCGAGCCAGTCGCTGTAGCCACCCACATACTCGCGCCATTGGCCGTCGCCCTCGGCGACAAGCGTCTGCGTCACCACGTTGTCGAGGAACGCGCGGTCGTGGCTCACGAGCAGGAGCGTGCCCGCGTATCCCTGGAGCGTCTCCTCGAGCAATTCGAGCGATTCCATGTCGAGATCGTTGGTCGGCTCGTCGAGCACGAGCAGGTTCGCGGGTTGCGCGAACAGGCGCGCGAGGAGGAGTCGATGCCGTTCACCACCTGAGAGCATGCGCACCGGCGAGCGGGCGCGCCGTGACGGGAAAAGGAAGTCGGCAAGATAGGCTGTCACGTGTTTGCGCGCGCCGTTCACTTCAACCCAGTCGGAGCCGGGGCTGATCGTATCCGCCACGGTTCGCTCCGGATCGAGTTGTACCCGCAGCTGGTCGAAGTACGCGATGCGCAGATTCGTGCCGGTTCGCACCGTGCCTGTGTCGGGAGCCATTTCGCCGAGCATCAGTCGCAGCAGGGTCGTCTTGCCGGCACCATTCGGGCCGATGAGACCGACACGATCACCGCGCATGATACGCATCGTAAGGTCGTGCACAATCGTCTTCGCGCCAAAGCGCTTGCCGACCCCTTCGAGTTCCACGACCAGCTTGCCGGAGCGCCCGCCTGCGTCGAGCGAGAAACGCAGATCGCCGAGTCGCTCGCGGCGCGCAGTGCGGTCCATGCGCAGCTGCTCGAGCCGGCGCACGCGTCCCTCGTTGCGCGTGCGGCGTGCTTCGACGCCCTGGCGGATCCAGGCCTCTTCCTGCTTCCAGAACTTGTCGAAGCGCCGGTTCGCGACCGCTTCGGCAGCAAGCTCCTGCGACTTGGCGTGCTCGTACGCCGCGAAATTGCCTGGATAAGAGCGCAGCACACCACGATCGAGCTCGATGATGCGGGTCGCCACACGGTCGAGGAAGCGGCGGTCGTGGGTCACGACGAGCAGCGCGGGGACGCGCACTGCAAGCTGTTCGAGCTGTTCTATACCGGCAATATCGAGATGATTGGTGGGCTCGTCGAGGAGCAGCAGGTCGGGCTCGAGCGCGAAGGCGAGGGCGAGCGCGGCGCGCTTGCGTTCGCCGCCCGAGAGATCGGCGATCGCGCGATCCGGCGTGAGGCCGAAGCGATCAAGCTGGGCAACGAGGCGCACGTCGAGCGCATGGCGGGCCTCGTCGCCTGATGCCGGGAAGGCGCCCCGCAGGGCGAGGCTCAGGCTGAGGTTTGCTGCATCCGGTAGAGAAGGCTCCTGCTCGACAAACGCGATCGCGAGACCGTCGCGCCGGCGTACTTCGCCTTCATCGAGCGACTGCCGACCGGCGAGCACTCCAAGCAGGGACGACTTGCCCGTGCCGTTGCGTCCGATCAGGCCGATGCGCTCTCCCGTCGCGATGGTCAGGTTGGCGTCGTCGAGGAGTGGCAGGAGGCCAAAGGCAAGGTGGGCATCGAGCAGGGCGATCCGGGTCATCCCCGCACGATAACGCGACCCGCGCTTCCTGTGCGGGCTGTGCAATAATCCCGCCGCGAAAACCCCGAGTACGGACCGCCACAGAGCGACCGGAGTGCCCTGATGAGCCTGTTTTCCGCCCTGATGCCACGTGAGGGCCAGTTCTTCACGCTGTTCAACAATCACGCAGCACTTGTCGTGCAGGGTGGACGCGAATTGTTCGAACTGCTGCAGGAGTATGACAATGTCCTCGGGCGGGGTGCCCGCATCAGCCGTATCGAGGAGATCGAGCACAAGGCCGACAGGGTCACGCGCGACGCCGTCGAGCTGCTTCACAAGACCTTTGTCACTCCCTTTGACCGGGATGTGATCCATCGGCTGATCTCGCGCATGGACGATATCCTCGACCTGATCCAGGACACCGCGGAGTCGCTGGTGCTCTATGACATCCAGCACCTGACCCCCGAGGCGATCCACCTCGCCAATCTCGTGCAGATCTGCTGCGAACGCGTGCAGTCCGCCGTCGTGCTGCTCTCGTCGATGAAGAACGCCAAGGAAATTCTGAAGATCAGCGAGGACATCGACGGCCTCGAATCCGACGCCGACCGCGTGATGCGTTCTGCCATTTCGAAGCTCTTCCGCGACGAGCGCGATGACCGTCAGCTGATCAAGCTGAAGGCGGTCTACGAGCTGCTCGAGGCGACGACGGACAAGTGTCAGGATGTCTCGAACGTGATCGAAGGCGTCGTGCTCGAGAACGGTTGACGATGAACGGCGAGATCCTCCTGACGACGCTGGCCTTCCTCGTCGTGCTCGCGTTGCTGTTCGACTTCATGAACGGTTTCCACGACGCGGCAAACTCCATTGCCACCGTCGTGTCGACGGGCGTGCTGAAGCCCTACCAGGCAGTCGCCTGGGCTGCGATGTTCAACTTCGTCGCAATCGGAATATTCCACCTGAAGGTCGCCGCGACCGTCGGCAAGGGAATCGTCGATCCTGATTTCGTCGACTATCACGTGATCTTCGGCGCACTCGTCGGCGCCATCGCCTGGAACGTGATCACGTGGTACTACGGCATTCCCTCGAGCTCCTCGCACGCGCTGATCGGCGGCATGATCGGCTCCGCGATGGCGAAGGCCGGCACCGCCCCCCTGCTCGCGCCCGGCATCATCAAGATCTCGGTATTCATCGTCGCGGCTCCAATGCTGGGAGTGCTGCTTGGCGCGATATGGAAAGTCGCCGTGTCCTGGATATGCCTGCGCGTCCCGCCACATCGGGTGGACCGGGTGTTCAGACGCTTGCAGCTCGTCTCGTCCGCGCTCTACAGTGTGGGTCACGGCAGCAATGATGCGCAGAAGACGATGGGCATCATCTGGCTGCTGCTGATCGCAGCGGGCACGACCACGCGCGATCACCTGCCGGTCTGGGTCATCGTCAGCTGTTATGCGGCCATCTCGATCGGCACGCTCTTTGGCGGCTGGCGCATCGTCAAGACAATGGGCCAGCGCATCACGAAGTTGCGTCCCGTCGGCGGCTTCGCCGCGGAGTCGGCCGGGGCGTTGACACTCTTCGGTGCCTCTTCATTCGGTATTCCGGTGTCGACCACGCACACGATCACGGGTGCCATTGTCGGCGTCGGCATGGCGCAGCGCACTTCGGCCGTGCGCTGGGGCATCGCGGGAAACATCGTGCTCGCCTGGGTCCTCACGATTCCGGCTTCGGCACTGTTCGCTGCAGGAGCATGGTGGATCGGCATGCAGACATTCTGAGGGCAGGAGTCGGGCGAGCCCATTTTGGTCGCCGTCAGCGGGATCGCGATACGCAGGTTACAATGCCCGCATGAGTGACCTCGGCAACAGCTTCGACGCGGCCTTCAGCAAGGCCGTCGACCTCGGCAACAAGATTGCGGACAAGGACAAGGACGCCGATCTCTGGGACATCGCAGACGGCCTGCTTGCGGGAGCGGTGCAGTACTGGCTTTATTCGCGCCAGCCCTGCGGCGATCCACGCTGCCAGGACTGCATGCCGATCAGTACCGCGACCGGGAGGATGGCGGAGCTCAAGCGATTGCTCGAGGAACTCGCGGGCGAGAGCGAGTATTTCCACACGCCCACGGATTCGAATGCGGGGCGGGCCTGACGCGCGGCGCGCGATGGGCTACGCGCTACGCGCTACGCGCTACGGGCAAGAGAGTTGGCTTGGTCGTCTCGGTGCCCGCAGCAGCATCACCAGCTTGCGCGGTGCGGTCGCATTGCGCTGACGGGTTGCGCGCGCTGGCTCTCAACATCCGGGGTTTTTCCGCGAGAGTGACTTGGCGTACTTCAAGCGACATGGTGGTCGTGCTCCGCCGGCGAAAGCATGATCAAGCGGTCAGATTTTCGGGAACGACGCATCGAAAATGCGCGGCAAGTGGGCAGAAATGCGGGAACCTTTCCGCCGCGCGCGAGCCCTCTCGCCCGTCGCCCGTCGCCCGTCGCCCGTCGCCCGTCGCCCGTCGCCCGTCGCCCGTCGCCCGTCGCCCGTCGCCCGCGCTCCCTCAACCTACCGCGCGCCGCCCGGTGCCGGCGACCTCTTCGAGCGC
>CAUJHX010000220.1 GCA_963204795.1 Pseudomonadota bacterium | reverse complement strand
CGTCGATGTCTACGCGGCGGTGATTCCGGGCTTCCGCCATGAGGCCGGCGTGCACGTGCACTACCAGGAAACGCGACTGCCGATGAAGGACGGCCTGCCCAAGTTCAAGGACATCCCGAAGGAAATGGGCGGCTCGGGCGCTACTCTGCCTGAATAACGGGTCTGCATCGGCTTCGGCCCGCCGTTGATCGCCCACGACGTGCCGTAGCGGTCTGTCAGCATCCCAAAGCGCTCCGCCCAGAACGTCTCCTGCAAAGGCATGATCGCGTTGCCGCCGGCTGCCCACTCGGGGCATCGCCGGCCATCAGCGACGAGCCGTCGTGCAGCACGAAGTTGGCGTGCATGATGCGATTGCCTTCAGCGGGCGGCATATTTCCTGCCCCAGGCATTTCCGAGTTCCTCATGAGCGCTTCGAGCTTGCCGCCGAAGGTCTTCTCGTAGAAACGCATGGCCTCCGCGCAGGTGCCGTCGAAGCCGAGGTAGGCGATGAACTGGGGCCTGGCAGTGCTCCTTGTGCCCGGAACCGACATCCTTGCCGGGGAGATTCTCAGGATGCACCTCATCGCGCAGGAGGGCGTCCCCCGGATTTCGAAGGAGTGGTTCGGGACGTGGGAGCAGGGCAGGCGTAGACTCCAGACCGCGGCTCAGGAGGTGTTGCGTGTCGAATTCCCTGGAGAAAATTGCAGAGCGGGCTCGTATGCTGAGTGCCGAGGAGCGTGCAAGGCTCGCGGAATTGATGCTCGAGTCTCTGCATGCGCCTCTCTCTGAAATCGAGTCAGCGTGGTCCGAGGAGATCGAGAGACGCGCTGCGGCGTTCGATCGGGGTGAAATCCCAGCGTATCCCGCTGAGGATGTGTTCGCTGAGGCGCGCCGCCTCTCACGGTGAAACAGGCACGCTTTCTCGCGCCAGCCCGACGCGAGTTCCTCGCGGAGGTGGCCTACTACAACGATAGAGAATCAGGACTGGGTGCCCGATTCGCGGTCGCGGTCGAGGAAGCCATCAAGCGCGCGATTGCGTTTCCGCTCGCAGGTTCCCCGTTCTCAGGGGGCACCCGGCGTGTCTTCACCAGGGGTTTCCCTTTTGCTGTGGTGTATCGGCCCGGTCCCGAGGGCGTCGTCATTTTCGCTGTCGCGCATTGCTCGCGACGCCCTGAACACTGGCGATCCCGGGTTCAGGAGCGCTGACCAGCAGTCGACGCACCATGTACGGGAGGATCCCGCCATGGCGGTAGTAGTCGGTCTCGACGGGGGTGTCGATGCGCACCACGGCGTCGAACTCCTTCGCCTGGCCCCGCGCATCGACGGCGCGCACGCGCACGATGGACACTTTTCCGGAGGATCCGGCGAGGCCGGTAATCGAGTAAGTCTCCTCTCCCGTCAGCCCGAGTTGTGCAGCGTTCTCGCCCTGTCTGTACTGCAACGGCAATACGCCCATGCCGATCAGGTTGGAGCGATGGATGCGTTCATAGGATTCGGCGATGACGGCACGTACGCCGAGCAGCATCGTGCCCTTGGCGGCCCAGTCGCGCGATGATCCTGAGCCGTATTCCGTCCCCGCAAGGATCACGAGCGGCGTGCCGGCCTTGAGGTAGTTGACCGAGGCATCGTAGATGGTGGCGACGGGCGCGCCTGCCTGCGTGAAGTCGCGGGTGAAGCCGCCTTCGGTGCCGGGCGCCAGAGAATTGCGCAGGCGGATGTTGGCGAAGGTGCCGCGGATCATCACTTCGTGGTTGCCGCGCCGGGAGCCATAGGAATTGAAATCCTGGCGCGCGACGCCGTGAGCCGTGAGGTACTGGCCGGCCGGCGAGTCCGCCTTGATCGAGCCGGCGGGACTGATATGGTCGGTGGTCACCGAGTCGCCGAGCTTCGCCAGCACGCGCGCACTGCTGATATCCGCGAGCGGTGCTGGCTCGCGCGTGAGGCCATCGAAGTAGGGCGGCTGGCGCACATAGGTGGAATCCGTGCTCCACTCGAAGGCATCGCCTGCGGGAACCTTGAGCGCGCGCCAGTTGTCATCTCCGGCAAACACGTCGCTGTAGCCCTTGCTGAACATTTCGGCTCGCACGCACTCCCCGATGACATGCTGGATCTCCCGCGTGGCAGGCCAGATGTCGCGCAGGTAGACCGGTGCGCCGTTGTGCCCCGTTCCGAGCGGGTCGCGCAGCAGGTTGATGCGCAGGGAGCCCGCGAGTGCATAGGCCACCACGAGGAGCGGTGAGGCAAGGAAGTTCATCTGCGTCTGCGGATGGATGCGGCCCTCGAAGTTGCGATTGCCGGACAGTACCGCGCTGACGTTGATCCGGTTTTGCTCCACCGCCGCCGCGATCTCGGGGATCAGCGGGCCGGAGTTGCCGATACAGGTGGTGCAGCCATAGCCGACGAGGTTGAAGCCCAGCTTGTCCAGAAAAGGCGAGAGGCCCGCACGGTCGAGATAATCCGTCACCACACGCGACCCCGGTGCCAATGAGGTCTTGACCCACGGCTGGCGTTGCAGTCCTTTTTCGACGGCGTGCCGGGCGAGCAGGCCCGCGCCGACCATCACCGAGGGGTTCGAGGTGTTGGTGCACGAAGTGATGGCGGCGATGACCACATGCCCGTTGTCGAGCTCAAAACGGTTGCCGTCGGAGAGGCTCACCTTTACAGGCTTCGAGGGCCATCTGCGGATGGATGTCTGCTGCACGGGTGCGTGCGGTGGTTCGGTGGCATGCGCGGAGCCGACGGAAACCGGATCGCTCGCGGGGAAAGATTCATCGATCGCTTCGTCGAGTCCCTCGAGCAAGGCCTTGTCATAGGGATCACCCTCGAGCAGCGCACTCACTGTTGCCGGCACAACGTGCACCGGGATGCGGTCCTGCGGTCGCTTGGGCCCGGCGATGGAAGGCTCGAGCTTGCCGAGGTCGAGTTCGAGCGTCTGCGAGTAGTCGGCCTCGTGCGTTGGGTCATGCCACAGGCCTTGCTCCTTCGCGTAGGCCTCGACGAGGCGGATCTGGTGATCGGACCGCCCGGTGAGGCGCAGGTAGGACAATGTCTCATCATCGATCGGGAAGATCGCGCAGGTGGCGCCGTATTCGGGGCTCATGTTGCCGAGCGTGGCGCGATTGGCCAGCGGCACGCGAGCCACGCCTTCGCCGTAGAACTCGACGAATTTGCCGACGACGCCGGTCTTGCGGAGCAGTTCGGCCACGGTGAGCACGAGGTCGGTGGCCGTGGTGCCGGGCGGGAATTCACCGCGGAGTTTGATGCCGACCACTTCGGGTATGAGCATGCTCATCGGCTGGCCGAGCATTGCGGCCTCTGCTTCGATGCCGCCCACCCCCCAGCCCAGCACACCGAGGCCGTTCACCATGGGCGTGTGCGAATCGGTGCCGACGAGGGTGTCGGGGTAAGCCTGCACACCATCGGGCCCCTCACGGGTGAACACGACGCGCGCCAGGTATTCCAGATTCACCTGATGGCAGATGCCTGTGTCAGGCGGCACCACCTTGAAGGCGTCGAAGCCGTGCTGGGCCCAGCGCAGCAACTGATAGCGCTCGGCATTGCGCTGGAATTCGAGATTGGCGTTGATGGCAAAGGCGTCGGGCCGGCCGAAGGCATCGACGATGACGGAATGGTCGATCACGAGTTCGCTCGCGACCTGCGGGTTGATTCGCTTCGGGTCGCCACCCAGCGCGATGATGGCATCGCGCATCGCAACGAGATCCACGACGCAGGGCACGCCGGTGAAGTCCTGCATCAGGACACGCGCGGGCGTGAACTGGATCTCCCGCAACTGCACCGCTGTCGGCTGCCAGTCGGCGAGGGCCCGTATCTGCCCGGTCGTGACGTGGTAACCGTCTTCGGTGCGCAGCAGGTTCTCGAGCAACACCTTGAGGCTGAAGGGCAGGCGGTGCTTCGTCGCGATGCGATCGAGCCGATGGATCTGGTAACGCGTGTCGCGGACCTTCAGGGTGTCCCGGGTACCAAAGCTGTTGCTGGTCATGGCAAGTTTTCCCGCAAAGCGCCAAGGCGACGGTGAGGACATTGTCGCAGCGCTTAAATAAGTATTGACAATACCTATTTTTGGACAAAAGCTGTCGGTTGTCCATGTAAACGAAGGAAGCCATCCATGTCCGAGAGCCAGCCATCCGCGATCCAGGAATTCGATATCCGCCATCTCGTGCCAGTGCAGCGACACGCCAAAATCTTCGAACTCGTCGGCAATCTGCAGCCGGGCGGTGCGTTCGTCTTCGTGAATGATCACGACCCGAAGCCGCTCTACTATCAGCTCGAGGCCGAGCACCCGAAGCAGTTCTCCTGGGCCTATCTGGAGTCGGGCCCTGTCGCCTGGAAGGTCAAGATCGGCAGATTGCCGCAGTAGAGCGCCTGCGTGCGGCGGGCAGCGCGCGCCGGCAGGCGCGCAGCCCGCCGCACGAGAGCCCGCTATGCTGGGTGCGACACTTTCACGCTGGACGCTTGCGTACTTCGGTGTGGGCGTCTTTTTCCTGCTGGCCGCCGAGGCGCTGATGGCGCTCGGTGTCGGCTATCCGGCGAGCGCGCTGCGCGCGCCGCAGACGCTGTTGCTCGTCCATTGCGTGACGGTCGGCTGGCTGAGTCTTCTCATGTGCGGCGCGCTGTTCCAGTTCGTGCCGGTGCTGGTGGCGGGACCGCTCTACAGCAATGTCCTGCCGCTCCCGGCCCTCCTGCTCATCCTCGCGGGGCTCCTCGCCCTGCTCGCAAGTTTCCTGCAACTCGCGGGCTTGATGCCGATGATTCCACACTGCTTCCTCGCTGCGGGCGTGCTGCTCGGCAGTGGCTTTGCGCTTGCGCTCTGGACGCTCGGTCGCACGCTGGCGGCAGCCTGGCCGCTGAATCTGCCGGCACGGTTCGTCGCCATTGGCCTCTGCAGCGTCGCGGCAGCCGTCACGTTAGGCATCATTTTCACGCTGGGGTATGGCGGCTACACCCGCACGCTGTTTCTGCGCGAGCTGCAAGCGCGCGGTCTCCCACTTCACATCATCGCAGGGCTGGGCGGCTGGCTCACGTTCACCGCGATGGGCGTCAGCCACCGGTTGCTTGCGATGTTCATGCTGTCGCCTGAGCTCGACGGCGCGCCGACGCGCTGGACGTTCCGTCTCGGAACGCTGGCACTCGCGATCGTCATCATTGCGGGTCCGGTGGCCATCGCCGCGCAGGGCAATCCTGATCTGGCGCTCTTGATTGCCGGGCTGATCGGTCTCGCCTGCCTCGCGCTCTATGCGCGCGATGTCGTACAGCTCTACCGCAAACGCGTGCGTCGCGTGATCGAGCTCAACAGCCGCATGGCGGGTATTGCGCTCGCGCATCTGGCCGCCGCAACGCTGCTGACGATCGTCTGCGCGGCGTTCGATCTCTTCGGGCGGCACAGTGGCGCGCTGGTGTTTCTCGTCTGCTTCGGCTGGCTGTCGGGACTCGGGCTTGCCAAGCTTTACAAGATCGTGGCCTTCGTGACGTGGCTTGAATGCTACGGACCGGTGCTCGGCAAGACGCCGACACCGCGTGTGCAGGACCTCGTCGTCGAGTCGCGCGCGGCCAAGTGGTTCTGGCTCCATTTCATCGCCGTGGACGTCGCGACGCTCTGCCTGCTGCTCGGGGCACCGCTCATCTTTCGTGCGGCGGCAGCCGCGATGCTGCTGGGAAGCGTCGGCATCGCGCTCGAGCTCGTGCGCACCCGCCGGCTTGTCAATGTCAAGGCCGCGCTGCGCCTGCCGGCCGGCACCCGCCAGCCGCGCCTGTTGTTCACTTTCGTTGCCAGTTGACCTGAGGAGACCGCCATGACCGAATTCGTCGAACTCGATGTCCGCCCGGTGCTGCGCGCCGGCGGCGAGCCCTTTTCGCAGATCATGGGGGCGGTGCAGGGTCTTGCGCCCGGCCAGGGCCTGCGCCTGTTCGCCACTTTCAAGCCGACACCGCTGCTGCGGGTGCTCGGTTCACAGGGCTTCACGCACGAGGCGAAAGAGCTGACCGGCGGTGAATGGCAGGTCGACTTCACGCCATCGGCTGGCGCAACCGGCAATGCGATCGCAGCGGCTCCTGCGGCCTCTGGCGAAGCCGGCGCCTGGCCCGCGCCGGTGCGCGAAATGGACAATCGCGATCTCGACCCACCCGAGCCGATGGTCCGCATCCTTGCAGCCACGGAGACGATGGCGAGCGGCGAGGTGCTGGCCGCGCTCCTGTGCCGCGAGCCGGTCTTCCTGCTTCCGGAGCTTGCCAAGCGCGGTCACTGCTGGCGCGGTGGTTTCGAACCTGATGGCAAGACCTACCGCGTGCTGATCCGCATCGGTGCCGCACAGGGAGCGAAAGCATGAGTGGCACGGCCGGCGGCGCTTCGATGGAGGTCATCCGGGATGCGCTGCGGCTGGTGATCGATCCGGAGCTGGGCTACAACATCGTCGATCTCGGGCTCATCTATGACGTCGCGCTGACAGGCGACCGCGTTGCCCGCATCACGATGACGACGACCACGCGTGGTTGCCCCGCGACCGACTATCTGCAGAGCGGCGCGCGCGATGCGGCCTTGTCCGTCGACGGTGTGGGCACAGCCGAGGTCACCCTGACCTACGATCCGCCGTGGACACCGCAGATGATGACGCCGGAAGCCAAAGCACATTTCGGGATCGTCGATGAGTGACGCGGCCGTCGGGCAATCGGAATCGCTCGACGATATCCTGCTCGCGAGCCTCGCGGCGCTGGCTGCGGCGGGCGAGGTCGAGGAGGCCTGTCGGCTCGCCGGCCGTGCCTGCGCCGTCCATCGAAACAGGGATGTCGCCGCCTGGAACCGCTTCAATGGGTTGCTGCACTGGCTCGCCAGCAAGGCAGTCGGAGCACACCACGCGGAGAGTCAGGGCGTCGCGAGTTGCGGTTGAGCTTCACGGCCGGTATGCTCTTGTAATACATACCCGTGCCTTGGTACCCCCATGAGCAGCCTTGCCCCTGTCAGCGTCCGTGTCTCCGATCGCGAGCGCGAACTCCTGGAAGCCGCCGCCACTGCGTCGCAGACGAATTTGAGCGATTTCATCCGCCGAAGGGCGGTTGAAGCTGCCGAAATCGAGCTGACTTTCCAGCCCGTCGTGACCATTCCCGACGGGAGCTGGCGGAAATTCGAGGCATGGGCGAAGAAACCCGCCAGGTCCGTTCCCGCGCTGGCTGAGCTTGCCAGGACGCGGCCTGCATGGCGAGACTGAATCCGCCGCGCCCGCTTGCAGAAGATGATGAGCTCGAAGGCTTCGACTGCGGTCGCGAGTCGATGAATTTGTGGTTGCGCCGGCATGCGTGGCGCAACCAGCTCCACAATATTTCCCGCACCACCGTTTTCACCGAGATGGATGCAGCGGTGATGGTCGGCTACGTCACGCTCGCCGCCGGCCAGATCGAGCGCGAATTTCTGCCAAGGAAGGTGCGTCGCGACCGGCCTGCGGTGCTGCCGGTGGTGCTGCTTGGTCAATTGGCCGTCGACCGGCGCTTCCAGGGACAGGGGATGGCGCGGCAGCTGCTTTTCTATGCATTGACCACCAGCGTGGCGTTGTCGAAGGACGTGGGCTGCTTCGGCGTCATCACCCATCCGCTCGATGATGCCCTGCGCGCGTTCTATGCAAAGTCTGGTTTTACTGATCTGCCCGGCGATCCGCGCCGGGCGATGATCGTGCGAATCGCCGATCTCGCGCAGAGTGGTTTTGGATAACGCCCTCAGTTGGCGCGCACCGTGCGATCCTGCGCCCAGGCACGCAGCGCTGCCACCTGCTCGGCCATAACGACCGCGAGTGGGCGCGTTGCAGCGATCTCGCGCGCGATCGCTGCGGCATCGGGGCGCCTGTCCTGCGCGTGCATCGTGTACAGCGAAGCGACGATCGCCTGTTCGAGTTCTGCGCCGGAAAACTCCGCGCTCCTCTCCGCAAGAGCCCGCGCGTGGGCATCGGAGAGCACGATGTTGCGCTTGCGCGCGTGGATGGTGAGAATCGTCGCGCGCGTGGCCGCATCGGGCAGGTCGACGAAAAAGATCTCGTCGAAGCGGCCCTTGCGGATGAGCTCGGGGGGCAATGCGCTCACATCGTTGGCGGTTGCCACAATGAATACGGCCGCTTGCCGCTCGGCCATCCAGGTAAGGAAGGTGCCGAGCAGGCGCTTGCCCGCGCCGGTGTCGCCGTCACTGCTCGAGATGGCTTTCTCGATTTCGTCGATCCACAGCACGCACGGCGCGAGCGCATCGGCGGATGCGAGCGTCTCGCGCAGATTCTTCTCTGACTCTCCCTGCCACTTGCTGTAGAGCGCCGCGAAATCAAAGCGCAGCAGCGGCACGCCGAAGATCCCCGCGATCGCGCGCGCGGCGAGGCTCTTGCCGCAGCCTTGCACGCCGAGGAGGAGTACCCCGCGCGGGGCGTCAAGCCCCGGTGCGCTGCCGTCGAAAGCGGCCTTGCGCGTCTCGATCCAGCGCCGCAGCGTCGCGAGACCGCCAATGTCGGCGAACCCTGCCGTGTCGGGCTCGAAGTCGAGCGTGCCGTGACGGTTGAGCAATTCGTACTTGCCGGCCTGCACCGCGCGCAGGTCATCGGCGGTGATCGCGCCGTCGTCATAAAGCGCGCGGCGCACGAGGCGCTCGGCGTCGGCCGCGCTGAGTCCTGCGAGGTTGTCGACCACCCGCGCGAGCACTGCACGGTCGATCCGCGGTGCGCGGCCGCGGTGCTGGCGCTGCCATTCGTCGAACACGCGCGTGACGATCATCTGCCGCTCGCCCCCGGAGGGCAGGGCGGGGCGAAAATGCGCGGCGAGCGGCGCAAGGTCGGGCGGCAATGTGATCTCGTGACTGACGAGCACGACGGTGCGCGGCACCATCGCCTGATCCTGCACCACGTCCTTCAACATGCGGATGTGGACGGGATCCGTGAGGTACGGGTGGAAGTCGAGCAGGATGTAGATGCCTGCCACCGGCGTTGCCTTCAGATGTCGCAGCATCTGCCCCGGCTCGATCAGGTGACGCTGCGGGCCACCCATGTCCCGGTCGACGCGTGTCAGGCCCTCGGTCGCGCTCCACACGAACACTCCTGAACCGGGTGAGCGGCGCGCGCGCAGGCTCGCGTCGCGGAGCAGCGCGAGGGTACGTGTCTCGTCGCGGCTCTCGATCGCGATCAGCGCGACGCGCGAGGACAACAGCGTCTGCAGTTCGGCGTGTGGTTCCGCGGCGGGCGACCTCTCCATGGCCGGGCAATGTAGCAAAGCATGGCCCCCGCTTGCGGGCGAGGCGGGCATTTCCGACAATGCATCACAAATGCAGGCATCGCGCCGGGCGCGCCCCCAACCCCGCTGGATCGACCCTTTCGCGCCCGAGCACATCCGCCGGCTGGTGGCGGAATTCGGCTCTCCCCTCCTGGTCATCGATTGTGCACGCGTACGCGCGCAGTACCGGAGCCTCGCGCGCGCGTTGCCGGGCGTCGATCTCCACTACGCACTGAAGCCCCTGCCGCACGCCGCCGTGATCGAGACGATCCGGGAAGAGGGCGGATTCTTCGACCTCGCGACCACCGGCGAGGTCCAGCTCGTCTCCCGGCTCGGCGTCGACGCGGCGCGCTGCATCCACACGCACCCGATCAAGCGTGACATCGACATCCGCAACGCCTTGCACGCAGGCGTGCGCCTGTTCGTCGCGGACAACGTCGACGAGCTCGAGAAATTCATTCCGTACCGCGCCGAAACGGGGTTGCTGCTGCGCGTGTCGTTTCGCGCTCCGGGCGCAGTCTGCGACCTGTCGCGCAAGTTCGGCTGCGATCCGGAGGCGCTGCCCGGGCTTGCTCGCCGCGCGCGCGAACTCGGTCTCACCGTGCGCGGGCTTTCGTTTCACGTCGGGTCGCAGGCGCCGAACGCCCTGAAGCATCTCGAGGCGATCGAGACCTGCCAGCGCCTTCTCGCGCAGGCGCGCCGCGAGCGTCTTGGTCCCTTCGACACACTCGACATCGGTGGCGGATTTCCGATCGGTTACGGGCAGCGTGCGCCGGAAATCGGCCGCTTCTGCGCCCCACTGCGCAAGGCGCTCGCGAAGCTGCCGCGCCGGGTGCGCGTGATCGCCGAACCGGGGCGTTTCATCGCAGGGCCCGCTGCGATCGGTGTGGCGAGCGTAATGGGCCGCGCCGAGCGCGAGGGGCACTGGTGGTACTACCTCGATGACGGCCTCTATGGCTCCTACAGCGGGCAGATCTACGACCACGCCCGCTATCCCGTCGAGGCTCTGCGCGGCGGCGAGGAGCGCTTCCCGTCGGTGCTCGCGGGGCCTACCTGCGACAGCATCGACGTGATCGCCGAGAACCTGATGCTGCCGCGCTTGCGGCCGGGCGATCTGATCGTCGGTCGCTCGATGGGTGCCTACACCTGGGCGAGTGCGTCGGAGTTCAATTTCTTCCCGCGCGCGACCGTTGTCGCCGTGAACCGCCATCCGGGGGATGCGGGCGGCGTCTGATGTGTGATGTATCCGGGTCTTGCGAGGCGGCTCTTGCCAAGCGGGCCTGACTACTGGAACCTTCCAGGCAGAGGACCCTCCGATGTCGAACCCGTTCTGGACACGCCGGCGTCTGCTGGCCGCTTCGCTCGCCGCTACAGGCGCTGCTGTGCTCGTGCGTCCGCGCGTGGCGCTTGCAGCCGTTGCAGCCGATACGCCGCGCTGGATCGAACTGTTGAACACCCATACGGGAGAGTCGCTCAGCGTGGCGTGGCACGATGGTCGCGACCTCGTGCCGGGTGCCCTCGCAAGACTCGAGCATCTGCTGCGCGATCATCGCGCGAACGAACGGCACGCGATCGACCCGGGTCTGTACGAACAGATGGCGGCCGTGGCGCTCGCTGCCGGGCGGGACGCGCGCTTCGAGGTGATATCCGGCTATCGATCATCGGGCACCAACGCGCGCCTCGCAGCGGCAAGCGCCGGAGTCGCAAGACGCAGCCTGCACATGGATGGCCGGGCGATCGATGTGCGCCTGAAGGGCGCTTCCTGCGCCAGCGTGCGCGACATCGCGCTCGCGCTCGCGCGGGGCGGCGTGGGCTTCTACCGCAAGTCCGACTTCGTTCACCTCGACACCGGGCGCGTGCGCAGCTGGCAGGGCTGAACATGCCCGCGATCGTTCCAGCGACCGCGCCGGAGACGGTCATTCATCGCGACGTTGCCGCAGCCCGTGCCGGCCGCGAGCCGCGGGTGCTGGCGCGCCTCGCTTCGGGATGGGCGCTCTTCGGTGGCCAGCAGTTCGTGCGCGGCTACCTGCTGCTGCTGCCCGATCCGGTCGTGCCGCAGCTGAACTCGCTCGCAGGCGCGGCACGCGCGCAGTTTCTCGCCGACATGACGCGACTCGGCGATGCGCTGCTCGCCGCAACTGCCGCGGTGCGCATCAACTATGCGATCTTCGGCAACGTGGAGCCGGCACTGCACGCGCACGTGATCCCGCGCTACGCAGATGAGCCACCTGCGCTGCGCACGGCGCAGCCGTGGGCGTACGATTGGGCGCAGGCGGCGTCTTTCGATGCAGCGGCATTCGCGGAGCTCGCGGCGGCGCTGCGACGGGAGCTCGACCTTCGATAATCAGGGGAGTAAAGCACCATGCGTACAGCGATCTGCGGACTGATGGGCCTCGTTCTGTGCGCGACGGCCTGGGGCACCGATCGCGAGAACTTCGTCGCAGAACGCCCCGGTGCGCCGCTGCCCTTCAGTGACAGCGTTCGCGTGGGCGACACCCTGTATGTGGCGGGCCACCTCGGGCTCGACCCGCAGACGCAGCAGGCGCCCGCCGATGTCGAGCTCGAAGCACGCCTCGTCATGAACGGCGTGAAGCACACGGTGGAGTCCGCGGGCTTCAGCATGGATGACCTCGTGTCGGTGACCGTTTTCTGCTCCGACATTTCGCAGTACGACACGTTCAACCGCATCTACCGCAGCTATTTCAGCGGCGCGTTTCCGGCCCGCGCGTTCATCGGCAGCGGCACGCTGCTGCGCGGCGCGCGTTTCGAGGTCCTGGGCGTTGCCGTCAGGGCGAAAGTGCCAGTCGCAGATCCCGCAGCAGCACGCTGAGGTCGTCGATCGGCGCACTGCAGGTGCTGCCGCGGCACAGATACGCCACGACGCCCCTGTGCGCCGTCTTGTCGGCGAGCGCGACGGGGAGCTCCGTGGCGTCATCCGGAATCGCGAGTGTGATCCGTTGCGGTGCATAGAGTCGCGCGAGCTCGCGCTGCCAGCGACCGATTCCGGCTTTGTCGCCACGCAGGATCACGATCTGCGGCGGGGCGAGGTACTCCTCGAGCGCCGTCAGCATCGAGGCATGCGCCTGCGGCTGGCGTGACAGGCCGCTCCATCCGGCGCGCAGCGTGCGCTCGGCGGCGGCCAGCCAGCGCGGTTCACCGAGGAGGTACCCCATACGTTGCAGAACCGTCGCGGCGACGCCATTGCCGCAGGGCGTGGCGTCGTCCGAGAAGCTCTTCGACCGATGAATCAGCCGCTCGTGGTCGTGCGACGTGAACCAGAAGCCGCCCGCGTCACGATCCTCGAAATGCTCGAGCATCGCCTCGAGCAGCGCACGCGCGAAATCGAGATCCTCGCTGCGCCAGCGGGCCTGCAGCAGTTCGAGGATCGCATCGGCGAGCAGCGCATAGTCGTCGAGATAGGCATTGAGGTGCGCGTGACCGTCCTTGTATGTGGCGAGCAGCCGCCCATTGCGCCACAGTCGCTCGCGCAGGAAATCGAGCGCGCGCGTAGCGGCCTCCGCGAGCCGCGGCTCGCCGAGCGCGCGTGCCGCCACGGCGAGGCCGCGGATGGCGATGGCATTCCAGCTCGTCAGGACCTTCTCGTCGCGCGCAGGTGGCATGCGGCGCTCGCGTACGGCGAGCAACTTCGCGCGGGCTGCATCGATTCTCGCCATGGCGGCATCCGGCTTTTCGCCGAGTTCCGCCGCGATCCCGTCGATGTCGCGAAAGGCGTGCAGATGCCAGGCACCCTCGAAGTTCGGCGCACGATCGAGGCCGAAGCGGGCCGCGAACACGGCATATTCGTCGGCGCCGAGCAGCGGGCGCACCTCGGCGGGAGTCCACACGTAGTAGCGGCCTTCGTGCCCTTCCGAGTCGGCATCGCGGCTCGAGTAGAAACCGCCCTCGGGTGATTGCATGTCCGCGAGCAGCCAGGCGGCCGTTTGCGCGGCCGTGCGGGCAAACAGCGCTTCGCCGGTTGCGACGGTGGCGCCCG
>CAUJHX010000219.1 GCA_963204795.1 Pseudomonadota bacterium | reverse complement strand
CTCCGATTTCCCCCATGGCAACAGCGAGTGGCCGGAAGATGCCTCACGGGCCATGAAACTGTTGGCCAACGTTACCGCCGAGGAACGCCACAAGATCCTCTGGGCCAACGCCGCCAGGTTCTATGGCCTGGAAGCGTGAGCTGGCTGGCGTCCGGGAGCCACATGCGACAAACGACCAGCACATCTTGCGATGTCTTTGAAGAGGACATGAGCACCGCACCAGACTGGGATCCACGTGCGCGCGAGGTTCTCGACGATCAGTTGAAGGTCTACGACGGGATGCGTCGTCGATGCCCGGTGGCATACAGCGACTACCTGCAGTGGTCCCTGTTTAGTCATGCGGATGTGATGCGGGTGCTCACAGACCATCGTCGATTCAGCAATGCGGCTTCGGGCTTCCTGTCGGTGCCAAACGGGATGGATCCACCGGTGCATGATGGCTTTCGCAAGCTCATCGACCCGTACTTCGATCCCCGGCAAATGACAGAGTTCAGCCCGGTCTGTCGCCGGATAGCCGAGGAACTGGTGCGAGAATTGCCATCCGGTGGCGAGGTCGAGTTGATGACCCGGTTCGCCGAGGATTTTGCGGTGCATATCCAGTGCGCTTTCATGGGATGGTCAAGCGTATTGCACGAGCCTTTGCGCCGCTGGACCCACAAGAACCGGGAGGCCACCCTGGCGCGGGATCGCGAGGCCATGGCACGTATCGCCCAGGAGTTCGACGGCTATATTCGCGAGCAGCTGGATATCCGGCGGCGAGCGGGCAAGGGCATGCGGGCTGATGTGACTTCGCGCCTGCTCGCCGAGAAGATCGACGGCCGACCCCTGACGGATGCAGAACTGATCAGCATTATCCGCAACTGGACGGTCGGTGAGCTCTCGACCATCTCCGCATGTATCGGCATCCTGGCTGGATATCTGGCATCGCGGCCGGAGCTGCAACGACAGCTGCGTGAGCAGCCGGTGCTGCTGCCCGCTGCGATCGACGAGATCCTGCGGATCGATGCACCGCTGATTTCCAATCGCCGTATCGCGGTTGAAGAGGTCGAACTCGGCGGACGCAAGTTGACGACGGAGAGCCGCATCACAATCATCTGGGCGTCGGCAAACCGCGATGAAGCAGTCTTTGGGGACCCTGATGAGTTCCGCCTCGATCGCGATCCAGCAAGCAACCTGCTGTATGGCGCCGGTGTACACGTGTGTCCAGGAGCGCCGCTCGCGCGCCTTGAATTGCAGATCCTGATGGAGGTGCTGTTGTCCAGTACCAGCAACTTTGCCATGGTGCCGGGCAAGGCGCCCACGAGAGCACATTACCCTGCAGGCGGATTCTCTTCGTTACCTCTCTGGATAGAGAAGTAGACGCTGCGTCACTGCGCAGGAGTGCGGTGAGCGCATGAATGTGGTTGCGGGGTGGTGACGCGAGGGAAACTTGCCGTGAATTTAACCCCGACGATCAAGCGGTTTGACATGGTTCTCAGTCGAAGGGCTTGCGATCGAATGCCCGACAGCCTCATCCGGAATCGTCAGCAGCCTTGATGGCCGTAGATGCAGGGCAATTCCGGTCCGCCTTGGGCACCTTTGCCACGGGAATCACCATTGTCACCACGCGCGCGCCCTGCGGAGCCGACGTGGGGCTTACCGTCAACAGCTTCAATTCCGTGTCTCTCGAGCCGCCGATGGTGCTGTGGAGCCTGGCGAAGAAGTTCCGCAGCCGTCAGGCCTTCATCGACAGTGGATACTTTGCGGTCCATATTCTGGCGGCCGAGCAGAGCGAGCTGGCGACGCGCTTCGCCTCGCAGCCGGATCGATTCAGGGGCCTCGCACTCGATCGCAGCGAGCGAGGTCTGCCATTGCTGCAGGGCTGTACGGCGCGGTTCCAATGCAAGGTCATCTCGTGCTACGAGGGCGGCGATCATGACATTTTTGTCGGCGAGGTGAGCGCATTCGAGCATTTCGGGCGACCCGCCCTGGTGCTGCAGGCTGGCCGATACGCAGTTGCCCTGGAAAAGCCGGAGCCGCCTGCAGCGGAGGCGAATGCAGAAAGTACCGGCGTGGCGCGCAACTCCATCACCTACCTCCTTGTGCAGGCCTACTATCGCTTGCAGCTTGGCATACGCCCCGAACTCGCACGGCACAACCTGAGTGAAACGGAGCATTACATACTCGCCGCGGTTGCCTTGATCAGTCCGTGTACCGTCAATCAGGTCAGAGACAGGATTGCCATCTCTGGGTATCAGGTGGCCCGAGCCGACCTGCGGCGGCTTGCCCGCAGGGGATTGTTGTCCTTGTCGGACGAGGCGAGGGCGGATCCTTCGGTGCAACTCACAAAGGCAGGTCGGGAGATGGTGTTGCACATTGCTGCAATGACCAAGGCAATCGAAGAGGATGCGGTGACAGATCTGCAATACACCGAGATCGATGTCCTGAAGCAGATGCTGCGCAAGATAGTCCGCCGGACGCAGCCGTCGTGGCAGCGGGCTGGCGAAGAGGGCGGCGGCGATGCGAGCGCGGCCGATGCGGTGCGTACGGTGCCGGCTGCAGTGGTCGGCGACAATTAGACGGGAGCAGGCCTGTCCCAACGTTCGTTGTCTGAAAGTTGATAACTCATTGAAGGTATTACAGGTAAGAGCGATATGAGGGTGTCCTAGATTTCAACTGTGGCGACTGCCAAATTGTCCCCGGGCCAAGCGATCGGGGAACACGATGCATGCAAGACAATTGCTGTTCGCGCAGTTGATGAAGCACTTGCCGGAGAAGACCTTTGCGCAGCGCGAGACGCAGCTGGTTGGCGCGGAAGGTGGCGGTGGAGAGCCGATCGCAATGAATCCGCGGGAATGGTCTCGACCACTCCCTGCGCAACAGCGTATTCGTGCGGCGCCAGTGACCCGCTGGCGATGTAGTGCCTGCAGCGCGAGCGGGTAGTGCGCCCACCGTGCGCTATTCGATCGTCTCGTACCAGTCGAACCCGGTGCGGCGCACCCAGCCCGGCATTTTCGAGCCGCGACGCACGCGCTCCTGCATGATCTCGTTCAGTTGACCATCGTTCTGCATCTCGAGGAAGATCGCGCCTGCGTTCGCGTGGTCGAAGAAGTCGCGCTGCCAGCTCCACTGGAAATGCCCCGCGTAGCGAAACCACGAGCCGCCGGTGCCGGCGATCTCGTAGTGGCTGCCATCGGCGCGTGTCTCGCCGGCGATCTGGCGCCAGAATCCGATTACCTCACCCTGCTGCTCATCGATCAGCACTTTCACGTACGGGTACTTCCATGAATCGAGACCTTTCATCTCGGTCCCGAGTGCCCACTCGGCGATCTCCTTGCGGCCCCGCGCGACGAACTCCGTGCGAGGGCCGGTGTTCCAGCTGTAGATGGCATCCGGCGTGTACAGTTCGACCATCGGAGTCCAGTCGCCGGTCGCCTCGGCGCGGGCATTGGCGGCGATCCAGCGCCGCATCATCTCTTCGAGTTCCGGGCGGGGAAAAGCTGGCAAATCCTGTCTCCTTCGCGTCAATCGTTCTCGTCTGTCGGAGAAGACAAGCGATGCGACGGCCGGTCCTGTGCCAGACTTTCCCTGGCACGGGCCCGCAGGAAGTGGCGCAGGTCTTCCAGGTCATCATTGCTCAACTCCCCGAAGGCCGGCATGCCCCGCTCGAGCAGCGCGCCGCCGCGCACGATGCGCTCGAAGGCTGTGGTCGAGAGGGGTACGGCCGACGCGCGCAGATCCGGTATGTAGCCGCCCGCCACCGCTCCCATGCCGTGGCAGATACCACACTTGCCGTAGAGCGCCGCGCCGCGGCGCGCCTTGGCGGCGTCGATGACGAAACCAGGATCATCCACCGGCGTGGGTCGCGCCGGCGGCTGTGCTGCAGGCAGGCGCGCCTTGCCGTCGAGTGCGAAGGTCAGCAGGCGGCGCGGGTGCTCGCGCCCGATCCAGCCATGCTGGGCGCTGAGGGAGCCCAGCAACACAGTGCCGCCGGTCCAGCCAGCCAGGATTGAGATGTACTGCCGGCCATCCAACTCGTAGGTGATCGGCGGGGCAATCGTGCCCACGCCGAGTTCGAAGGACCACACCTCGTGGCCGCTACGCGCGTCATAGGCGACGAGTTTCCCGCCGGCATGACCCTGGAACACAAGGTTGCCGGCGGTCGTCAGCACTCCGCCGTTCCATAACCCCGGCGTCGGCGCGCGCCAGGCTTCCTGCTGATGCAGTGGATCCCATGCAAGGAGATAGCTGTGGCCCGCGTCAGTCGGAATGTCACCGCCCTTGATGTTGATGCCGATGGGGCTGCGCGAGTCGCGTCCGTTGGTATAGGTGGCCGGATTGATGCCCTGGTCGTTGTAGTAACCGGGCATGTCACGCACCGGTATGTAGGCGAGACTGCTGCCGGGGTTGTATGCCATGGGCTGCCAGTTGTGGGCACCATGGGGGCCGGGCCAGATCAATGCCTCGCCGCTCTCGTAGCGGACGCCCGATATCTCCACAGGACGACCCGTCGCAGAATCGATGCGCTCGGCCCATGTGACCTTGGCGATCTTCTCGGCGGAGATCAGCTTGCCGTTCTTGCGGTCGATCACATAGCAGAAACCGTTCTTCGGCGCGTGCAACAGAACCTTGCGCGGCCTGCCTTCGACCGGAAGTGTGGCAAGCACCATGTCCATCGCCGAGTTGTAATCCCAGCTCTCGCCCGGATTGGTCTGGTAGTGCCAGACATATTCGCCGCTGTCCGCATCGAGCGCGACAATCGACGAGAGGAAGAGATTGTCGCCGCCACCGGGGCTGCGCAGCTTCTGGTTCCAGGGTGCGCCATTGCCGGTGCCCAGGTACACACGGTTGAATTCGGGGTCGTAGGTCATCGCATTCCAGACCGTGCCGCCGCCACCGAATTTCCACCACTCGCCAGTCCAGGTCTTCGCGGCCATCGCCATGGCCGGGCTCTCGAAGCCGTCGGCCGGGTTGCCCGGCACGGTGTGGAAGCGCCAGAGCTGGCGACCACTCTCGGCGTCGTAGGCCGTGACGTAGCCGCGCACGGGACCGAAATCGGCGCCGCCATGGCCGATGATCACCTTGCCCCGGAAGACGCGTGGGGCGCCGGTGATGTAGCGCACATCATCCGCGCCGACCGTCATCACACTCCACACCGGCGCGCCGCTCTTCGCGTCGATGGCAATCAGGCGCCCGTCCTGGGTGCCCGAATACACTTTGCCGTTCCAGAAGGCGATGCCGCGTATCCCCCAGGCGCGCCGCAGCCTGGCGCCCGCCGCCTTCGCCGTCTGCGGGTCGTAACGCCACAACAGCTTGCCGGTTCTGGCATCGACCGCGTGGATCACGCTGAGTCCGACGCCGAAATAGATCACGCCATCCACTTCAAGCGGTGCCGTGGCGACATTGCCGGGACTCTCGAGCTCGAGGCTCCAGAGCAGGCCAAGGCGCTGGATGCTGCGGGTGTCGATCTGTCCGAGGGGACTGTAGCGTTGTTCGCTGAAGGTGCGGCCGTAGCCCGCCCAGTTGCGCCCATCATTCTCGTTCGCGAGCGCCCGGTCGTTCACCACACCCGCAATTGCTCCACCCGCAGGCGCCAAGACGCCGAGGGTTACCAGCAATAGCGGGAGACACAGTCGGCGCCGGATCATCATGCCGACGCGTGTTGCGCGAGGATTTCCCTGGTCACCTGTATCCGGTCGATCTTGTCGGTATGGTTACGTGGAAGCCCCTGTGAACGGAAATGAAAGGCATGCGGCACCTTGTAGACCGCCAGGAGTTTGCTGGTATGCGCCACAAGTTCATCGGCACTCAGCGAGTGGCCCGGTTGGGGAACCACCACGGCCACGGGTATTTCGCCCAGCCTGCTGTCCGGAATTCCGAGAGCCAGCACTTCGCGTACGCCCGGGTGCTCGCCCAGTGCGCGCTCCACTTCGGCGCAGTAGATGTTCTCGCCCCCGCTGATGATCATCAGCTTGCGCCGGTCGGTGACGTAGAGTCGCCCCTCGCCATCGAACCTGCCGATGTCCCCGGTGTGCAGCCAGCCGTCGCGGAACGTCGCGGCCGAGTCGGCCGGCATGCCGAAGTAACCGCTCATCAGCAATGCGCCGCGCACCACGATTTCCCCCTGTCCGCCCACCGGCAGATCGCGGCCATCATCGTCAACTACCTTGACGTCCGCGATCGGGAGGATCTTGCCGACGGAGTCGGGCTGCGCGATGAAATCCGCGCCGCTCGAACTGCAGACGGACCCGTTGGTCTCCGTCATGCCATAACCGGTGGCAAAGACGACGCGCGGCAGAACTTCGTGGACCTCGCGCAACAGGTTGGGTGGGAAGCCGGTACCGCCTGTTCCCACCACGGCGAGATCCGACAGGTCGTAGTCCGAAAAGCCCGGAGTGCGCAGCAGATCCCACAACATCGTCGGGACCGTGGTGACTGACTGCACGCGCTCCTCCGCAATCAGCCGCAGGGCATCTTCGCCACTCCAGCGATTCAGGATGACGAGCTTGCCACCGGTCGAAATGGCGGTGAGCACACCGTTGTGGCAACCGGATACGTGGAACATCGGCGCGACCATCAGCGATACGGGTTGCCTGGCCGCGAGCATCCTCGCGGCTTCGGGCCCTGCCTGCGCCTGGAACTTGGCAAACGACAGTGCGGCACCGAACGATGTGCCGCTCAGTCCCGCCAGCACGCTGCGCTGGGTCAGCATGACGCCCTTGGCAAAGCCGGTCGTACCGCTGGTGAACATCATCAGCGCCAGATCATCGCCGTCGACGGGTGTGCAGCCGAGCTGGCTGGTCGCTTCCCATCCTGAAATCAGTTCATCGAAGGAGCGATCCTGGTGGGGGCGGAGGAGGCGCGGGTCGCTGGTCAGTACGACGCGGGCCAGCAGCTGGCTCCGGCCTCCGGCTTCCTGCAGGCGTTCGGCCCGTTTCGCGTCGGCAATGACCAGGCTGCAACCGGTGTCGCAGATGGCGCGATCGAGCTCGGATGGAGCGCCGCGGCTGTTGACCAGGACTGCCACGGCACCCAGTGACGTGACGGCGAGGAACGCGATGATCCATTCGGTGGAGTTCTGCATCGCGATCGCGACTCGCAGCCCCTTCTGCACGTCGAACTGCTGCGTCAGGTTGCCGGCGAGCTGCGCGGCTTTCCCGAACACTTCGCCGAAGGTGTGTTGCTTGCCGCCTTCCACCGTGAACACGCGGTCCGCAAAGCGACTGGCCTGCCGGTAGAGATCAGGCAGCGTCCGCGGGCAGCCTGCGAAGATCCTGCACGGTGTGCCATTGACCTCGACGGTCACCATTTCGAAAGGAGTACCCGGCGCGGTCAGTGCCGCCCGGATCGCATCAATGCCGGCTATGTTGATCCCCTCAGGTGACGATTTCGCAGTCGAGGCCCGCAGCTTCGAACATCCCGACGACTTGCGCAACACGATCGTGCGTGAGCGGTTGTGCGTCACCCATCGGGTAGGCGCGATCGAGCATGTTGTACTTGTTCATGCCGTAGCGGTGGTAGGGCAGGACATTGACCACGATGCCGGGCCGCAGCTGTTGCACGAACTGTACGGTGGCCGTGACGTTCGCATCCGTGTCCGAGACGCCGGGGATCAGGGGCACGCGGACGATCATCTGCGCCGGGCTGTCGGCGACGACCCGGGCGTTTCTGAGGATCTGCCTGTTCGTGATGCCGGTGGTCTTGCGATGCAGGGTATCGTCCATGACCTTGAGATC
>CAUJHX010000218.1 GCA_963204795.1 Pseudomonadota bacterium | reverse complement strand
GTTCTACCTCATATCGTTCATCGCCGCGATCCCGGGCATCGCGCTCGTCTGGTGGCTGCGCCGCGACGTGCGCACGCTCGATGCGCGCGGTACCGCGGAAATCTCATGAATGGGATCGATCTCGCGAGAGTACTGTGCGCGCTTACTCGAACATGTCGAGGCCGTCGAGCGATCCTGCCCACTGGCCGCGGCGTTCTTCGTATTCGTCGGAGCTGCGCGTGCCGCGCTCCATCTCGGTATCGACGTCGACCGATCCGCTCCAGTCTTCCGGCGGCTCGGCCTCTTCGAGGCGGCTTTCTTCGCTCTGCGCTTCCCAGTCCTCGATGTCCATTTCCTCGACGGTGCCGTCGAAGTACTGGATCTCGACCGTGCCATCGTCGGTGTCGAAGGCGACGACCTCGAACGACTCGCCGCCATCGAGGCGATACCAGGCACCAATAGTCGGGTGAGGAACTGACATCTGCGCCTCCGGGCCGAACTGCTATCCTGATGCGACGATTCCATCGTGCGCCCGCGGGGCGGCGCTTTCAAGCAGCAAATTTGTCGCGCAGCATCATGCTCGATCAGGTCATCAAGTTCTTCGTTGTGTTCTTCGTGGTCGTCGAGCCGGTGTCGCTGCTGCCGCTCTTCGTGAGCCTCACCGATGGAGCCAATGAATCCTGGCGTCGACGCATGGCACGCAAGGCAGTGCTCCTCGCCGGTGCTATCCTTCTCGTGTTCGCGCTCGCAGGTGCGGGTTTTCTCGAGGCCATGGGCATCAGTCTCGAGGCCTTCCGGATTTTCGGTGGGCTGCTGCTCTTCCTGATCGCCCTCGAGATGGTGTTCGCACGCGAGTCGGGGACCCGCACTTCGAGCCGCGAGGCGGCCGAGAACCGCCAGCGTGCCGATATCTCCGTGTTTCCACTGGCGTTTCCGTTCATCGCAGGTCCGGGAGCGCTGGCAACGATTCTCCTCTGGTTCGGCCCGGTGTCGATTGCGCGCGAGCCGGGGCACTGGGCGGCGCTGTTCGCCGGCGTACTGGCCGTGCTCGCCATCGCCTGGGTGTTCATGCGCCTCGCGGGTCGCCTGATGGGAGTGATCGGCGTGACAGGAGCGAATGTGTCGAGCCGCCTCCTCGGCGTCATCCTGGGGGCGCTTGCCGTGCAATTCGTGATCGACGGCCTCAAGGCGTCCTTCGGAAGCTGAGATCCCACACACCGTGGCCAAGTCGCTGGCCACGGCGTTCGAACCGTGTCGCGGCGCGCGATTCGTCGCGCGCTGCATAGCCACCGTCCGGTGCGAGGTTCTCGAAGTCGGGCGCGGCGTTCAACTGAGCGAGCATTTCTTCCGCGTAAGGCTCCCAGTCGGTCGCGAGGCGAAAGACGCCGCCAGGGGCGAGCACTTTGGCGACGAGGGCGATGAAGGGTGCCTGCACGATGCGCCGCTTGTGATGGCGCTTCTTGTGCCAAGGGTCGGGAAAGAGCAGCAGGACCTCGTCAAGACTCGCGACGGGCAGGACGTGCTCCAGGACTTCGACCGCATCGCGGCAGATCGCGCGTACATTGCGGCTGCCTTGCGCGTCGCAGGAAAGCAGCAGCCGGCCGACGCCAGGGCGGTGCACTTCGATGCCGAGGTAGTCGCGTTCGGGATGGCGCGCCGCGAGCGTCGCAAGGTGATCGCCATTGCCGAAGCCGATCTCGAGCGTGCGCGGCGCGCGGCGGCCGAAGCACGCATCGAGGTCGAGCGGCGCATCGGCGGTGTCTATCCCGTAGCGGGGCCAGAGCTCCCCGAGCGCCCGTTGCTGCGCGTCCGTCATGCGCCCGCCGCGCACGACGAAGCTGCGAATCGTGCGCATCATTGCGGCTTGCCCGGGCGCGCGAGGTCCCAGAAGAGGGCGTCGATGCCGATGCGGATGCCCGGGTCGGCCTGCCAGGCGTACTCGCGGTCCCAGCGCACGAGCGGCTCGACGAACCAGTAGAGCCAGCCGCTCGCGGTGGGACGTTTGCGGAAAATCGAGGCTTCGTAATACGTGGCACCGTGCATGTCCCCGCCGTTGGCGCGAAGCTTCACGCCCCACCCGTGACCGATGTCGCTCGCGCGCAGGTAGGAACCATAGCGATCCGGCACGATGATCTCGCGCGCATGTGCATAGATCAGGGTCTGCGACCATTCCACGCGATCGCGGTCGTCACGCCACTTGACATAGCTCGATGTACGAAAGAGGCGCCGGCCCGACCAATGATCGAGCGTGACCGCCGCGGCGTAGCCGACGCTCTCGTCGGTGTCGGCGAAGAGCTTCGCAAAGGGGTAGAAATCCCACCGGCCGAGTGCGATCTCGCGCGCCCATTTCAATGACATGAACGCGACCGGCGGCGCATCTACCTTCAGGCCGACATCAAAGTTCAGATATTTCTGCAACTCGTAGCGCAGCCCCGCGCGCACCGCGGAGCTCCCGTCATCATCGCGCGGCGCCTCGTCCACGTCGTTGCTCGTCACAAACACGCGCAGGCGCTTCTCCGCATTCGGCAGCCGCAGTGTCACGTCGAAGTCGAGATCGATGCTTAAGTCGGTGCCGTCATTGCGATCGATCGCCTCGCCCGCGAGGCTCACCCGAAACGGTGCTGCCGGCACGGGCAGCAGCGCGGCGTCCTGCGGCGCGAAGCGGTGGTCGGTCGCCTCGACGAACTCCTGCATCTTTGTGTAAAGGCGGTCATGGGCATGGTCGAGCCGCTCGCGCGCATCGAGCGGCGGCTCCGCCGCGGCGTTGCGGGCCTGGATCTCGTCGGTTGAGCTTTCTCCCGGACGATGGCGGGCGGCCTGGCGCCGCTGGCCGTTGCCTTCGGCCACGGCCTCGCTGGTCGTCAGCGCGCGCGGTTGCGCAGCGACCACGGGCGACGGCTCCCGGCTCGTCGCGCAGCCGGCGAGTGCCGCGAGGGCGCAGATGAGCGGCAGTGAGGAAAGTTGGCGCACGGAGCGGATCACATCAAAAGCAGCCGATCGTAGGCCTGCGGGTGCACGAGCGCGACGAATGCGAGGCCGGCGAGTGCGCCCGCGAAATGCGCGTCGTGGTTGATGCGGCCCCTCGCCTGCTTTGCGGACCACCAGGTGTAGGCGAGATAGCCCACCGCGAAGAGCGGCGCCGGGATCGGGAACGGGATGGGCAGGATGAAAATGCTCTGCGACGGGTGGTAGACGATCGAGGCGAAGAGCACCGCGCTGATGGCGCCCGAAGCGCCGAGTGTCGCGTAGTCGGGATTGTCGCGATGCTTGTACCAGGTGCCGAGCTGGCTTGCGGCGAGGCCTGCGAAATACAACACGAGGAAGAGCTTCGTGCCGATCCGTCGCTCGAGCGGAATGCCGAAGAACCAGAACGTGATCGAATTGAAGAGGAGGTGCGGCAGGTCGGCGTGCACGAAGCCTGCGAGCAGCGCGGTCGGATATTCGCGGTTGCGCAGGAACCAGTAGGGACGGAAGAGGCAGCGCTCGACGAAGTTTCCCGACCCGAACAGCCCGACGAGGCTCAGCGTAACGATCAGTGCGAGGATGCCGCCTGCACCGGGGCCGATGCCGCTCATGTGAATGGAGCGTCGATCGAGGACGGCGGCACCGAAAACCACTTCGGGCCGCTCGGCGACATATGTATGCAGTCCTCGAGCCGTACGCCGAAGCTGCCCGGGATGTAGATGCCGGGCTCATCGGAGAAACACATGCCGGGGGCGAGAGGCGTGGTCTCGCCATGCACGAGGTGCACCGGTTCGTGTCCATCGAGCCCGATGCCGTGGCCCGTGCGATGTGACGTGCCCGGCAACTTGTAGCCGGGACCATAGCCCGCCTTCACATACGCGGCGCGCACTGCATCATCGATTTCGCCAGCCGGCGTGCCGGCTTTTGCAGTATCAAATGCGATCTGCTGGCCGCGGCGCACGAGGTCCCAGACGGCGCGCTGGGACTTCGTCGCCTCTCCGAACACCATGGTGCGGGAGATGTCCGACTGGTAGCCGAGGACGCTGCAGCCGCAATCCATCAGCACCACTTCACCGTCGCGCACTTCCTGCGGCTTGCCTGAACCGTGCGGATACGCGCTTGCCTCACCCAGCAGGATCAGGGTGAACTGCGTCGCGCCGCCGCGCCTCTCCATCGCGCCCGACATGATCTGCCCGATCTCTTTCGGCGTCATGCCACGCGCGATCCGCGGTGCGGTCTCGCGATAGGCCGCGACCGTGATGTCGCTCGCAGCCTGCATCAGCGCGATCTCCGCGGGCGACTTGACCACGCGGCAGGCGCGCACGACGCCCGCGTCGTCCTGTACCGCGACGCCGAGTTTCGCGAGGCCATCGAACGCGAAGAAGCGCACCGTACTCTCGATACCGACGGGACCGCTGCCGATCCGGCGCGTGCGTAGCCAGTCCGCGATCAGCGCATGCGGGCTCTCGTGCTCGTCCCAGACCCTGACTTGCGCAGGGATGGCGAGGGTCTCACGAACGGAAGGCTCTTCGAAGGCTGGTGTGACGATGAGCGTTTCGCCGTCTGCGGGGATCACCGCTGCGGTGAGCCGCTCGCTGCGCCACCACTCGACCCCGGTGAAATAGACGAGCGAGCTGCCTGCCTCAACGAGCACTGCCTTGAGGCCCGCCGCGCGCATCAGTTTCTGCGCCTTCGCGATCCGCTGCAATCGCTCGGCCGCGCTGATCGGGGGCGGCAGCACGATCCCGGGTGTCGCGGCGAGGGCGAGCGTGGCGCGACTCGCCGACAGCGGATTGAATGCCATGACACCCGCGGTGGCCGCGGACATGCCGAGAAAAGCCCGACGCGCTGTCATCATGACGGCTATCTTGAACGCGTGTCACGGCCGAGTCGACAGCGGCGCCAGGCGCCTTTTGCTCTTGCCCGCCGCTCAAATCACTCCCATCGCCAGCATCGCCTCCGCGACCCGTCTGAAACCGGCGATGTTTGCGCCCAGCACATAATTGCCCGGGCTGCCGAACTCCGCTGCAGCCTCGTGGCAGTTGCGATGGATGCCCTGCATGATGGTCTGCAGGCGCTGTTCGGTGTGCTCGAAGGACCAGGTGTCGCGGCTTGCGTTCTGCTGCATCTCGAGCGCGGAAGTCGCCACGCCGCCGGCGTTGGCCGCCTTGCCGGGCCCAAAGGCGATCCTGGCCTCCTGAAACACGCGCACGCCCCCCGGCGTAGTCGGCATGTTGGCGCCTTCGGCGATTGTCCTGCAGCCGTTGCCGACAAGGGTGCGGGCCGAGGCTTCATCGAGCTCGTTCTGCGTCGCGCACGGCAGCGCGATGTCGCAGGGGATATCCCAGATACGGCTGCCCGCAAGGTACTTCGCATCGCGGTGCTCGTGCGCATAGTCCGCAATGCGGCGGCGCTCGACTTCCTTCAGGCGCTTGACGAGCGCAAGGTCGATGCCGCGCTCGTGCAGGATCACGCCGTTCGAATCAGAGCATGCGATCACCCGCCCGCCGAGCTGCTGCAGCTTCTCGATGGCGTAGATCGCGACATTGCCGGAGCCCGACACGATGCAGGTCTTGCCCTCGATCGATTCGCCGCGGGCTTTCAGCATCTCGTCGACGAAATAGACAGTGCCATAGCCGGTCGCCTCGCGCCGCACGAGCGAGCCGCCCCAGTGTGGACTCTTGCCCGTGAGCACGGCCGATTCATAGCGGTTGGTCATGCGCTTGTACTGGCCGAAGAGATAGCCGATCTCGCGCGCGCCGACGCCAATGTCGCCGGCTGGCACGTCGGTGTACTCCCCGAGGTGCCGGTGCAGTTCGGTCATCAGGCTCTGGCAGAAGCGCATCACTTCGCCGTCGCTGCGGCCCTTGGGGTCAAAATCCGAGCCACCCTTGGCGCCGCCGATCGGCATGCCCGTGAGCGCGTTCTTGAAAATCTGCTCAAAGCCGAGGAACTTGACGATGCCGAGATAGACCGACGGGTGGAACCGCAGGCCGCCCTTGTAGGGGCCGAGCACGCTGTTGAACTGCACGCGAAAGCCGCGGTTGATCTGCACCTCGCCCCGGTCGTCCTGCCAGGGCACGCGAAAGATGATCTGCCGCTCGGGCTCGCAGATGCGCTCGATGATCTTGTGTTCGGCATACGCAGGATGCTTCGCGAGCACCGGACCGAGCGTCTCGATCACTTCCTTGACGGCCTGATGAAACTCCGCCTCGCCAGGGTTGCGGCGGACGACCTGCTGATAAATGCGCTCGATACCTGAATCGCTGGGCACCCTTGGCTCCTTGTTGAATTGCAGGGGGATGATGCGGGCGCGCGATCGCCGCGAATATTCGTGAAAATACGCGCCATGCCGCCGCCCTGGCGCGTCGCTTGCGGGCGGCTACGGCGCGTCCCGACTCCACTGCGGGTCGTCGAAGTACTTCCCGTACGCCTCGAGCGCCCCATGCACGAGCGCCGCACCGTCGTGTCGCGTGTGCGCCGGGTCCTGTCCGCGCATGCGGCTCACGCCCTGCATCAAATCGGCGATGATGAAGTGCAGATTCGCGTCGGCGGCCGGTGGCAGCTGGCATTGCCGGATGATCATCTGCACCTGAGCCTCGACGCTGCCCGCGAGGGTCTCGAACTGCGCGGGCGTCTCGTGGCCGGCATGAATCGCGGCGTGATCCGCCTCGAATGCCGAGCGGATCGAGGCCATGCCGGCGCGCAGTGAGGTGTCCGTTGGCCACTTGCGGCCGTCGTCCGACTGCAGCTGCGCGATGCCGGCGACGTCGTGGGCGTGACTCTCTTCGTGTGGGGTTTCCGCTGCGCGAGCTGAAAACGGCATAAGGACAAGGCCGCCGGCGAGCGCGGCGAGAAGAAAAGTATTGCGGTGGTTGTTCATCGGCCGAACCTTAGCACAGCCGTTTGCCCGCTTCGCCGAAGCCACCTAGAATCACCCCGCGTTGCGGGTGTAGTTCAATGGTAGAACTGCAGCTTCCCAAGCTGCTAACGTGGGTTCGATTCCCATCACCCGCTCCACTCCGGCTTCCGTGTCGTACCGACAAAGCACCCGTCGCCGCCGACCAGCTCCCGGGAGTGGGTGTGTCGGCTGCTGTGGATCTACTTCAGTTCGTGCAGGGTCTTGCCGATGGCATCAGGATTGGAAAAATCGCTGATGCGCACGACCGCCTTGCCGTCCCTGATCACGATCAGTTCGGGCAGCCGCTTGACGGAATACTGGTGGAACAACCGGTTGCTCTTGTCGATGACGGTGGCGTGCTTCACTGCAAATTTCTTGCGGTATTCGCCCAGGTCGTCGTCACCCGTCCACAGGCGATTGATGACACCCAGCCAGGCAATGTCCTGATGCCGTGCCGATAACGCGTTGACGGCCTTTTGCGCCTTGATGCCGCTTTGCGCGGCGTCGGGGCGCGTCTCCTCCCAGTACCAGTCGCACCAAGTGGCGGTGAACAGCAGTGCATGGGTCTGCCCGTCGTTGAGATCGAGCGGAATGTCCGCCTCTTTTTCCACCAGTACGCCAGAGTCGAGGATCTCGGCCTGCTGCCGCTGCGCGACCAGCGCCAGGGAACTGTCCAGTATCGAATCGGCTTTGTGGCCACGGTGAATGAGGTTCATGTCCTTGTCGAACACCAGGTGATAGGGCGTGCCGACCAGGCGGAAGGCCTGGGCCAGGTCGCCGCTGGTGTCGATAGCCATCGGCATGCTCAGGCCGTATTCCCTGACGGCGGCGTTGACGCTGTCGATGTCGTCGTTGATGCCGACATTGATGGCGATGACCTCGATTTGGTCGCCGTAGGTTTGCTGTACCTGTTCAAAATGAGGCATCTGCTGGCGGCAGGGCACGCACCAGGTTGCCCAGAATTTCAGGTAGACCGGTTTCTTGCCCTTGAAGTCTGCCAGCCGGGTCGTCTTGCCGGTAATCAGCGGGATTGGCTCCTGCAGAAGTGCGTCGGGCAAACCGCCGGCCTGTGCGCCGCCGAGCGCGAAGAACAGGGCGAACAAACCTGGCATGAATCGTTTGCAGCAATTGCGCACGAGTGTTCCTGGATGGTTGATGTAGACGAAAACGCTGAAAAAATGCCTGTAAAAGTAACGCGGGCCAAGCTAGTCTGATTTACCTTGGCTTGCAATGTCCGACACGGCGTTGCATGGCCGTAGCGGGTTTTCAGGGATCTTTCGACCATGGCGCATATCGGAACCGGCGTTGAGTACGCCTTGCATTGCCTGCTCTGGTTGGTCGATTCGGGCGATCAGCGGTCGAGCAGCCGCGACCTGGCGCAGATGCTGGGCATCTCGCCGACGTATGTGGCCAGGATTTTTTCCCGCTTGAGCAAGGCCGGCATCGTGGAATCCAGCGAAGGCATTGGCGGTGGCTGTGCCTTGCTGGCCGCAGGCATGGCCCGCAAGGGAATGCCCCCCGGTTTCAATCAGGAGGCCCGGCACTGGTTTGCCAATCGCCAGGCAGAACGTGAACGGACGCGCCTGAATGCACTGCAGGACCGCCCGGCAGGGAGGAAACCCGGAAGAACCGTTTCATGACAAGACAGACAGCGACACGAATTTTCCCGGCTGACGCTTCAGGCGCCAGCGTGAACCATCACCCCAACCAGCATTGAGGCCATCTTCATGAAAATCGAAAAACTGATCTCCGCTGCCGCAGCAGTCCTCGCCCTTTCGCTGGCCGCCGGCTTGCCGGCTCATGCGCACGATACTGCCGATGCAGGCACCGTCACGCAGAATTTTGCTGCACCCATTCCCAACATCCCCGGCAAATCGCTGATCGCGGTGGAAGTGGAGTTTGCGCCGGGGCAGGTTGGCGCTCCGCACAGGCATGCGAATTCGGCATTCATCTATGCCTATGTGGTTTCAGGCGCCATCGAATCCAAAGTGGATGATGAGAAAGTCCGCATTTACCGTGCGGGTGAAAGCTGGTCCGAGCGTCCCGGCGCCCTCCACTCCGTCAGTCGCAATGTCAGTGAGACCGAGCCTGCCAGGCTGCTTGCTGTTTTCGTCGTCGACTCTGACGACACGGAGCTGGTCAAGCCGATCAATTGAGATGGCGGTAACACGGGAGGATGCACGCCAGGAGATTGATCGAATCGTCGTGGTTGTTCAGCAGTGGCGAGTCCTGCATGCGCATCGTGCCGGCCATCCTGCCGGAGTGCTTCTTCCCTGAAAGGCGGCCGGATGCCTGAAGCTCCGTCTGCAGCCGTTTGATCACCTGATGTCCTGAATTTCGTTTCGCGGTTTGGAGGATGAGTCCGTCTGAATCAAATGGTTGGATGTTGGGCTCTGTTCCCATCACCCGCTCCATCAATCCCGCAACGACCTTATAATCGGCAGATGGAACCGCGCGATCCCGCTGTCGCTGGTGACTCCTGCGAACTGGACGGGGACAATTCACTCATCCGCTGGATGATGGGCCTGTCGCCGGCAGAGCGACTGCAGGTGCTGCAAGGGTTCGTGGACAGCATCGGCGAGTTGAGTCGTGACCAGTCCGCCGCGATTCAAAGACGCCCTTGAGGTCTTCGCCCGACACCGGGTCGACCTGATCGTGGTTGGCGGTGTCGCGGCGGTGATTGGCGGTGCGCCGCTGGCGACGTTTGATCTCGATGTTGTTCACGCGCGCTATCGCGATCCGGCAGGGCGGTTGCTGCGACCCGATGCGTCCGGCCTCGCAGGCACAGGCCGCCATCTTCTCCAGACACGCTGCGGACCCGTCGACATTCTCGGCGCCATTGGACGCGGACGTACCTACGAAGACCTCCTTTCTGGATCTGCCGCCATCGACCTTGATGGCCTGGCGATCCGGGTGCTGGAGCCGCACATGACTGGCTGTGAGCCCTGCATCACTCTGGCGTGACGCCCATCGGCGCGGAGTCGAGCCGCCAAGGCTGCTCGCGCGCGAAGCGCTCTGCCAGAAAATCGACGAAGCCGCGCACCTTCGCCGAAAGATGTCGCCGGCTCGGGTAGACGGCCGATATCGGTGAGCGCGGCAGTGAGTACTGCGGCAGCAGGCGTACGAGTGCGCCCGAGCGCACTTCGGGCGCGACGATGAAGTCCGGTTCGATGATCACGCCTGTGCCCGCCGCGGCGAGTGCGGCGAGCATGCGGCCGTTGTTGGCACGATGGCGCGCCGTCACGCGCAGTTCGTGCTGCTCGCCGGTCGCCGACTCGAAGCGCCATGCATTCGGCATGGGCACGAGC
>CAUJHX010000217.1 GCA_963204795.1 Pseudomonadota bacterium | reverse complement strand
GCCCGCCGCCCGCCGCCCGCCGCCCGCCGCCCGCCGCCCGCCGCCCGCCGCCCGCCGCCCGCCGCCCGCCGCCCGCCGCCCGCCGCCCGCCGCCCGCCGCCCACGGACCGCCCCCGGCTGCTATCCTGTCGGCGTCCCTGTTGAACCCACCGCGCCGGTCCCCTGGCGGCGCATGAGGCCCCTGTTCCCATGCCGCTTCCCATCCCGCGCCCTGCCGCCTCCGCTCGCCGCCCTGCCGGGCCGAAGCGCGTGCGTGCAAAGAGGGCGTCGTGGGCGCGGCTCGGCGACGAACAGCTGCTCGCGATGCGCTTCTGCGACCTGAAGCTCAAGCTCGAGCGCACGCCACTTGCGCGCCACATGCGCAGCCTCTATCGGGACCTCGAGCGCCGCGGCATCGACTTCCGCCCGCACGCGTGGATCGGCGAGGAGTGGTTCTCGCCGGATGGCGTTCCCGGCATCTCGATTCCCTTTTACCTCGCGCACCCGCGCCTCGAGCGCCTCGAGCGCGCGATGATGAAGCAGGTCGAGGGCGGCAACGCGCAGTGGCTCAAGCGCATCCTCCGGCACGAGGCGGGCCACGCGCTCGACACCGCATACCGGCTGCGAAGGCGCAAGCGCTGGCGAGAGGCCTTCGGGCCCGCGTCGCTGCCCTATCCGGACCGGTACCGGGCGCGGCCCGGAAGCCGTCGCTATGTCCAGCATCTCGGTGACTGGTACGCGCAGTCGCATCCGACCGAAGACTTCGCCGAGACGTTTGCGGTGTGGCTCGCGCCCAATTCGTCGTGGCGTCGGGGCTATGCGGACTGGCCTGCATTCCAGAAGCTCGAGTTCGTCGATGAGCTGATGACAGCGCTGCGCGGCCGGCGTCCCGCCGTGCGCAATCGCACGCGCATCGAGCCGATCGACACGCTCACGCGCACGCTTGGCGAGCACTACGAGGAGAAGCTCGAGCGCTATCGCCAGTATCGTCGCGGCCTCGTCGATGTGATGCTGTCGAAAGTGTTCACTCCGGGCAGGCCGCGCCGCGCGACGCCGCGCGCGTGCACACTGATCCGCTCGGCGCGGCGCGAGCTGGTTGATGCGGTGGTGCGGGAACAGGGTGTCGCGCGCTATAGTGCATTCCAGATATTGCGCATGATCATCGAACGCAGTGATCAGCTCGGGCTCTATCCGCGCGGCAGCCGTCGCGATGCGCTGCGCAACGCGCGCTGGGTTCTCTCGCGCCTCGTGCGTCTCTATACGGATGGCGCGAGTCCGCAGTTGAGGTTATGAAGAAACTCAAGGCGCTGGTGGTCGTCCACGCGACTCTCGTTCCGCCCGATTCCCTCGAAGGGCGCACCGAAAAGGAAATCGAAGAATGGCGCACCGAGTTCGACGTCATTTCGACGTTGAAGCGGCGCGGCCATGAGGTGCGCTGCGTCGGCGTGCTCGACACGCTCACCGAGCTGCGCGGTGCGATCACCGACTGGCAGCCCGACATCGTCTTCAACCTCCTCGAGGAATTCGACGGCATCGTCACCTACGATCAGCACGTCGTCGCATTCCTCGAGCTGATGCGCCAGCCCTACACGGGTTCGAATCCGCGCGGCCTGCTGCTCTCGCGCGACAAGTCGATCTGCAAGCAGCTCTTCGCCTACCACCGGATTCCCTCGCCGCAGTTCGCGGTGTTCAGGAAAGGCGTCAAGTTCAAGCTGCCGAAGAAGCTCCGGTTTCCGCTGTTCGTCAAATCGACGACCGAGGATGCCTCGCTCGGCATCGCGCAGGCGTCGGTCGTCGAGGACGAAGCGAAGCTGCGCGAGCGCGTCGGATTCGTCCACGAACAGATCGGCTCCGATGCGCTCGTCGAGGAATATATCGAGGGCCAGGAGCTGTATGTCGGCATGGCCGGCAACGACCGCCTCACGCGCCTGCCGGTCTGGGAGATGGTGTTCGGTTCGATGCCGGATTCGCTCTCGGCGATCGCGACGCGCAAGGTGAAGTGGGATCGTCGCTACCAGAAGAAATACGGCATCACCACGCGTGCCGCCGACGAACTGCCGCGCGAGATCGTCACGAGGCTCGACTCACTGTCGCGACGCATCTTCCGCGCCCTGGGCCTTTCCGGCTACGCGCGCATGGATTTTCGCCTTGCGCCCGATGGCCGCATCTTCGTGCTGGAAGCGAACGCCAATCCGAACCTCGCGGAGGAGGAAGACTTCGCGCAGTCGGCGCTCGCGGCCGGCATCGCGTACGATGAACTGCTCGAGCGTATCATCACGCTCGGGCTCGGTTACCGGGCGCAATGGCGGGCTTACTATGGTTGAACGCGCGGTCGCACTCTGTGCACTGCTTTTCCTCGCGGCGTGCTCGGGCACGGCGGATCTGCGCAAGGCAGAGCTGGCGGAGCTCGCCGGCTGGCTTCCGGGCAACTATGAAGGCGCCGATGCATCGATCGCGTTCGTGCCGATCTACGCGCCATTCATCAGTGACAATGTGTTCTTCACCGAGGAGACGCGCCTGCGAGCCGGGCGTGGCGAGGTGTCGCAGCGCATCGTCGCCTTCGAGGTCATCGACAAGCAGATCGTGCAGGCGAGCTATCTGCTCGCCGATCCGGCGCGCTGGCGCGCGGGCCTGCAGCATCCCGATCTCTTCAAGGGCCTGATGGAGGCCGACCTCAAGCTGCTGGCCGGCTGCGAGATGCTCTGGGTCAAGGACAAGGAGCACAGCCGGTTCGTCGGCGCAAACGATCGCAAGAGCTGCCGCAGCTCGCGTCCCGGCAGCGGCCTGGCATTCCTCGATTCGCGGGCCGAGATCACCGCCGACGACTATGCGCGCAGCGAGCGCTACTTCGATGCCGCGGGGCGGCAGCTCGCGGGCGCGCAGGATGAGACTCTGGACCGGTTCCGCAGGCAATGACTTTCAAGGGCGTGATCTCGACGGCGATCAGGAAGCTCGACGGCACCACGCAGCGACTGCGCGCACTCAGGAACCCGCCACCCGCGCCAGCTTCGAAGCCGGCCGCCGCGACGCCCGGCGAGGGCACGTCGGGTCGGGTGCGGCACGACGAGCGGGGCAATGCGGTCTGGGACATCGCCGTATCGACGGGCGTCTTTGCGCTCGAAAGCACCTCGAAGCTGCTGAAACGCCTCGAGGCGCCGGAGCTGAAGATCGCGGATGAGCGGGAGCTCGAGCTCGAAGACGGC
>CAUJHX010000216.1 GCA_963204795.1 Pseudomonadota bacterium | reverse complement strand
CCGACATCGAACGGCCGGCAACCCGCGCGACGCGCAAGTTCACGCGCCACCCATTCCGTGTTCGCGCCGCGCTTGCGGACACGCAACAGCAGATGTGCGCCCTCGCCCGATGGTGCGAAACCGAGCTGCTCATCGACGAGGAAATCTTCCGGCTCAGTCCGCAAACGGCCGCTTGTCGGTGGCGGGCCGAAAGCCCGTGGCGGGTCGAGCGCGAGCGCGCGCCAGCTGTCAGGCACGACTCCACTCATCGGGCGACGGGCCGTTTCACCCGGGGGATGCAGGTGCGATCTGCAGGAGCAGCACGGCCGCCTGCGCTGCCAGACCTTCGCCGCGGCCAATGAAGCCGAGCCCTTCGGTCGTGGTCGCCTTGATGTTGACCTGGCTGTCCTCGACAGCGAGCAGCTGCGCGACCGTGTGGCGCATCGCGTCACGATGGCGGCCGATGCGCGGCGCTCCTGCGAGGATCGTCAGGTCCGCATTCGCGACCGCGTAGCCGCGCGCGCGCAGCAACGCCATCACATGGCGCGTGAGCTCACGGCTGTCCGCACCGCTCCATCGGGGATCGGAGTCCGGAAAGTGCATGCCGATGTCACCGAGACCTGCGGCGCCGAGCAGCGCATCGCAGAGCGCGTGCAGCGCCACGTCGCCATCCGAGTGCGCGATCACGCCGCGCGAATGTGGCACGCGCACGCCTGCGATCATGACGCTGTCGCCCGGCCCGAACGCATGGACATCCGAGCCGAAGCCGATTCTCATGACGATTCCCTCACCGTGCCTCTCCCTTGCAGCAGCGCCTCGGCCAATGCGAGATCGGCCGGAGTCGTAACCTTGATGTTGCGGACATCGCCCGGCACGAGCAGCGGCGCAAGACCCTGCCACTCCATTGCCTGCGCTTCGTCGGTCGGCTGACGCTGTGCGGCGAGTGCGCCTGCAAGGGCCCGTGCGAGCGGCCCGAGACGGAACATCTGCGGAGTGAGGGCCCGCCACAGGCTCTCGCGCGCTTCGGTGCGCTCGACCTGCAGGGTACCGCCCCGCTGGTGGGTACCGCGCTTCAGCGTATCCGCCACCGGTACGGCGAGCAGGCCACCGACCGGATGCGACAGGGCTGCGGCAATCAGTGTATCGATCTCGGCGCGCGAGACGCAGGGTCTCACGGCGTCGTGCACCAGTACCCACTCATCATCGTCGGCACCCTCCTTCAAGGCAGCGAGCACCCGCTGAACGCTCTGCGCCCGTTCCGCCCCACCCGTCACGGCGACGACCGGACACACTGCGCGCACCTGACAGCGCCCGGCGACCTGCGGCCAGGCGGCATCGTCCGCAGCGATTGCGACGACGACGCGATGACAACGGGAGTCGGCCAGGAACGGCGCGAGCGCGTGTTCGATCACGGTTGCGCCGGCGAGTGGCTCGTACTGCTTGCGCAGCACCGAGGCACCGAAGCGCCGACCGGAGCCCGCCGCCGGCACCACGAGCGCGTAACGCATGAGGCGCGCCAGCCTGCTACCGCTGCGCGGTGCGGGTAGGGGCCTGGCCGTCGACCGCCGAACCTGGTTGCGGCACCACCTGATAGAAGGACTCGCGCGAGCCGATCATGCCGAGCTCACTGCGCGCGCGTTCTTCGAGCGCCGTGAGGCCCTGCTTGAGATCGCGCACTTCCGCAGCGAGGCGCGCATTGCGCGCTGCAAGCGTGGCGTTTCCGCTCCGCTGCGCGGCGACGTCGGCCTCAAGGTGGCGCATTTCGCGGATGCCGTCGGGGGAAACAAGCAGGCGGTACTGCAGGAGCACCACGACGATCAGCAGGGCACCCGCCAGCCACTTCACGGCGACGACCACTTCATGGGCGCGATGATAACGGCGAACCTCAGGCGACCGCCACCGGAAACGCCTGGCGCCCGGCGTAGGCCGCGGCCGGTCCGAGCGCCGCCTCGATGCGCAGCAACTGGTTGTACTTCGCGACGCGGTCCGAGCGCGACATCGAACCGGTCTTGATCTGGGTGGCCGCGGTCGCAACTGCGATGTCCGCGATCGTGCAGTCCTCGGTCTCCCCGGAACGGTGCGACACGACGGCGGCATACTTCGCCTTGTCAGCCATGTCGATCGCCGCGAGGGTCTCCGTGAGCGTGCCGATCTGGTTCGGCTTGATGAGGATCGCATTGGCGATCTGCTTCGCGATACCTTCCCGCAGGATGCCGGTATTGGTGACGAAAAGATCATCGCCAACCAGCTGGATCCTGCCTCCGAGCTTGCCGGTCAGGATCGCCCAGCCCTCCCAGTCCGCCTCGCTCATGCCGTCCTCGATCGTCACGATCGGATAGGACGCCGCGAGCCCTGCAAGATAGTCGGCAAATTCAGCGGGGGTGAACCGCCTACCCTCCCCCTCGAGCACATAGTGGCCATCCCTGTAGAACTCGGAGCTCGCGACGTCGAGGCCAAGGTAGATGTCCTTGCCAACCCGGAAGCCCGCTTTCGCGATCGCCTCGAGGATGATCTCGAGTGCAGCGGCGTTCGACGGCAGGTTCGGCGCGAAGCCACCCTCGTCGCCAACGGCGGTCGAGAGACCACGATCATTCAGCAGCTTCTTCAAGGTGTGGAACACTTCGGCGCCATAGCGCAGCGCTTCCGACAATGAGGGCGCGCCCACGGGCAGGATCATGAACTCCTGGATGTCGAGGCTGTTGTTGGCGTGCGCGCCACCGTTCACGATGTTCATCATCGGCACCGGCATCACGGGTCTGCGGCCTGCGCCGAGCCATTCATACAACGCCTTGCCGGCCGAGCGCGACGCGGCATGGGCATTGGCGAGCGAAACCGCCAGCAGCGCGTTGGCGCCCAGGCGCCCCTTCGTGTCGGTGCCGTCGAGCTGGATCATCGCCGCATCGAGTCCCGCCTGGTCGGCGCCGTCGCGGCCGATGAGCGCATCGCGCAGCACGCCATTCACATGCCCGACCGCCTTCAGCACACCCTTGCCCTGATAGCGCTTGCCGTCGCCGTCGCGCAGCTCCACGGCCTCGCGCGTGCCCGTCGACGCCCCCGACGGCACGGCCGCCCGACCGCGCGCGCCGTCATCGAGCACGACGTCGGCCTCGACGGTGGGATTGCCGCGAGAATCGATGATCTCGCGGCCGCGGATATCGACGATACGGCTCATAACAGGGCTTCCTCGTAAGGTTGTGACTTGACGGTGCGATCGAGCGCCGCGAGCGTTGCGAGCAGCGGCTCCATGCGACCGAGCGGCCAGGCGTTCGGGCCGTCTGACAGCGCCTTGTCCGGATCGGGATGGGTTTCCATGAAGAGGCCCGCGACGCCTGCGCCGACTGCGGCACGGGCGAGCACCGGCACGAATTCGCGCTGACCACCGGACGCGACGCCCTTGCCGCCGGGCAGCTGTACCGAGTGCGTCGCATCGAACACGACGGGGCAGCCGGTACTGCGCATCACGGCGAGCGCGCGCATGTCGGAGACGAGGTTGTTGTAGCCGAAGGAGAAGCCGCGCTCGCACACCATGATGTCGGGATTGCCGGTGGAGCGCGCCTTGTCGACGACGTTCTGCATCTCCCACGGCGAGAGGAACTGGCCCTTCTTGATGTTGACGGGCTTGCCCTGCGAGCAGACGTTGACGATGAAATTGGTCTGGCGCGCGAGAAACGCCGGCGTCTGCAGCACGTCGACGATCGCTGCAACCTCCGCAAACGGCGTGTCCTCGTGCACGTCGGTGAGCACCGGCACGCCGAACTGACGCTTCACGTCCCCGAGCACCTTGAGGCCCGCCTCGATACCCGGGCCACGGTAACTGGCGCGCGATGAGCGGTTCGCCTTGTCGTACGACGCCTTGAACACGAATGGAATGCCGAGACGGGTCGTAATGTCCTTGAGCCGCCCGGCCACGTCGAAGGTGAGTTGCGCACTCTCGACGACGCAAGGACCCGCGATCAGGAAGAGCGGCCGGTCGGCACCGATTTCGGCGCCCGCGAGCTTCATGAGCCGCGCCTCACGCGCCAGCCGCCGCGGGCAACTGTGCCGCGCGGTAGTTGCGCGCCGCGCGCACGAAACCGGCGAACAGCGGGTGACCATCGCGCGGTGTCGAGGTGAATTCGGGGTGGAACTGCGTCGCGACAAACCACGGGTGTGCAGGCAGCTCGACGATTTCAACGAGCTCATCGCGCGAGAAACCCGAAAAACGCACGCCGCTGTCGCGGTAACGATCGAGATAGCCGTTGTTGAACTCGTAGCGGTGCCGATGGCGCTCGCGGATCACGTCGCGGCCGTAGAGTGCACGGGCGAGGCTGCCTTCGGCGAGCAGCACGTCCTGGGCGCCGAGGCGCATCGTGCCACCCTTCCCGGACGCCTCATCGCGCGCCTGGGCGCCCTTCGCCGCATCCTGCCATTCAGTGATGAGAGCGATGACCGGATGGGGCGTCGCACGGTTGAACTCGGTGCTGTTCGCCTGATCGAGTCCGAGCACGTTGCGGCCGTACTCGACGATCGCCAGTTGCATCCCGAGACAGATGCCGAGGTAGGGAATGCCGTTCTCGCGCGCGTACTGGATCGCGCGGATCTTGCCCTCAATGCCGCGCTCACCGAATCCCCCCGGCACGAGGATGGCGTCCATGCCCTTGAGCGCGTGCATGCCGCCCGCCTCAAGATCGGTCGCCTCGAGGTAATGGATGTTGACGCGTGTGCGCGTCTTCAGGCCGCCGTGCACCAGCGCCTCGTTCAGCGAGATGTACGAGTCGCGCACCTGCACGTACTTGCCGACCATCGCGATGTCGACCTGGCCGTCCGGATTGGCTTTCGCCGCGACCACCTGGCGCCACTCCGCGAGATCAGTCGGCGGCGCCTCGAGGCGCAGCTTGTCGACGACGATCACGTCGAGGCCCTGTTCGTGCAGCAGGATCGGAATCCTGTAGATGTCGTCGGCGTCGATCGCGGTGAACACCGCGCGCTCCTCGACATTCGTGAAAAGCGCGATCTTGCGGCGCTGCTCCTCTGGCAGCGGGTGTTTTGCGCGGCACAGCAGGATGTCGGGCTGAATGCCGATGCCGCGCAGCTCCTTGACCGAGTGTTGCGTCGGCTTCGTCTTGATCTCGCCCGAGCCGCCCACCACCGGCACCAGCGTGAGATGCATGTAGACGCAGTTGTTGCGTCCGAGTTCGACGCCGATCTGGCGGATCGCCTCGAGGAACGGCAGCGACTCGATGTCGCCTACCGTGCCACCGATCTCGACCATGCAGACATCGGAGTCGCCCGCGCCCGAGAAGACGCTGCGCTTGATCTCATCGGTGATGTGCGGAATCACCTGCACGGTGGCGCCCAGGTAGTCGCCGCGACGCTCCTTCGCGATGACCCGCTCGTAGATGCGGCCCGTGGTGAAATTGCTGTTACGCCCCGTGGTGGTGCGCACGAAGCGCTCGTAGTGGCCGAGGTCGAGGTCGGTCTCCGTGCCGTCGTCGGTGACGAACACTTCACCGTGCTGGAACGGGCTCATCGTGCCCGGATCGACGTTGATGTACGGATCGAGCTTCACCGTCGCCACCTTGAGCCCGCGGGCCTCGAGAATGGCGCCCAGAGACGCTGCGGCGATGCCTTTTCCCAATGAGGAAACGACGCCGCCTGTGACGAATACGAATCGGGCCATGGAAATCCGCCGCGCAGTGAAACCGGTGCCGCTCACCCCCGACAGGGGTGCAGTCGCGACGGGCAGCTAGCCTACCAAATTGGCACTCCCCGGGCGAGCACGACGCGGGGTGCGGTGCCACACGATGCGGCCTCGCGCCCGCGCACCTTCCCGTGCCTGATGCGCAGCATCGATCCAGCGATCCGCGACCGCGATGAGGTGTTCGTCCGCGTAAACGAGCGGCACCGCTGCGCGCTCCCATGGAGCGATGCGCGCCGCCTGCAGAAGGCTCTTGACCGTTCGCGACGGTCCGCCAGGGCGCGGTCGCAGACGCTCGCCGCCCAGGCGCCAGCGCACCGCGAGCGTGGCGGGCAGTGTCTCGAGATCGAGGTCGCCGTGCGCATCGGGGCGCAATTCGAGCCGGCCGCGCGCGCCCGGCAACCACATGACGGGATTGTCACGCCACGACCAGGCGTCGACCACGGCCGCAATGGAAGGCAACGGTGCAGCTGGGGGTGACGATGCAGTCGAGGGCATCTCCGCGGGCTGCCAGCTGAGGCGTCCTGCCGCCCGGCGCACCGTTCCCTCCGCCCAGCTCACGACCGGCAGCGCATCGGCTCGCGCCGCAAGCAGCGGCCCGGCAATCCCGGCGAGGTGCCGCGACTGCGGCATGCGCCCACCCTGCTGCGCAATCCAGAGGCGCAGCGCATTGCGCCGGCGCTCGATCGGCAGCCGGCGCAGAACCGTCACCGACAGGTCTTGCCCATCAGACGCCGCGTCGATGTCCTCGCGGGCGATCCCGGCGAGCAGGCGTCGCGCATCCTGTGCATGGCGTGCACTGCGCGCGAGCGCACGCGGAGCTCCCGGCCAGCGCTCGCCGAGCCGCGGCAGTATCTCCTGCCGCAGGTAGACGCGATCGAAGCGCAGATCGAGATTCATCGGATCCTCGATCCACCGCAGCCCTCGGCTGCGCACGTACTCGCGCAGTGCCGCGCGCGACACATCGAGCAGCGGCCGCACGAGACGGCCGCGCGCCAGTGGCGCGTCCGCGTGCATGGCGCAGAGCCCCTCGACACCCGCGCCACGCAGCAGCTGCAGCAGCACGGTCTCCGCCTGGTCTTCGAGGGTGTGCGCCGTGACGAGGCATTCGTCCGCAGCGAGCAGGTGCGCGAACGCGGCGTAGCGGGCGGTGCGCGCGGCCGCTTCGTGGGACTGCCCGCTCGTGACGTCGACACACACGCGCCGCACGATGATACGCACGCGCAACGCCCGCGCGAGCTGCACGCAATGCCGTGCCCACCTGCGCGATCCGGGCTGCAATCCGTGATCGACGTGCACCGCGCGCAGCGCAAGGTGCCGGTGGCGTCGCGCAAGGGTGGCAAGCGCCGCGAGCAGCGCCGTGGAGTCGGCGCCGCCAGAGAAGGCCACCGCGATGTGTGCGCGAGGAAAATTTCCGATGAGTGGCGCGAGCAGGCCTTCGAGCTGCGCCGGGCCGAAGGCAGCCACGGGCTGCACCCCGTCAATCCCGGGTTTCGGAGTACACGCCGAAGGCGGCGATACGCCCGTTGCGCATCGCGCGCAGCTCCTCCGGCGTCATGCCGGACACGGCGTCGAGATGCGTCAGCAGTGCGCCGCGCATCGTCTCGTACACCGCCTGCGGGTCACGATGCGCGCCGCCGAGCGGCTCTTTCAGTACCTCGTCGACGAGCTTCAGTGCCGCAAGCCGCGCCGCCGTGAGCCCCATCGCCTCCGCGGCGATTTCCTTCTTGTCGGAGTTCTTCCAGAGAATCGACGCGCAACCTTCCGGCGAGATCACCGAATAGGTCGCATACTCGAGCATCAGGAGCCGATCGCACACCCCGATCGCGAGCGCGCCGCCCGAGCCGCCCTCGCCGATCACGACGCTCACGATCGGGATGCCGAGCACGGACATCTCGAAGAGGTTGCGCGCGATCGCCTCGCTCTGGCCGCGCTCCTCGGAGCCGACTCCGGGATAGGCGCCGGTCGTATCGATGAACGTGATCAGCGGCAGGCGGAAGCGCTCGGCGAGTCGCATCAGGCGCAGCGCCTTGCGGTAACCCTCGGGCTTCGGCATGCCGTAGTTGCGGCGCACCCGTTCCTTCGTGTCGCGGCCCTTCTGGTGGCCGATGATCATCACCGGTCGCCCTTCGAGCCGCGCCAGTCCACCGACAATGGCAAGATCGTCGCCGTACATCCGGTCGCCGTGCAGCTCATGGAAATCGGTGAATACGGCAGCGACATAATCGAGCGTGTAGGGCCGCTGCGGATGACGCGCGAGCTGGGTGATCTGCCACGGCGTCAGGTTCGCAAAGATGTTCTTCGTCAGCTGCCGGCTTTTCGCCTGGAGCCTGCCGATCTCATCCTGGATATTGACCTTCGATTCGGACGTGACGTGCCGCAGCTCCTCGATCTTCGCCTCGAGTTCGGCAATCGGTTGTTCAAAGTCGAGAAAGCTGACGGCCATGGGCCCCGCCGGTGGCAATAGGGTCGGCCGAGGTTACGGGCGACGGGTCAGGATCGCAAGACGCTCTCGTGCGCGCCAGTGCCAGGCGGCGGGCCGTAACGCACGCTGACGTTGCCGGGCCCGGCGAGCTGCTCAAGCTGCTCGAGAAGCTCGCGGGTGGCGCGCACGTTCCACTCGCTGCCGAGGGTGAACACTCCGCGCGCGCCATCGCCTTCGTAATCGATCGACACCTGGCACGGTCCCGAACGCCAGGGCGTGAGCGCGCCAACGAGCGCATCCGGCAATGTCGCTCGTGCCGGTGAGCCCGCGGCGCAGCGAATCACGATGCGCCGCGCAACTTCCTCGCGCCTGCGGTCGAGTTCGGTCACCCGCCGCCCGGCAAGACGCCACCCGTCAATGAATTCATCGAAGCGCACCTGCCCCTCGATGACCAGCAGCGAATCCTTCGCGATCAGCTCGCGAAACTGCCGGAATACGTCCTCGAAGAAATCCACCTCGATGCGTCCGGAGCGATCATCGAGCACTACCGCCACACGCGTGCCCCGACGACGTACTTCGGTGACGAGCCCCGCAACCGTGGCCGGCTTGCCGCCCCGGAATGCCCTGCCTCCTTCGGACGGGGCGACTGGACGATCGGAAATGAGATCGCCGATGCGATGCGTGACGAAGCGCGGCAGGTCTGCGAGGAACCGGTCGATCGGATGACCCGTGAGATAGAGGCCGAGCGTCTCGCGTTCGCCGGCGAGGCGCACGGACTCGTTGAAGTCGGGCAGGACAGGACCCGACGAGGCGACCGGATCAGCGCGCGCGGTGACGCCCAGACCGAAGAAATCCTCCTGGCCCACCTCCCTGGCGCGCGTCTCCTGCTCACCGAGCAGCATCGCGCTGTCGATGCGGCTCATCATCGTCGCGCGGTTGGCGCCGAGGGCATCGAGGCTGCCCGAGCGCACCAGCGCCTCGAGCACGCGACGGTTGACCTTCGAGAGGTCGAGCCTGCGGCAGAGATCCTCGAGGCTCCCGAACGCACCGCGCGCGTCGCGCTCTGCGATAAGCGCCTCGACCGCCCCCGCGCCGACCCCCTTGATCGCACCGAGGCCGTAGCGGACCGCGCGTTCGCCCGCCACCGTGAACACATACATCGAATGGTTGACGTGGGGCGGTTGGATCTCGAGTCCGATCTGCGCGCACTCGTCGATGAGCGTCACGACCTTGTCGGTGTGGTCCATGTCGGCCGAGAGCACCGCGGCCATGAACGCCGCGGGGTAGTGCGCCTTCAGCCACGCGGTCTGGTAGGAGAGGAGCGCATAGGCCGCCGAGTGCGACTTGTTGAAGCCATACCCGGCAAACTTTTCCATCAGGTCGAAGATGTGCGCTGCCTGCCCGGCCGGTACCCCACGCGCGGTCGCGCCTTCGATGAAGACCGAACGCTGCTTCGCCATCTCTTCGGGCTTCTTCTTGCCCATCGCCCGGCGCAGCAGGTCGGCACCGCCGAGGGTGTAGCCGGCGAGCACCTGGGCGATCTGCATCACCTGTTCCTGGTAGAGGATCACGCCGTAGGTCGGTGCGAGCACCGGTTGCAGGTCGGGATGCAGGTAATCGATGACCGTGCCTGCCGGGCTGTGTTTCCTCGCGATGAAATCTTCGACCATGCCCGACTGCAGCGGGCCCGGACGAAAGAGCGCGACGAGCGCCACGATGTCCTCGAAACAGTCGGGCTGCAGGCGACGGATCAGGTCCTTCATGCCGCGCGATTCGAGCTGGAACACGGCCGTCGTGCGGCAGGACTTGAGCAGCGCGAACGTCGCCGCATCATCCATCGGCAGACCCGAGACGACGATGGGCGGCTCGCCTTGCCGCGCGCGCAGCGTATTGATGGTTGCGACCGCGCGATCGATGATCGTGAGCGTACGCAGGCCGAGAAAATCGAACTTGACGAGCCCGGCAGCTTCGACATCGTCCTTGTCGAATTGCGTCACGACACTCTGCGCGCCCTCTTCGCAGTAGAGCGGCGCGAAGTCGGTCAGCACCGAAGGGGCGATCACGACGCCACCGGCGTGCGTGCCGGCGCTTCGCGTGAGTCCCTCGAGCGAGCGTGCGAGATCGATGAGGTTCGTGATCTCCTCATCTTCGGCATAGAGCCGCTTGAGCTCCGGCTCCTTGCGCAGCGCCTCCTCGAGCGTGATGCCGAGTTCGAACGGGATCAGCTTCGCGATGCGGTCGACGTGCCCGTAACTCATGCCGAGCACCCGGCCCACATCACGCACCACCGCCTTGGCGGCCATCGTGCCGTAGGTGATGATCTGCGACACGCGGTCGCGACCGTATTTTTCCGCGACATAGTCGATCACGCGATCGCGGCCGTCCATGCAGAAGTCGATGTCGAAATCCGGCATCGATACGCGCTCGGGGTTCAGGAAACGCTCGAACAGCAGGTCGTAGCGCAGCGGATCAATATCGGTGATGCCAAGCGACCAGGCCACCACCGAGCCCGCGCCGGATCCGCGTCCCGGGCCGACCGGGACACCGTGCTCACGGGCCCAGCGGATGAAGTCGGCCACGATCAGGAAGTAGCCGGCGAAGCCCATCTGGCAGATGACCTCGAGTTCGGTCGCGAGCCGCGCCTGATAATGCTCGCGCCCGAGCGCCCCGACGGGCAACTCGGCGAGGTGCGCGCCGAGCCCCTGTGATGCCTGCGCCTGCAGGAAACCTGTCACCGTTTCGCCGGCCGGGACGGGATATTCGGGCAGGCGCGCCTCGCCGAGCTTGAGCGGCAGGCTGCAGCGCCTCGCGATCTCGACGGTATTGGCGAGCGCCTCGGGAATATCCGCGAAGGCGCGCGCCATCTCGGCGGGTGAGCGCAGGAACTGCTGCGGCGTATAGCGCCGCACGCGCCCCGGATCGCCGAGCAGCGTGCCGTCCTGGATGCACACCCGCGCCTCGTGTGATTCGAACGCGCCTCCCGCGAGGAAGCGCACGTCGTTGGTCGCGACGACGGGCACGCCACGCTTTGCCGCAAGTGCGGCGGCGGCGCCGATATAGGACTCCTCGTCCACGCGGCCGACACGCTGCAGTTCGATGTAGAAGCGATCGCCGAAGAGAGCCAGCCACGCATCGAGACTGCGCGCGGCCTCTGCGCCACGACCGGCGATGAGCGCCCGGCCGATGTCGCCCTGGGTCGCTCCGGAAAGTGCGAGGAGCCCCGCACAGCTGTCGCTGTCGAGCCACGCGCGCTCGATCAGCGGCACGCCCTGACGCCGACCCTCGCGGTAGGCGCGGCTCACGAGGCGCGTGATGTTTCCGTATCCCACCGTGTTCTGGCATACGAGCGTGAGGCGCGCCGGCTGGGCACGCTCGGCCGTTTCGCGCACGAGCAGATCGACGCCGACGATGGGCTTGACGCCGGCCGCGAGCGCCGCCCGGTAGAACTTCACCATCGCGAAGAGATTGCACTCGTCGGTCACCGCTACGGCGGGCATGCCCGCGCCGGCCACCGTCACAACGAGCTCCGGCACGCGCACGACACTGTCGACCAGTGAATACTCGGTGTGCACCCGCAGATGCACGAAAGCCGGTGCAGCTGCCCCGCTCACTTGCCGGGGATCCTGCACGGCGCGAACGTGCGCCGGTGAACTGCAGACGGCCCCTGGACGCGCAGCGCCGCGACGTGGGTCCGCGTCGGATAGCCCTTGTGCTCATCGAGACCAAAACCCGGATAGCGCTCGTGCAACCGGCACATCTGCGCATCCCGCCAGGTCTTGGCGAGAATCGATGCTGCGCTGATCGCGGGCTCGCTCTGGTCGCCACGTACGATGGCGCGCGCCCCGGCTTCGAGACCCAGATCGGCGAGCCGTGGCAACCGGTTGCCATCGACCAGCACGCCAGTCGGGCGGATGGGCAGGCGCAACAGCGCGCGGCGCATGGCGAGCAGTGTTGCCTCGAGGATGTTGAGGCAGTCGATCTCGCCCGCATCGGCCCATGCGACGGACCAGGCGACAGCCTGTTCGCGAATGCGCGCCGCAAGCCGCTCGCGGATCTCGGGCGTGAGTTGCTTCGAATCCGCGAGGCCGCGCACGGGCCGGCGTGGGTCGAGGATGACGGCCGACGCGACCACAGGACCTGCAAGCGGACCCCGCCCTGCCTCGTCGACGCCTGCAATGCGTGGCGCCGTGCTCATCGGTCCACCAGCTCGAGCACCGCGTCCGCAGCCCGGCGCGCACCGTCCACGCGCAGTGACTCGTGGATGCGGCGAAACTCCTGCGCGAGCAGGGCCGCGCGCGCGGGATCGGCGAGCTCCGCCCCGAGTGCGTCCGCAAGACTGCGCGGGGTTACAGCCTCCTGGAAGAACTCCGGCACGAGCCGCCGGCCGGCGAGCAGATTGGGCTGCGAAAAATACGGCACCTTCACGAGTCCCAGTGTCCGAAGGAGCAGCGCCGTGATCGCGCCGAGGCGGTAGGCGACGACCATCGGTCGTTTGCAGAGCGCCGTCTCGAGCGTCGCGGTCCCCGAGGCCACCAATACTACATCGGCGGCGATGAGCGCGTGGTCTGCCCCACCATCGGTCAGCTGCACCGGCAATTCGCCCGCGGCCGCGCGCCACTGCGACGCGAAGAGCTCCCGCACGGCCGCGCTCGCCATCGGCGCGATGAATGAGAGCCCCGTGCGACGGGCGGCGAGCAACGCGCAAGCAGCCGAGAAATCCGCGCCGAGACGCGCTACCTCGCCGAGGCGGCTGCCCGGCAGCACGGCGACGACGGTCGCCCCGGCCGGCAGGCCGAGCGAGCGCCGCGCGGCGTCGCGATCGACATCGAGCGGGATGCGGTCGGCGAGCGGGTGCCCGACGAACACCGCGCGAACGTGATGTTCGCCATAGAAGCGCGTCTCGAATGGCAGCAGGCACAGCACGAGGTCGCAGGAGGTGCCGATCGTGCGCACGCGCCCCTGGCGCCAGGCCCACACCTGCGGGCTCACGTACTGCACGGTACGCATCGCGCCCTTGAGTTTGCGGCCGAGCCCGAGATTGAACTCCGGGGCATCGATGCCCACGAACACATCGGGACGTGCAGCGAGGAAGCGCGCAGCAAGGCGCCGACGCAAGCGCCACAGCCGCGGCAGATGCCGGATCACCTCGGTGACCCCCATCACCGCGAGCGCCTCGGCGGGCTCCCAGGCCTCGCAACCCGCAGCGATCATCTTTGGACCGGCAACGCCGAAGAACTGCGCGTCGGGCTCACGCGCACGCACCGCCGCGATGAATGCCGCGCCGAGCGCATCGCCCGACGCCTCGCCGGCCACGACTCCGATTTTCAGCGCCACCTGCCCGGACGCTGCTAACGCACGAGGCTGCGGGACGAGGCGTCGATGAACGCGACGAAAGGCGCGATTTCCGGCTGACTCGCGGCCAGTTTGCGCAATTCGTCCACGGCGTCCGCGAGTTTGCGATCCTCCCGGTAGAGCGTGCGAAACGCGGTCCTGATGTTGCGGATGTTCTGCGGCGTGAAGCCGCGGCGCTTGAGCCCTTCCGCATTGACGGAATGTGGTGTGGCGGGCTGGCCCACCGCCATCACATAGGGTGGCACGTCGCGCGTGACCGCAGCGTTGTTGGCGATGAAGGCATGCGCGCCGACCTTGCAGAACTGATGGATGCCCGAGAACCCGCCCATGATCACCCAGTCGCCGAGATGCACATGACCGCCCAGTGTCGCGAGATTGGCGAGCACCACCTTGTCGCCGATCACGCAGTCGTGGGCGACATGCGAGTACGACATGAAAAGGTTCTGGTGGCCGATGCGGGTGACACCCTGGTCCTTCGTCGTGCCGCGGTTTACCGTGCAGAACTCGCGAAACACGTTGTCATCGCCGATCTCGAGGCGCGTCGGCTCGCCCTTGTAGCTCTTGTCCTGCGGTGCACTGCCGAGAGATGCGAACGGGAATACCCGGTTGCGCGCGCCGAGACGCGCATCGCGCTCGATGACGGCGTGCGCGCCTACGGTGCAGCCCGGGCCGATTTCGACGCCTGGGCCGATGATCGCGAACGGCCCAACCTCGACATCGGGCGCGAGTCGTGCGTCCGGCGAAACGATGGCGCGTGCGTCGATCATGGCTTGCCCGTCTTCAGTTCCGTGGCGACCATGATGTTCGCGGAGGACACCTCCTCGCCCCCGACGAACGCTGTCGTCGAGAAGCGCCAGATGCCCCTGAACGAGCGCGCGAGCTGCGCAGTGAGGATCAGCTGGTCACCGGGTACCACCGGACGGCGAAAGCGCGCCTCGTCGATGCCCACCATGTAGAGCCCCATGCTCTCGTCGGGGACTTCCCGGACGGTCGCAAACGCGAGGATGCCAGCGGCCTGGGCGAGCGCCTCGACGATCAGCACGCCCGGCATGACGGGGTGTCCGGGAAAGTGGCCGTTGAAGAACGGCTCGTTGACGGTGACATTCTTCAGCGCGCGAACCGACTTGCCCGGCTCGCATTCGAGCACGCGGTCGATGAGCAGGAATGGATAGCGGTGCGGCAGCTGGCGAAGAATGCCGGCGATATCCATGAAAACGGAGTCAGTCATCCTGTTTCCTGTTCAGTTTCTTTTCCAGTGCGGCCACCTGCCCCGCCATGCGGTCGAGGCGATGCAGCCGCGCGACGGCACGGCGCCACTCCTGCGCCGGGACAGCCGGCATGCCGCTCGAATAGACCCCCGGCTCGGTGATTGAGTGGCTCACGAGCGTCATGCCGGTTACGGCCACATCGTCGGCAATCGTGAGATGCCCTGCAACACCCACCGCGCCGCCGAGCTGACAACGTTTGCCGATCGTGACGCTGCCTGACACCCCGACACAACCTGCGAGCGCAGAATGCGCGCCGATCCGCACGTTGTGCCCGATCTGGATCTGGTTGTCGAGCTTGACGCCGTCCTCGATCACCGTGTCGTCGATGGCACCACGATCGATGGTCGTATTCGCGCCGATCTCGACATCTGCGCCGATCACGACCCGGCCCACCTGCGGTACCTTCACCCATGCGCCGCGTTCCGGCGCGTAGCCGAAACCATCACCGCCGATCACCGCGCCGGGCTGCACGATCGTGCGCGGGCCGATGCGCGTGCCGGGGCAGATGACGACGCGCGCCACGAGCCGCACGTCCTCGGCGATCTCGACATCGTCCCCGATCACGCAGCCCGGGCCGATCACGGCACGCGCTCCGATGCGCGTGCCTCCCCCGACGGAGACATGCGGACCGACGTGCGCATTGACATCTATCTGCGCAAGCGGCGCGATCCAGGCGGTGGCGTGCACACCTGGCGGCGCTGCGGGTGCCGGATGCAATACAGACGCGATTCGCGCGTACGTGGCGTAAGGGTTTGGAGCTATGAGGACAGTGCGCGCCACACCGGCGGCATCCGCAGCACCGAGCACGACGGCGCCCGCACGGGTCTCCCCGAGCAAGGGTCGATACTTCGGATTGACCAGGAAAGCGAGCGCCGTGGGGCCAGCGCCTGCAAGGGTGGCGACGCGCTCGACGCGCAGGTCGGGGTCGCCGCGCAGCTCGCAGCCGAACCGGACCGCGAGCTCGCCCAGCGAGACCGACATCCTGCGACCCGGCTTACTTGCCCGCGGGCTTCGGCACGGCAGGCGACGTGGCGGCAGCCGGCGCGCGTGACTTCAGGTTCGCGAGCACCGCCGGCGTGATGTCCATCGTGGTATTCGCATACAACACGCCGTCCGCCAGCACGAGATCGTAGCCCTGCGCCTTGGCGTAGCTGCGCACTTCCTCGATCAGGGTGCGCTGCAGCCGCGACATTTCCTCGTTGCGCCGGGCATTGAAATCCTCCTGGATTTCCTGACGCCTGCGTTCGAGATCCCGGTAGCCGTCGCGCAGCTCTTTCTCGGTGCGCGCGCGCTGATCGGCGGACATTGTCGCTGCGTCCTTCTGCAGCTTGTCTTCCTTGCCCTTGAGCACCTGCTGCTGGGTCGTCAGTTCCTTCTGCTTCGGCGCGAACTCGTTGCGGATCGCGTCGAGGGCGGTCTTCGCCTGCGGCGAGTCCTCCATCAGGCGGCCGTAATCCACCACACCGATCTTCGACTGCGCGAAGGCCGGAACTGCCGCGAACGCACCGAGGGCCGCGAGAGCAACGAGAGTCGATTTCAACACGGTCACGCTGATGATTCCTCTGCAAAGTACTGGACGGTCAAAAGGCCTGGCCGACCGAGAACTGGAAGCCTTCTTTCTCGTCCGGGTAGAGCACGCTGTCACCCTTGTATGCATTGAGCGGGACCGCGTAGCTGAAGCGGAACAGGCCAAGCGGCGCGAGCCACTGCACGGCAAGCCCCGCCGAATGCTTCAATTTATCATAACTGAAGCTGTAATCGACCGGTGTTCGTGCCGGGTCGCGGCCGTAGAACGCATAGCGGTTACCCGTCTGGAAGACGTTGCCGATGTCGTAGAAGAGGCTCGCCCGGGCACTCGAGCGGAATTTGGCCGGCATCGGCAGGATGATTTCCGCCCGCCCGATCACTTTCAGGTTGCCGCCGTAGGGGTTGCCCCACTGGTCCTTGGGCCCCAGCCGGCTCGCTTCATAGCCCCGCACCGTCTCCGGACCGCCGGCGAAGAACTGCCGGTACGGGGGCAGCGCAGTCGTGTCACCGATATCCATCCCGTAGCCGAGTTCGGCGTCGAGCGCGAGCGTGAACGGCCCGAAGATCGGGATGTACTGCAGGTAGTTGTAGTTCGCGACCCAGTACTCCACGTCGCTGCCCGGCACCGTGTAGGAGACCGAGAGCGCGTGGCGCACGCCGCGGTCGGCGAACAGCGTGCGGTTGCGGGAATCGAACGACCAGCCAACCACGAGCTCGGCCGAGTCGAACTTCGTGCCGTAAATGGTGAGCGGCGTACCGAAGTAATCGACCGTCCGGCTGTACGAGTCGCCATTGTTGCGTACCCACTCGAGGGCCTGCTCGGCACTGCCGCTCGCAGTCAGCAATGACGAGCGCTGCAGCGCAACGCCCCAGCGCACCGCCTGGTACTCCGTGATCGGGTAACTGTAGTCGAGTCCCGCGGTGATCGACTCGGAGGAGAAGTCGGACGAAGCGGACGTGAACTGCGTGACATCGCGATAGGTGAACGACAACGTGCGCGCGATGCCGTCGATCGTGCGGTACGGGTCGGTCCACGACACGCCGTAGACCTTGCTCCACCGGCCGGTGTTGAGGTCGATCGACACCCGCTCGCCGCTGCCAAAGAAATTGCTGTCGGCATAGTTCGCGTTCAACATGAACGACTGGGTCTCGGAATAGCCGATGCCGCCGCCGAGCTGCGCCGACGGCCCCTCCTCGATCGTGTAGGTGACATCGACCATGTCGGGCACGCCGGGCACTGGCGTCGTCTCCGACTCCACCTTCTTGATGTAAGGCAGGCGCTGCAGGCGCTGCTTCGAGCGCTCGAGCAGCGCGTTCGACAGCCAGCCGCCTTCGAGCTGGCGCATTTCGCGACGCAGCACCTCGTCGTTCGTCTTCTCCACGCCCTCGAACCGGATGTGGCGCACGTAGACGCGATTGCCCGGATCGACGAAGAAGGTGAGCGCGATCTGCTGTTTCGCCTCGTCCACGGTCGGCACCGGGTCAACTTTCGCGAAAGCGTAGCCCTCCTCGCCGAGCCGGTTCTGGATCAGCTCCTGGGTGGAGGTGACCCACTTGCGCGAAAAGGTCTGGCCAGGGCGCACGATGAGATAGTTGCGCAGCACCCGTTCCGGCACGACGAAGTTGCCGGCGAGCTTGACATCCGACACCTTGTAGACGGCCCCCTCGCTCACGTTCACCGTGATGAACATGTCGTCCTTCTCGGGCGTGATCGTGACCTGCGTCGAATCGATCTGCATGTTCGCGTAGCCGCGGTCCTGGTAGAAGGAACGCAGTTTTTCGAGGTCGCCCTGCAGGGCCTCCTTCGAATAGCGATCATCCTGCTTGTACCAGGAAAGCCAGTTCGGCGTCTTCAGTTCGAAATCGTCCGCCAGCTGCTTGTCGCTGAAGACGGTGTTGCCGACGATGTTGATCGCGCGGATCTTCGCGCGCTTGCCTTCCTTGACGTCGATCTTGATCTTCACGCGATTGCCGGGCTGCTCTTCGACCTTCGTATCGATGAGCACCCCGTACTTGCCGCGGCTGAAGTACTGATCGGTCAGGAACTGCTTGACGTCCTCGAGCACCGACCGGTCGAAGGTCTTGCCGGTCGCCAGCCCCACGTTGCGCAGCGATTTCGTCAGGTCCTCGGTCTTGACGTCCTTGTTGCCCGTGATCTCGAAGCTCTCGATCGAGGGTCGCTCGAGCACCACCACCACGAGCGTCGAGCCTTCGCGCCGGATTTCGACATCGCGGAAGAACCCCGTCGCATAGAGCGCGCGGATCGCCTCGCGCACACGCTGCGCGTCGAGACGGTCGCCGATGTTGACGGGCAGATAGTTGTAGACAGTTCCCTCCGAGACCCGCTGCAGGCCCTCGACGCGGATATCGCCCACCGTGAACGAGGCCTCGTCCGACTGGCCGAGCGCGATGCGCGCTTGCAGGATGAGCGCGAGGAGGACGAGCGCGGCACTACGCTTCATGCAGGGTCACCATTCTTGTATTTCGTTGAGCTCAACCGAACTGCCGCGCGAAGTCGTTGAAGAGCGCGACGCCCATCAGGACGAGCAGCAGCAGGATACCGAGTTGCTGGCCGAGTGCCTGCGCGCGCTCCGACAGCGGACTGCCCTTCACGCCTTCGATCAGCTGGAAGACGATCTGGCCACCGTCGAGGATCGGGATCGGCAGGAGGTTCAGGAAGCCGAGCGACAGGCTGATGAGGACGAGGAAGCCGAGGAAGGCGCTGACCCCGGCCGCGGCCGACTCGCCCGCGTACTCGGCAATGGAAAGAGGCCCCGAGAGGTTCTTGAGCGACACCTGCCCGAGCAGCATGCGCGAGAAGAGCCGGGCCTGCAGCACCGTCATGTCCCAGGATTCCTGCGCAGCCTTGCCGAGTGCCCTGACCGGCGACAGGTCGATGTGGCGCAGCATCGAGTCGGGATAGCTGACGCGGGTCGCGGGCGTCACCATGATACGGCCGACGGTGCGGCCCTCGACCGTCTCGGACGCGATCTGCAGGCGCACACTCGATCCGACGCCATCACGCTGGTACGCGATGGCGACACTCGCCCCCGGCGCACCCGAAATGCGCGCGACGAGCGCGCGGAAGTCGGCGATGGGTTCGCCGTCGACGGCCGTGATCAGGTCACCCGGTTGCAGCCCGGCCTTGTCCGCCGGCCCGCCCGGCGTGACAGCACCGACCCTGGCCGGAATTTCCGGCTGCCGGAAGTGAAACCCGAGGCCATTGAACAACTGCTCGGGCTCCGTCAGGCGACGCCTCGCGTCTGCACCGTCCACTTCGAGCAAGACCTGCCGCTCCTTGCCGCTCGCGTCGCGCAGTATCAGCGCCGCGCGCCCGCTGCCGCTCAGGTCGTCGAGCAGGCCGAACACCACCTCGCGCTGACCTTCTGCGGCCCGCCCCCCGACCGCGACAATTTCGTCGCCGCTCGCGAGGCCCGCGGTGGCGGCCGGCGAGCCTGCGTTCACCTCGCCGACGATCGCGCGCACCTCGGTGATGCCCGACACCCAGAACATGCCCCAGAGAAGGAGTACGGCGAACGCGATGTTGAACGCCGGTCCCGCCAGCAACACGACGACGCGCTGCCACACGGGCCGGCGGGTGAAGGAGCGCGGCAGCTCTTCGGCTGCCACCCCGCCCTCGCGCTCATCCAGCAGCTTGACGTAGCCGCCGAGCGGTATCGCGGCGAGCACATACTCCGTGCGGTCCCTGCCCCAGACGCGCTTCAGCAGCGGCCGCCCGAAACCGACCGAGAAGCGCAGCACCTTGAAGCCGAGCCGGCGCGCCACCCAGTAGTGACCGAACTCGTGCACCGTCACAAGGAGGCTCACGGCGACCAGGAACCACAGCAGCTTGCCGTACCAGAGCGCGCTCATGCGAGTCGCTCGCGCGCGAGCGTGCGCGCCTCGCGGTCGGCGCACAGCACATCGTCGATGGTGCCGATCGGCCCCGTTGTCGCCTTTGTCATGACCGCTTCAATGACCTCGGGAATACCCGTAAAGTTCAGTCGTCCTGCGAGGAACCCCGCCACCGCCACCTCGTTCGCCGCGTTGACGACCGCCGGCACGAGACCGCCGGCCTGTGCCGCCGCCTGCCCGAGTGCAAGGCAGGGGAAGCGCTCGAGGTCCGGCCGGCCGAAATCGAGCCGCGCCACTTTCACGAGATCGAGGAATTCTACACCGGACGCCATCCGGTCCGGCCATGCGAGGGCACAGGCGATGGGCGTGCGCATGTCGGGAGCGCCAAGCTGCGCGAGCATCGAGCCGTCCTCGTACTCGACGAGGGAATGCACGACGCTTTGCGGATGCAGCACCACGTCCACCTGGGCGGGCGCGAGCGCGAAAAGATGGCAGGCCTCGATGAACTCGAGACCCTTGTTCATCAGGGTCGCGGAATCCACCGAAATCTTGCGGCCCATCGCCCACACCGGATGCGCGCAGGCTTCCTCGGGCGTGACGCGCGCGAGCGCCTCACGTGACAGGGCACGAAACGGACCGCCGGACGCAGTCAGCACGACGCGCCGCACGCCGACCCGGGACTGCGCGTGGTGCGGCAGACACTGGAATATCGCGTTGTGCTCGCTGTCGATCGGTATGAGCTGTGCGGCGCCCTCCTCGACCGCGCGCATGAGGAGTGGCCCCGCCATGACGAGCGATTCCTTGTTGGCGAGCAGCACGCGCTTGCCGGCCCTGGCCGCGGCAAGTGTCGAGGGCAGTCCCGCCGCGCCCACGATGGCCGCCATCACGTAGTCGACGGCCGGCAGCGTCGCGAGTTCGAGCATCGCGTCATCGCCGGTCACGACACGTATCGCGACTCCTGCACGCGCGAGCGTTGCGCCCAGCTCGCGCGCCGCATCCGGCTCCGCGAGCGCCACGACGTCCGGCCGGAAACGCAAGGCCTGCTCGGCGAGACGCGCGGCACTGCGCTGCGCACCGAGCGCAACGACACGGAACTTCGCGGGGTGACGCGCGACGACATCGAGTGTGCTCTCTCCGACCGAGCCGGTGGAGCCGAGAATGGCGAGCCCCTTCATGTCACGCCCAGCGCGCGCAAGCCGGCGAGCAGGACGGGCGCAGCCGCCGTCAGGCTGTCGATCCTGTCGAGCATCCCGCCATGTCCGGGAAAGAGCGTGCCGCTGTCCTTGACGCCCGCACGGCGCTTCAGCAGGCTCTCGGTGAGATCACCCACGATCGAAAAAACGATCACTGCCACACCGAGCAGCAGGAACGGCAGCACCGGCAAATCGAACCAGCCTGCTCCGGCCCAGGCTGCAAGGCAGCCGGCAGTGAGACCGCCGATGACGCCTTCCCAGGTTTTGCCGGGCGATACGCGTGGCGCGAGCTTGACCCGCCCGAACCGGCGGCCCGTGAAGTAGGCGCCCGAATCGGTCGCAGTCACCAGGATCAGCAGGAAGAGCACCCATTGGGCGCCCGCGGCGAAATCGAGGCGCACATGTATCAGCGAGTACCAGGCCGGGACGAGCGTCAGCAGGCCCGCGAGCGCACCGCTGGGTCGGGGCGCCGCACCCGGCGCGAGCACTACCCAGGCAAATGCCACGACCCACCAGCCGATCGCAACGGCGAGCACGACGTACTCCGCCACGAGCGGCGGCCGCGGCAGCGTCAGCGCCGCGAACCCCATCGCCACGAGCGTGACGAAACCTGTCCGCGTGCCGCGCGCCACCCGCCCGTCGACGCCGATGAACGCCGACCACTCCCATGCTCCCGCGAGAATGGCGAGCGTGATCAGCAGAAGCGTTGCCCAGACCGGCAGCGCGAACAGCACGACGATGAGCACCACGCCCAGTACGAGGGCCGTGCGGATGCGCTGCTCAAGCACTGTCAGCCTCGCGCTGCTGCGCAGCGGTGAGGCCGTAGCGCCGCTCGCGGCCCGCGAAGCAGGCGAGCGCACTTTCGAAGGCGGCGACGCCGAAATCGGGCCACAGCAGATCGGTGAACCACAGTTCGGTGTAGGCGAGATTCCAGAGCAGGAAATTGCTGATGCGGTGCTCGCCACCGGTGCGGATGAAGAGGTCGGGATCGGGCAGTTCGCCGAGCGCCAGGCCGGCGGCGAAGCGCGCCTCGTCAATGTCGCTGGTTCGCAGGGCCCCCGACGCCACGGCCGCCGCCAGCTTGCGCGCGGCCTGGACGATGTCCCAGCGGCCGCCGTAACTCATCGCGATCTGGAGTCTCAGACGGGTGTTGCCAGCAGTGTGGTGCTCCGCCTCCGCGACGCGCGCCTGCAGACGCACGCTGAGCGCGTGACGGTCGCCGATGACGGCGAGGCGCACGCCGTTTGCGTGCAGATCAGTCACTTCGCGCTCGAGCGCATCGACGAAGAGGGTCATCAGGTTCGAGACTTCCGTCTCCGGCCGGCGCCAGTTCTCGCTGCTGAATGCAAAGAGCGTGAGGGCACCGATGCCGCGTCGCACGCACTCCTCGACACACATGCGCACGGCCGGAATGCCAGCCTTGTGACCGGCGTGCCGCGCGAGACCGCGCTGCTGTGCCCAGCGGCCGTTGCCATCCATGATGATCGCCACATGCCGTGGCAGCGTCGCGCTCACGCGGCTTCCCGGAACCTAGACCTGCATGATCTCTTTTTCTTTGGCGGCAAGCTGCTGGTCGATATCCCCGACATGCTTGTCGGTGAGCTTCTGGATCTCCACCTCGGCACGCTTCTCGTCGTCCTGCGTGATCAGCTTTTCCTTCAGCAACTCCTTGGCGTCCGCGAGCACGTCGCGGCGCACGTTGCGCACGGAGACGCGCGCATTCTCGGCATCCTGACGCACCACCTTCGTGATGTCGCGCCGGCGCTCCTCGGTGAGCGGTGGCAGCGGCACGCGGATGACTGTACCTGCCGACATGGGCGTGAGCCCGAGGTCGGACTTGTGGATCGCCTTCTCGATCACCGGCACCATGGTCTTCTCCCAGGGTGTGATCGCAATCGTGCGGGCATCCTCGATCGTGATGTTCGCCACCTGCGAGAGCGGCACGTCGGAACCGTAGTAGTCGACTTTCAGGTGTTCGACCAGGCTCGGATGGGCGCGCCCGGTGCGCAGCTTGCGCAGGTCGGCCTGGAACGTCTGCACGCATTTCGCCATGCGCGCGACGGCGTCCTTCTTGAGGTCTTCGAGCATACCGGCCCTCCGTGTCAGTCGTTCGTAACTACCGTGCCGACGTCCTCGCCGCGCACGATTCGCATCAGGTCGCCGGCATTGTTGAGATTGAACACCTGCAATGGCAAGCCGTTGTCGCGGCACATCACGATCGCGGTCGCGTCCATCACGTTCAGGCGTTCCGCGAGCACCCGGTCGAAGGTGAGGCGCGCGTAGCGTGTTGCCTTGGGATTCGTCACCGGATCATCGGAATAGACGCCGTTCACCTTGGTTGCCTTCAGCAGCACGTCCGCCTCGATCTCGATCGCGCGCAGCGACGCCGCGGTATCGGTCGTGAAGAAAGGGTTGCCGGTGCCGCCCGCGAAAATCACGATCCGGCCCTTCTCGAGATGGCGCACTGCCCGCCGGCGGATGAAGTCCTCGCAGACCTCGTTGATGCGGATCGCGCTTTGCACACGCGCGTGCATGTCGATGCTCTCGAGCGCGTCCTGCAGCGCGAGCGCATTCATCACGGTGGCGAGCATGCCCATCTGGTCGGCCGTGACGCGGTCCATGCCCGCGCGCGCAAGACCTGCACCGCGAAAGATGTTGCCGCCGCCGATCACGACCGCCACCTGCACGCCGAGCGTCGCGATGTCGCGGATCTCCTGCGCGATGCGCTTCAGCATCGCCGGATCGATGCCGTAATCCGCGTTGCCGAGCAGGGCCTCGCCCGAGAGCTTGACGAGGATGCGCCGGTAGCGCGATGAGCCGCTGGGTGAGGTCACGTGGGCATCTGTCAGTGCTTGCCGCCCGCCGCGCCCTTCACCTGGGCCATCACTTCGGCGGCGAAGTCGCCCTGTTTCTTCTCGATGCCGGCGCCAACCTCGTAGCGCTCGAACGCGGCGAGCTTCGCATTTGCGCCCGCGAGGAGCTTCTCCACACTGACCTTGTCGTCCCGTACGAACGGCTGGCCGAGCAGCGTGATCTCCGCCAGCGCCTTCCTGACCTTGCCCTCGACGATCTGCGCGAGGATGTTGTCGGGCTTGCCCTGGTTCTTCGGGTCGCTCTTCGCCTGCCCGATGAAGATCTCGCGCTCTTTTGCGATCTCGTCGGCCGGCACCTGCGCGACCGACAGGTACTTCGGGTTGCTCGCCGCAACGTGCATCGCCAGATCGCGCGCGAGACCGGCTTCACCTGCGTCAAGCGACACGAGAGCGCCGATGCGCGTGCCGTGGATGTAGGCGCCGAGCTGCCCCTTTGCCTCGACTCTCACGACGCGGCGCACGGAGATGTTCTCGCCGATCTTCGCGATCAGTGCCCGGCGGCGCTCATCCACCGTCTCGCCCGCAGGCAACTTCGCCGCGAGGAGCGCTTCGACCGACGTGACACGAGCGGCGAGCGCGACCCGCGCGACATCGGCCGCGAAGCCGCCGAAATCCTGCTCGCGCGCGACGAAATCGGTCTCGCAGTTCACCTCGACCATGGCCGCAGATCGACCGTCTGCCGACTTCTCGATCACGATCATGCCTTCGGCAGCGATGCGCGCGGCCTTCTTGTCGGCCTTCGCGAGCCCCTGCTTGCGCATCAGCTCGGCGGCGGCGTCGAGATTGCCGCCCGTTTCGACCAGCGCGCGTTTGCATTCCATCATGCCGGCGCCGGTGCGCTCGCGCAGTTGCTTGACGGTTTCCGCAGTGACGCTCATGACTCAGCCCTTCGCGCCAGGACGGCGCGCTCCACCGGATGGTGCGCGGCGGCGCGCCACCGAGCCGCTCACGCTGCGCTCGCTGTCGTCGGTCGGGACGACATCCTCGAGGGCCTCGGCCTCGCCGATCGCCGCCTCGATGGTCGGGTCCACCGCAGCAGGATCCGTTGCTGCCTGCTCAGGCGCCGGTCCAGCCGCACCGCCCTCTGCTGGGGCGGCGGGCTCCGGACGCGCCACGCCTGCTGCCACGGGGCGGCGGCGGGCCGGGGCCGCCTTGCGGCCGCGCGCTGCGGCCTGGTGTGGTCGCGCGCGCCCGCGACCGGTCTTTTTCTTTGGATTGCCTTCCGCATCGAGCTCGACGAACTCGTCCTCGCCGACTGACACCTGTGGCACGGACGCCTTGCCTTCGAGCACCGCTTCCGCCACGCCGCTCGCGTACAACTGGATCGCGCGCATGGCGTCGTCGTTGCCGGGAATCACGAAGTCGATGCCGTCAGGTGAGCAGTTGGTGTCGACCACAGCCACCACCGGGATGCCGAGCTTCTTCGCCTCGTGGATCGCGATGTTCTCGTGACCGACGTCGACGACGAAAAGCGCATCGGGCAGCGATTCCATTTCCTTGATGCCGCCGAGGCTGCGCTCGAGCTTCTCCATCTCGCGGCGCAGCTGGGTCGCTTCCTTCTTGCCGCGCTTGTCGAGGAGGCCACTCTCGCGCATCTCGTTGAGATCCGCGAGTCGCTTGATCGACTGCCGGATCGTCTTGAAGTTCGTCAGCATGCCGCCAAGCCATCGCTGGTTGACGTAGGGCATCGTGCAGCGCACTGCTTCCGTCTGGATCGCATCACGCGCCGAACGCTTCGTGCCGACGAAGAGGATGGTGCCCCCATCGGCGATGACGCCCTTCACGAAGTTCGCTGCCTCCTCGTAGAGAGGCTGGGTCTTCTCGAGGTTGATGATGTGGATGCGGTTGCGCTCGCCGAAAATGAACGGAGCCATCTTCGGGTTCCAGAAGCGGGTCTGGTGTCCGAAATGGACACCCGCTTCCAGCATCTGTCTCATGGACACGCCGGACATAAATACTCCTGTCGGGTTGAGCCTCCGCGCCGCCCTTCCGGCCATCCCCGTGGAGCTTGCGCCCGCGGGAACACCCAACCGGAAGTGAACTGGCTGCGCGTGTGGATTGCGTTGCCAAAAAAGGCCGCGCTTTATACCATGCGTTCCCCGCGAAAACAACGCCTTACGCCCTCACCTCCCTGCTGATGCCAGTATCGATCAAGACCCCGGAAGAACAGGACAGAATGCGCACGGCCGGCCGCCTCGCCGGGGAGGTCCTCGACATGATCGGGGAACATGTGCAGACCGGCGTGACGACGGAAGACCTGGACCGCATCTGTCACGAGTACATCGTCGGGGTGCAGCGCACCGTGCCGGCAAACCTCAACTACCGGGGCTTTCCGAAGACGATCTGCACCTCGGTCAATCACGTCGTGTGTCACGGCATCCCGAACGACAAGCGCCTGAAGGCGGGCGACATCGTCAACATCGACGTCACCGTGATCCGCGACGGCTTTCACGGCGACACGAGCCGCATGTACTTCGTCGGCAAGCCCGGCATCCAGGCGCAGCGGCTCACCGAAGCCTGCTTCGAGGCCATGTGGAAAGGCATCGGTGCAGTGCGCCCCGGCGCGCGGCTCGGGGACATCGGTCATGCCATCCAGAGCTTCGTCGAGGAGCGCAATTTTTCGGTCGTGCGCGAATACTGCGGTCACGGCATCGGCCGCGTGTATCACGAGGACCCGCAGGTGTTGCACTACGGCGAAGCGGGCACGGGACTCGAACTGAAGCCCGGCATGACCTTCACCATCGAGCCGATGGTCAACGCCGGCAAGCGCCACGTCACGGTCCTGAAGGACGGATGGACCGTGGTAACGAAGGATCATTCGCTCTCCGCGCAATGGGAGCACACGGTGCTCGTTACACAGGATGGCGTCGAGGTCCTCACGCTCGGGGCCGCGGACCGGCATTGACCACTGCACTGCACTGGCCGCTGCTCGAGCGCCTGCCGCAGCGCCTGGCCGGTGACGCCGTCTCCGCGCCGCTCTACCGCGATTCCCTGCGCGAGGCCCACGCCGAGCTCGCCGCGCGCTTCCATGCCGAGGAACCGATCGAAGCGATCGTCCATGCACGCGCGCAGCTGATCGATGTCGTGCTGCGCGCGGCGTGGCGGGCCCACCTGGGCGAAGACGCGGAGCGCTGGGCGCTCGTTGCGGTCGGCGGCTACGGCCGTGGCGAGTTGCAGCCGTGCTCCGACATCGATGTCCTCGTGCTCACGCCCGAGCCGCTGACGGCCGCCGGACGCGGACCGGTCGAACGCCTGCTCGCGTTCCTGTGGGACATCGGCCTCGAGATCGGCCACAGCGTGCGTACCATCGCGGAATGCGCCAGCGAAAGCGCGGCCGATGTGTCGGTCATGACCACACTCGTCGAGGCGCGCCTGCTCGCCGGTAACGAAGCGCTCATCGCGCAGCTGCGCGAGGCACTCGGCCCGCAGCACCTGTGGCCGGTGCGCGAGTTCTTCGAGGCGAAAGTGCGCGAACAGGCGCAGCGGCATCTCAAGGCGAACGACACCGCCTACAACCTCGAACCGAACGTCAAGACCGGCCCGGGCGGCCTGCGCGACATCCAGACGATTGCGTGGGTTGCCAAGCGCCACTTCGGCGCGGCCACACTCGATGAACTTGCGACCCACGGCTTCCTCACGCAGTCGGAGTTGCGCAAACTGAAACAGGCGCAGGCCTTCCTGTGGAAGGTGCGCTGCGGCCTGCACCTGCTCGCCGGACGTCGCGAGGATCGCCTCCTTTTCGACCACCAGATCCGCCTCGCGAAGAGCTTCGGCTACGAGGACGCCTCCTACACGCTCGCGGTCGAGCAGTTCATGCAGCGCTACTACCGTACCGTGATGGACGTGAGCCTGCTGAACGAGCTGTTGCTGCAGCTGTTTCGAGAGGCGATTCTCACGGAAGAAGCGCCACCGCAACCTCTCAACGCACGCTTCCAGGTGCGCAGCGATTATCTCGAGACGGTCAACGACGACGTGTTCGCACGCTCGCCGTCGGCACTGCTCGAGCTTTTTGCGCTGCTCCAGCAGCATCCGCAGATCCGCGGCGTGCGCGCCGAGACGATCCGCGCAATCGGGCGCTCGCTGTGGCTGATCGACGAGGAGTTTCGCCAGAACCCGCGCCACCATCGCCTCTTCCTCGACATCCTGCGCGCGCCGGTGGGCGTCACGCACGAATTGCGCCGCATGAACAACTATGGCGTGCTCGGCCGCTACATTCCTGCATTCGGCCGCATCGTCGGGCGCATGCAGTACGACCTGTTCCACGCCTACACGGTCGACGCGCACACACTCTTCGTCGTGAGCAACCTGCGCCGCCTCGCGATCTCCCGTTACGACCACGAGTTGCCGCAGGTTTCGGCGGTATTTCGCGAATTGCCGCGGCCCGAGATCGCCTACCTCGCCGCACTCTTCCACGACATTGCCAAGGGCCGCGGCGGTGATCACTCCGAACTCGGCGCCGTCGACGCCGAAGCCTTCTGCCTCGAGCAGGGCCTGTCGCGCTACGACGCACGCCTCGTCGCCTGGCTCGTGCGCAACCACCTCATCCTGTCGGTTACGGCGCAGAAGCAGGACATTTCCGAGCCCGAGGTCGTGAACGCGTTCGCGCGCACGGTCGGCGACGAGGCGCACCTCGATTACCTCTACGTGCTCACCTGCGCCGACGTGCGCGGCACGAACCCGAAGCTGTGGAACTCGTGGAAAGCTTCCCTGTTCCACAGTTTCTATGACCGTACGCGACGCGCGCTGCGTCGCGGACTCGAGGCCCCCATCGACCAGGACGAGCTGGTGCGCGATACGCAGGATGCCGCACGTCGGGCACTGCGCGCCGACGGCATCGCGGACGCGCAGATCGACTCCGTGTGGTCGCGGCTCGCAACGGGCTACTTCCTGCGCAACACTGCCGACGAAGTAGTCTGGCACACGCGCCTGCTCGCGGATCGCGATGCGCGCGCCGAGGATCCGGTGGTCGCACTCGATCCGGCGAGCGTGCGCGGCACGACGGCGATTTTCACGTTCGCGCCGCACCGATTTCACGGCTTTGCCCGCACCACCGCGGTGCTCGACCAGATCGGGCTCACGATCGTCGATGCGCACATCGCACCGACCGAGGATGGTTTCAGCCTCGACGTCTACCACGTGCTCGAGGACGATGGCGCGCCGATCGCCGACGCCGAACGTCTCACGGAAATCGAACAGGCGTTGTGGCGTTCGCTGCGCTCGCCGGGGGAGTCGCCGCTCGCCGTGCACCGGCGTGCACCGCGCCAGTCGCGCATGTTCAACACGCCGACCCAGATCAGTGTGAGCACCGACGAGCGACACCGGCGCTCCGTCCTCGAGCTGACCGCGGGCGACCGCCCGGGCCTGCTGTGCGACGTCGGCAAGGTGCTGATGGAGGAGCGCGTCCATCTGCACAACGCGAAAATCATGACCGTGGGCGAGCGCGCCGAGGACGTCTTCTACGTGACTGACGCACAGAATCAGCCGCTCGACGCGGCGGCTGCGGCGCGTCTGCAGGAGCGGCTCACCGAAGCTCTCGAGCGCAGGCGCGCCGCATGAACCCGCGCATTGCTCAACTGCACAGCTACCCGTTCGAGAAGCTGGCCGCACTGAAAGCGGGCTGCGAGCCACCCGCAGGGCTGGCGCACATCGCGATGTCGATCGGCGAGCCGAAGCATGCGCCGCCCGCATTCGTGCTCGAGACGCTGCGCGCGCATCTCGGCGCGCTCGGCAGCTACCCCTCGACCGCGGGACTCCCGGCCCTGCGTGAGTCGGCCGCGCGCTGGCTGGAGCGGCGCTTCGCCCTCGGTGCAAACACGGTCGATGCGGCCACGATGGTGCTGCCGGTCAACGGCACGCGCGAGGCATTGTTCGCCTTCGTTCAGGCCTGCATCGATCCTGGCCGACCAGCGCTCGTCGCGATGCCGAATCCCTTCTATCAGATCTACGAAGGCGCGACCCTGCTCGCGGGCGCCGCGCCCTGTTACTTGAACACCACCGCCGCCACGCGCTATCTGCCGGACCTCGACGCGGTACCGGCCCGCGTGTGGCGCGACGTGCAGCTGCTCGTACTGTGCTCGCCCGGCAACCCGACGGGTGCGATCCTGCCACGCGGATACCTCGAGGAAGCACTCGCGCTCGCGGAGCGCTACGACTTCGTGATCGCCTCCGACGAGTGCTATGCCGACTTGTGGCTCGATGAGGCGCGGCCACCCCCCTCGCTCCTCGAGGCAGCCCGGGCGACGGGTCGCACGCGTTACGAGCGCTGCATAGTTTTTCACAGCCTGTCGAAGCGTTCGAGTGTCCCCGGCCTGCGCTCGGGATTCGTCGCGGGAGATCCGCGGATCATCGCGGAGTTTCTGCGCTATCGCACTTATCACGGTTGCGCGATGGCGCTTCCCACCCAGCTTGCGAGCGTCGCGGCGTGGGACGACGACGCGCACGCCGCTGTCAATCGCGCCCTGTACCGGGAGAAATTCGCGCGCGTCGTGCCGATGCTCGCACCAATACTCGACGTGGCGGCACCCGAGGGCGGCTTCTATCTCTGGCCGGACGTACGCGAAGACGACACGGTATTCACGCGCGAGCTCTTTGCGACGCAGAACCTCACGATCCTTCCGGGCAGCTACCTGGCCCGCGAAGCGCAAGGCGCGAACCCGGGCGCGCAGCGGGTACGCATCTCGCTTGTCGCGGGTGTCGACGAGTGCACGGAGGCGGCACGGCGCATCCGGGCGTTTCTCGAAACACGGTAAGTTCCGGCGCCCACACAGTTCGCCCCTGCATTTCGTGATCCGCGTCTCGGTCCCTCGTCGCCGGGCGGCCGCAGAATAGCTTTGTCATAATTCGTTGCCAGGAAGGCGGAACTTGCCGGCGCAGGTTTTCGACGCGGCCCCTTATGCGCAGATCGTGCGCTCGCTTTTCGCGCGCACTCGCCGGGTCGTGCTCTACGGCCCCGATGGTCGCCTGTGGTGGAGCGAGGACGGCGCTGATGCGCTCGACCTGCGCGCGCACCTGGAACAGGTGCTCGCCCTGATGCGCCAGCGCGATGTGACCGCCGCGATCGCACTCGCCCGCGGCGCAGACCCCTCGTCGGGGCTGCTCCTGCCCGTCGGCGACGAGGACAAGGCGCCGCTCGCGTGGCTCGGCCTCATCGGTCCGCCAGCGCGCCTCCCCTCGGATCCTGATGGCGCGGCGCTCGCCCAGACACTGCGCCCCGTGCTGCTGCTGCTCGCGCGCGATGTCGCGGCCGCCGCGCAACTGCGGCGCCAGCGCTTTGCGAGCCTGCAGGCTGCCGAGGAAACTGCGGAACTGCGCTGGCTGCTCGCGACTTCGAGTCAGGCGGGTCGCAATGTGGGCGTCGACCGGCTCGAGGCAGCCCTCGACGCGTGCGCGTCACACCTCGGCTGCGACGGCGTGATGCTGTGGCTCGCGGATCGACAGCTCGAGCGCATGGCGCTGCGCAGGCCACTCGCGGCCCCCGAGCTCGAGACGCTGCGGCGGCTCGCCCGCGGTTCGCTCGCCGAGGAAGTAGCGTCTCGCAAGCGCGCGATGGTGGTCAGCAGATTGCGCGAGACCCCCGACGGCGACCTGCTGCCCTGGACCGTGATCGCCGCTCCCCTCATCGAAGGCGACGAAAACCGCGGACTGATCATGGCCTTTGCGCAACGTGAGGTGCGGCGTCTCTCACCCCGCGATGCGCGCCGTCTGGAACACGTCGTGCCGCGCGTTCTCGCAGCGACTGCGATCGAGCACGATCCACTGACGGGGCTGCCGGCACGGCACGTATTCGAGGATCGCCTGCGTGCCATTCTGGCCGCGCCAGACGCAAACGTCTGCGTCATCTACGCAGACCTCGACCAGCTGCACGTGACCAACGATCTCTTCGGCTTCGCCGCGGGGGATGACGTCCTGCGCCGCGCCGCGAAACTGTGGCGTGACCACGCCGGCATCCGCGTCGAAATGGCGAGCCGGTTCGCCGGCGACCGCTTCGTCGCCGTGCTGCGCGATTGCACACTGAACCAGGGCCGCGTCTGGGCCGAAGCCGTACGCCAGGCGCTCGAGGCACTGCCCGCCCCTCCAGAACGCACGGGCCTGCGCGTGACCGCAAGCTTCGGTGTCGTGACGGCACAGAGTGGCGAGGCGTCCGAGCATGTGCTCGCGACAGCCGAGGCGGCCTGCAAGGCTGCCAAGGACCGGGGCAGAAATCGCGTCGAAGTATTCGCCCAGACCGACGCGAGTCTCGTGCAACGCCGCGACGACCTCGCGATTTTCCGTGATCTCACCGACGCTTTCGAGCAGAACCGCTTCGTGCTGTACGCGCAGCCGATCGAGTCGCTGTGGGACCCGACCCGCGTGCGGCGCTACGAGATCCTGATCCGCCTGCGCAACGCGGCCGGTGAACCGGTGTCACCGAGTCGTTTCATCTCGGCAGCCACGCGCTATCAGCTGCTGCCGCAACTCGATCGCTGGGTCGTGGCACGCACGATCGAGCGGCTCGACGCGCATGCGGCGCTCTTGCGCTCCCGCCACGCCACGTTCTGCATCAATCTCTCCGGCCAGTCGCTCGGACAGCCGGACTTTGCCGACTTCGTGCGCACGACCCTCAAGAGCGCCGCGCTGCCGGCGGAGCAGCTCGTGTTCGAGTTCACGGAAAGCGCGGCGATTTCCGACATGCCGGCCGCACAGCGCTTCATCGAGCGCGTCGGCGCACTCGGCGTGCAGTTCGCGCTCGATGATTTCGGCACGGGCTTCTCCTCGCTCGCCTACCTGAAATCGCTCGCCGTCTCGGCGCTCAAGATCGACGGGTGTTTCGTGCGCGACCTCCTGACCGACTCACGCTCGGAAGGTGTCATCCGCGCCGTGCTGCAGATCGCCTCGCAGCTCGGACTCGACACCGTCGCCGAGTATGTCGAGACCGAGGCGATCGCCGACCGGCTGCGCTCGCTCGGCGTCACCTACGGACAGGGCTACGCATTCGGTGCACCGGTGCCACTCGAGACCGTGCTCACTGAACTGGCCGATGCGCCACCCTCGACGCCCGTGCAACCCGCTCGGGTTGCGATGCGCAGCTGAGCGCGGCACGATGCGCGCACCCCCCGCCGGAGCGCGCCATGCCGAACCTCGACGCCCTCAAGACCACCATCGATGCCGCTTTCGCGCAGCGCGCCGAACTTGCGCCGGGCAAGGCACCGGCCGACGTGGCCACTGCCATCGAAGATGCAATCGGGCTCCTCGACAACGGCGAGGCCCGGGTCGCCCAGCACGACGGTCATCGCTGGATCGTGAACGAATGGCTCAAGAAGGCCGTGCTCCTCTACTTTCGCACGCACGACAACGTCGTGCTCGACGCAGGCTACACGCGCTTCTACGACAAGGTCCCGCTCAAGTACGCGCGCGACGATGAGGCTGCGCTGCGCGCGGGCGGCGTGCGCGTCGTGCCGCATGCGATCGTGCGCAAGGGCGCCTACATCGCGCCGAACGTCGTCCTCATGCCCTCTTACGTCAACATCGGCGCCCGGGTTGGCGAGGGCACGATGGTCGATACGTGGGCGACCGTCGGCTCCTGCGCGCAGATCGGTCGCAACGTGCACCTCTCGGGTGGAGTCGGCATCGGCGGCGTGCTCGAGCCGCTGCAGGCGGCGCCCACGATCATCGAGGACGACTGCTTCATCGGCGCCCGCTCGGAAGTGGTCGAAGGCGTGATCGTCGAGCGCGGCTCGGTCATTTCAATGGGCGTATTCCTGGGTCAGAGCACACGCATCTACGATCGCGAGACCGGCACCGTGCATCAGGGACGCGTGCCTGCCGGCTCCGTCGTCGTGCCCGGCACGCTACCTGCGAAGAACGGTGCCTATAGTCTGGCGTGCGCCGTGATCGTGAAAAAGGTGGACGCGCAGACCCGCGCGAAAACAAGCATCAACGAGTTGCTGCGGGCGGATTGAGCGCGGCGCGCCGCCAGCTACGGGCTTCGAGCTGCGAGCGGCGGGCCAGAGTGCGGTGCTGCGCACCGCGCAATTTGCACGGTCTGACACGTTGCACGCCGTATGCCCCGCTGCGAGCGGTGCACGGCCACCATGCCCCTTGACGCCTTCGCACACTACGGCCACAAGCCAGAACCGTCCTGACTTCGGTCCGGTCCCCATGTGAAGGCCGTCGATGTGGTTGCCGGAAGCACGACCGCGACGGCATCGGCGATTTCGCCCAACGAGCGGAGCCCTTCCTGCCAATCGCCTTCGGGCGCTTTGCCCGCTCGACACATTGGCTGCTGCTTGTCCGCCAGCGATGGTCCGTAGAGCATTTCGTGTTGCGAGCCGGGAACTTTTCCGACGCGCGCAAACCAGCTTGCGCGTTGCGCGTTGCGCGTTGCGCGTTGCGCGTTGCGCGTTGCGCGTTGCGCGTTGCGCGTTGCGCGTTGCGCGTTGCGCGTTGCGCGTTGCGCGTTGCGCGTTGCGCGTTGCGCGTTGCGCGTTGCGCGTTACAGCTTCGGCCGCCGCCCAGCCCAGGGTGAGGCCTCTTCGAGCTGGGCCGCGAGCCTGAGCAGCGTCAGCTCGTCACCGAATCGTCCTGCGAACTGCGTTCCGATCGGCAAGCCTGCCTGATTCCAGTAGAGCGGCACTGACATGGCGGGATGCCCGCTCAAATTGAACACCGACGTGAATGCGCTCGCATTCATGGCGGCCGGCATGTACTTCTCGTACGGCTGATCGAGCGACAGCTCGCCCAGTTTCGGCGGCGGCACCGCGGTCGTGGGCGACAGGATCGCATCAAAGCGGCTGAGGAGTTCGTCCAGGATGATGCCGATCCGGTCCATCGCAGCGCGGGCACGGTACAGATCCTCGGCTGTCTTCTTTCCCGC
>CAUJHX010000215.1 GCA_963204795.1 Pseudomonadota bacterium | reverse complement strand
GCTGAAGCGGTCAAATGTCCCCGGCGGATTCGTCACGAAACCCACCGCCGTGGCGAAATCGAGCCCGATGCAGGGGCCCATGACCTTCGCGTAGTACCAGTTGCGGCGGTTGTCCTGTACCCACAGGCCGCGATCGCGGTCCGCGCGCCAGTCGTAGATGCCGCCGTGATCGGCAAACGGTATCGATGCCTCGGCGGGCCCGGTGAGCGTGTCGCTGTCCTTGCCCTGATCCGCGGCTGCCGCATTCAGCGTGCCGAGCGTGAGCGCTGCGGCAGCGAGTGCAACGATCGGATATATCCTGTTCATGGTCTCATCCTTTCGGAAAAGCAGATGTCTTTTCGACTCCCGGAGTGCCGCAGGGTTCCGGTGTGGCCAAGTACTTGATTCTTGCGGCCCGGAACAACATCCTCCTGTCAGAGCGAATCGGCGACAATCAGAACCGACGAGTCCACGATGATTCACGCAGTGAGCCAGATCGTCCATGACAGGCAGGCAGCCGGGAAGCGGGCAGGAGCGCGCCCTGGCTGAGACACGCACCCTCGTCGCGAAGATCTGGGATCGCCACGTCATCGCCCCGCTCGCGGGCGGCGCGGATCTGATCGCCATCGATCGCATCTTCCTGCACGAGCGCACGGGCGCTGCGGCCCTGAACAGTCTCAGGGCGGCTGGCCGGCCCGTCGCCGATCCCTCGCGCGTTTTCTGCGTGATGGACCACATCGTGGACACGCGCCCGGGCCGCGGCGATCAGACGCTGATGCCGGGCGGCCAGGCATTCATCACCGAAACGCGCGCTGCCGCTCGAGAGCAGGGGATTACGCTCTTCGATGTCACCGATCCCGACCAGGGTATCGTTCACGTCATCTCGCCGGAGCTCGGCATCGTGCTGCCCGGTTGTACGCTGATCGCCCCCGATAGCCACACCTGCACGCAGGGCGCGTTCGGAGCGTTGGCGTGGGGCATCGGTTCCTCCGAGGCTGAACATGCGCTTGCCACGGGAACGCTGCGCCTCAAGCGCCCGAAGACCCTGCGTGTGTCCTTCAATGGCGCGCTGCCCGAGGCCGTTACGCCCAAGGACATGATCCTGTCGCTGATCGCGCGCCACGGGGCCGGCGGCGGCCGTGGCCACGCGATCGAGTTTGCGGGCGAGGCGATCACGGCCCTCGACATGGAAGGACGCATGACGGTCTGCAATATGGCCACCGAGTTCTCCGCAACAACCGGCATGATCGCGCCCGACGAGAAGGCCCTGGCCTGGGTGAAAGGTCGGCGCTATGCGCCCTCTGGTGAGCTGCTCGAGCGCGCGCTGGAAGACTGGCGCGGGCTCGCAAGCGATGCGGGTGCGAGGTTCGACGCCGAGATTGCCATCGACGCGGCCACGCTCGAGCCCATGGTCAGCTGGGGCACCTCACCGGAACACAGCATCGGCATTGGCGGAGTGATTCCCGCCTCGGCACCCGCGCGCGCGCTCGAGTACATGGGCCTCGCGGCCGGCCAGGCCCTGGTTGGCATGAAAATCGACGCGGCGTTCATCGGCAGCTGCACGAACAGCCGCCTCCCGGACCTGCGCCGCGCCGCCGCACTGCTCGAAGGCCGCCACATCGCCCCTGGCGTCAAGGCCCTGTGCGTGCCCGGCTCGATGGCGGTGAAGCGCGCCGCTGAAGGCGAAGGGCTCGATCGGGTCTTCACGGCGGCGGGCTTTGAATGGCGCGAGAGCGGCTGCTCGATGTGTTTCTATGCCGGCGGTGAGAGTTTCCCGGCAGGCTCGCGCGTCATCTCCTCCACCAACCGCAACTTCGAGGGACGGCAGGGCCCCGGCATCCGCACGCACATCGCCAGTCCTGAACTTGTCGCGGCGAGTGCCATCGCCGGTTGCATCGCCGATCCGCGCCAGTACATGAGGCCGCAGCGCCGATCATGACGCCCTTCACGACGCTCACCGCGATCGCCGCGCCGCTGCTGCGCGACAATATCGATACCGATACGATCATCCCTTCGCGCGAGATGAAAAGCACCGGCAAGACCGGGCTCGCCGCCGGGCTGTTTGCGCCCTGGCGTTACCTGTCCCCCGGCGGACGCGATCCCGATCCGCACTTCGTGCTCAATCAGCCGCGCTACGCCGGCGCGCGCATCCTTCTCGGCGGCAGCAACTTCGGCTGCGGATCGAGCCGCGAGCATGCTGTATGGGCGCTCGCCGAGTACGGCATCCGCGCCGTGATCGCGCCGAGCTTCGCGCCCATCTTCGCGGGCAACTGCATCCGCAACGCCATCGTGCCGGTGGTGTTGCCTGCCGATGTGGTGGCGCAGATCGCCGCCCGCAGCGGTCCGGTCACGATCGATCTGCCCGGAGAGCGCGTCACGCTGGACGCCGGGCACGGCTGGTCGTTTACGATTGACGCCGAGGCCAAAGCGATGCTGCTCGAAGGGCTCGACGCCATCGATCTCACCTTGAAGCATGCGGCACAGATCGCCGCCTTCCAGCGTGCCGACCGCCAGGCGCGCCCGTGGATCTATCTGGGAGACCCGCACTCATGACCCGCATCCTCATCAGCGAAGTCGGCCCCCGCGACGGCTTGCAGAGCGTGAGTCGCGTGATGCCGCTGCAGGCGAGGCAGGCGTGGATCGCCGCGGAGGCGGCCGCTGGTGTGCGCGAGATCGAGGTCGGAAGCTTCGTGCCGGCGAGGCTCCTGCCCCAGATGGCGGATACCGCGGCGCTGGTCGGCTTCGCGAAGGGAATCGAAGGACTCGCCGTTGCGGTCCTTGTGCCGAATCTCAGAGGCGCCGAGCACGCGATCGCCGCAGGCGCGCACAAGCTCTCCATTCCCTTTTCGATGTCCGAAACGCACAGCCTGAAGAATGTCCGCAAGGATCACGCGGCGATGCTCGATGAGATCCGTGCCATCGCCGCGCTCGTGGCGGCACAACCCGAAGCGCAGCGGCCGCATTTCGAGGTGGGCCTCTCCACCGCGTTCGGCTGCACGATGGAAGGTGCGGTGAGCGAGGACAAGGTCGTGCGTCTTGCCGTCGCCTCGATCGAGGCGGGTGCGCGCGAGGTGGGGCTTTCCGATACGACCGGCTACGCGAATCCCGCGCAAGTCAGGCGCCTCGTGCGCCGGACCCGGACCGCGGTCGGTGCCGAGAGGCTCAATACCCTGCATCTGCACAATACCCGCGGTCTCGGCCTTGCCAATGTGGTCGCGGGGCTCGAGGAGGGCATCACCACGTTCGATGCATCGCTCGGCGGCCTGGGGGGTTGCCCGTTCGCGCCGGGCGCCTCCGGCAACATTGTCACCGAGGATCTGGCGTTCATGCTGGAGGCGATGGGCTGCGAGACCGGTATCGACCTCGAGCGGCTGCTGAAGGTCCGCCGCATCATCGCCGAGGCGCTGCCGGGTGAGCCGCTCTACGGCTTCACGCCCGATGCCGGTCTGCCGCTCGGATTCGGGAGCGCCACCGCGTGAACATTCCTGCGCCGCTCAGCGGTCTCAAGGTCGTCGAGTTCACCCACATGGTGATGGGTCCGGCGGCGGGTGCCGTGCTCGCATCCCTGGGCGCACAAGTCATCCGCGTAGAGCCCGTCGAGGGCGACAAGACACGCACGCTGCTCGGCTCGGGAGCCGGCTACTTCCCGATGTACAACCGCCACAAGCAGAGCCTCGCGCTCGACCTCAAATCGGAGCAGGGCCTTGCGGCTGCGCGGCGACTGGCGACCAGCGCCGACATCCTGATAGAGAATTTCCGCCCCGGCGCGCTCGACGGACTGGGACTCGGATACGCGGCGCTGCGTGAGCTCAATCCGCGGCTGATCTACTGCTCGGCCAAGGGCTTCCTGCCCGGACCCTACGAGAATCGCACGGCACTCGACGAGGTGGCACAGATGATGGGCGGGCTCGCCTACATGACGGGCCCGCCGGGGCGCCCGTTGCGCGCCGGAACGAGCGTCATCGACGTCGCTGGTGGCATGTTCGGCGTGATCGGCGTGCTGGCTGCGCTCGAAGAGCGTCATCGCACCGGCAAGGGCCGGCTCGTGCAGGCCTCGCTGTTCGAGACCACCGTCTTTCTCGTCGGGCAGCACATGGCGCAACTGGCGGTCACCGGCAAGCCCGCAAGCCCGATGCCCGCGCGCGTCTCGGCCTGGGCGATCTACGATGTATTCGAGACGCGCGATCACCCCGTGTTCATCGGCGTCGTCACCGATGCGCTCTGGGAGAAATTCTGCCGGATCTTCGCCCTCGATGATCTCTGGGCGGATGCGGGCCTTCGCAGAAACAATGATCGCGTCCTGCAGCGCGAGCGCATCCTGCCGCGCATCCGCGCATTGATTGCCGGGCTGACGCGCGATGAGGTGATCGGGCGGCTGGAGGGCACCGGACTGCCGTTTGCGCCGATCGGCAGGCCCGAGGACATGTTCGACGATCCGCACCTGCTCGCCTCGGGCGCGCTGGAGCCGGTGACCCTGCCCGACGGCACGAAGACCCGTTTGCCGACGCTCCCGATTGCGCTCGATGGTGCGCTCGTGGCGCGATCTGCGACGCTGCCCGGGTCGGGCGCCGATGGCGAGGCGGTCCTGCGGGAATGGGGGTTCAGGGCGGATGAAATCGCGCGCTTGACCGGCGCCGCTGATCGCGGCCCCTGATCGGCGCTGCATTCGCGGCCTTTCATGCGCAGTGCGTACGAAATCGCTTTGCGTATCCAATCTGTTGATTTATGGCGCTCCCTACGGGATTCGAACCCGTGTTACAGCCTTGAGAGGGGCGGCATTTCGTCTAGGGTTATCCACCGGCATCTTAGAAACGACTGTATTTTAAGGCTCTTTATCCATAGCTGTCTAGCATTGTCTGCTGTAGACTTTTCGTACCAGTTCGTACGAGGGTTACAGCCTTGCCGGACCTGTCGAGAAAAAAAGACCGCATGGCGCTCCCGCAGCGCCGGGAACCGCACTGGCAGAAACTCGCCAAGGGTGCGGCGCTCGGCTTCCGCCGTGGGCCGAACACCTGGCTCGTGCGCTACATCCCTCCGTCCACCCGCAAAGGCGCCACGCGCCAATGGCAGGCACTCGACCGGATCGCTGCCGACGACTTCGGCGGCGCCAAGCGCGCAGCCGAGGAATGGCTCGAGCAGATCGCAGGCTCGGGCGTGCGCAGCGCCAAGCGTTCGACCGTCGAGGCGGCGCTGCGGGCCTATCTCGCCGACCTGCGCCGCCACGGGCGCGCGGATACCGCGCGAGAGGCGGAAGGGCGCTTCAAGACCTGCGTATGGCGTGACCCGATCGCGTCGCTGCCCTTCGAAGACGTGACCCGCGAGGACGTCGCAGAATGGCGTGAGCGCGTTCTCAAGGGCCGCAAGGCGCGCACCGTGGCGCGCTATTACCGTGCCCTGCGGGCGGCTGCAAACGCGGCGCTGGCGCTCGGCTACGTCGGAAACGAGGCCGCGTGGAAACTGCGTCCGCTCGTGGACGCCGACGGCGACGAAGGCGAGACGGCGGTATTCCTGAACCCCGCACAGCGTCGCGCCATCGTGGGCGCCGCCGCACTCGAGGCGGGCGATTTCCTGCGCGGACTCGAGCTGACGGGCGCGCGTCCCATGGAGCTCGCCGCCGCGATCGTCTCGGACTTCGACGGATCGACCCTGCGCCTTGCGCACAAGAAGGGCAGGCCGCCCAAGTTGCGGGTGCGTCGCGTGGTGTTGAGTGCTGCGGGTATCGAACTGTTCAAGCGCCGCGCGCGCGACAAGCTGCCGGGCGCGCACCTGTTCACCGAGGACGGCGCACAACCCTGGCGCCGCCATATCTGGGCGCGCGAGATACGCGGCGCAATCGCGAAGGCGAACGAGCAGGCGGGCCGCGATCCCGTCGCACGCATCCCTGCCGGCGCGTCCGCCTACAGTTTCCGCCACGCGCGCATCTCGGAGCTGTTGCAGATCCACGGTGTCGATCCGCTGACCGTCGCCGCGCAGACCGGGACGAGCCTCGCCATGATCGAGAAGGCGTACTTCCGGTTCATCGCGTCGGCCGTCGAGGAAAAGCTCGCCGCCGTGAAGGACGGCGCGGAGTGACTCGAAAGGAGTGGCCGGACGATTGCGAGATGTGCGCAACGCCTCGCGGGACGTGGGTGCTGCACCCAGCGCTGCGTCGCGAGTACCAGCAGCTCTTTGACAACTTCCCAGACGAGGAAACGCGCGGTGAGTTTGCCCATCACAAGGACGCGCGTGAGGCCGCCGATCGCGTCAGGGCGACGGGGAAGAGTCGATTCTATGCCATGCACTATGAGCGCAACCGGCGGCGGCGTTTCCACGCTGCGACGATTGCAGCGGAGACGGGCCTCGACGTATGGACCAATGATGTCCAGGAGCACGCCGAGCTGTTGACACAGGCGGAGATGCGTCAGCAGCGCAAGCGCAAGTCGGCAATTGTTATCACTCAGGCCCCATATGCTCGGCAGGGCGGGCGCCCTCGAGGTCTGAGAACCATTTCGGATACCTGGCTTCGTGAGGCCTACGACAAACTGCCTGCCGATGCTCGGCACTCAAAGACCAAAGCGGCCGCCGCCATTCGCGCCTCTCTCTCACTCGAGGTTCGTCGCCTGCCGGGCACCAGAGAGTCGAGCTTGCGTCAGCGCCTCGGGCGGCTGATTCGCTGATCAGCCGCGGCACGATTCTGACAATAAACATACGCGACCAAGCAACGGGTTTCCCGTAGTCATACATAGACGGCCAGCGTTCTACGTGGAGCCGTCGATGACTCGTCATAATCTGCCTGCACTCGACCCAGCGCAGCGCTATGCAATCCCCGAAGGTTCCGAATACCTGCGCACGTCGCGAGCGAACCTCTACAAGAAGATTTCGCGAGGTGAGATTCGCGTTATCAAGGATGGTGCCCGAACCTACATTCCAGGCACCGAGATTGCGCGGCTGAGCGCACTGGCGGAGTGATGCGCGCGCACGGCGCCGCGCCGAAGGGTTGCAGCACCTTCGGACGCGGACTTATCGAACGGGAACGCCGCAATCCTACCACGTCCGCACGCGAAGCGCGCCGGCAGCGCGACCGCGCACGGCTCGAGGCCGCGTGGCGTGAACTTTTGCGGGGCGCGGCATGAAGCGCACCACCCGCGGACCGTGCCCGCAATGCGACCGAGGCCCGAAGGATGACGCGCTCGCGATCACGCACGACGAACGCGGCATCGTGAGTTTCTGCCACCGCTGCGGCTTCACGAGTGCCGACAACACGGTCCCGCTTCGCATCTCGCCACCGCGTGCGATCCGCGCTGATACGCCGCTCGACTGGAGCACGAAGGCCGAATCAATCTGGCGCAAGACCCAAGGACTGCGCGGCACACTCGGGGAGACCTACCTGCGGCACCGCGGCTGCCTGTTGCCGCCGCGCGATTCTCACCTGCGATTCCTGCCTGCGGATGATCGGCACCCGCCAGGTCTGTGCGCAGCTGTCAGTGACATCCGCACCGGCCGGCCGATAAGCCTGCACTTCACGAGGCTCGCCGTGGACGGCCGCGGGAAAGCGGGCACCGATCACGACAAGATGTTGCTGGGCGGGCATCGCAAGCGGGGCGGCTGCATACGGCTATGGCCCGACGAAGCCGCCACAAGCGGTCTGGCGCTGGCTGAAGGCATCGAGACGGCACTCGCTGCGGCACACATTCACGCACCGATATGGGCCACCGTGGACGCGGGAAACCTTGCGAACTTCCCCGTGCTGCCCGGTATCGAGACGATCGTGATCTACGCCGATCACGACAAGGCGGGCCTGCGTGCTGCCACGGAATGTGCAAGCCGTTGGCGCGATGCCGGCCTCGAGGTGCGCATCCGAACGCCAAGGACGGCCGGGCACGATGCCGCCGACGTGGTGGCCGCATGACGCCCGCCGAGAAGTTGCACGCCGAGCTCGTCGAGGTGCTGACCACCAATGGCGCTGGCGAGGGGCTTTCCATTGACGACCATGAGAAGGTGCCGACGGAAGCCTATGCGCAGGACATCGCGGCCATGGGCGAGGACGCGGCGCCATCAGAGAACGTCGCCGCGATTCGGGCCTCGCTCCTGGCGGATCTCGCGGTCGGCGCCGAGGCGATCGATAACGCGCAGGGACCGCGCCACATCGTCGACGGCTTGCTGCCGGTGGCGGGGGGCAATTTCGCAGGTAGCGGCGGCACGGGCAAGACGACGCTGGTGCTCAACGAGTACCTGCACGTGATCAGCGGGCATGCGCTCTACGGTCGCGACGTGATTCACCAGGGCACCTGCGTGCTCGTCACGGCCGAGGATGGACCGGCCTATTACCGATACATCCTGCGCCGCGTGCTCGAGGATGCTGCGCAGTTCGGAAACTTCCCGGCTGGCGCGATCGCCCGGGCAAAGCAGGACATCAAGATCCTTGGCTGGCAGCGCGATCGATTCGGGCCGATTGCGACCGTTGACTCGGCCGGAACCCTGCATCGGGCCCAGGGCTTTGACACCTTGCTCGAGGTGCTTGCCGAACTGGATCCGCCGCCCGTGTATGTCTCGCTGGACCCGCTGTCACTGTTCGGACCGGGCGAGCGTTATCTCAACGATGGAGACGCCTTCGTGGCGTCCATGGTCCACCGCGCAGCGCAGAAGTTGCAGTGCTTCCTGCAGGTGGTCGACCACGTGTCGCAGAACGTCGCGCGCGCCGGCACGGTCGACCAACACGCTGCGCGCGGCGGGACCGCCAAGACCGACAACGCGCGCCTTGCGCGCCAGCTCGTGCGCGTGAAGCCGGATGAGGCCGAGAACCTGCCCGATCGGCTCACGCCCGAGGACTGCGAGGCAGGCCGCGTGCTGCGGCTGCACTGGACGAAGAGCAACTACGCGCCATTGCCGCCCGCGGTCTGGTTGCTGCGCAAGGGCTTCTTCCTGGAACCCCATCGAGCAGCCACGGCCGAGGAGCAGGCAGAACGACGCCGGGAGCAGATCACGCAATTGCAGGCCACGGACATCCAGAACGTGATCGCCCACGTCGCCGCCTTCCGGGCCCGGGACGAGCGGCATAGCGCCCGCGAGTATTCGGGGATGACCATCCTCGACGCCCACGGGCGGGCAATTGGACGCGACCGCATCCGCCGAGCAATCGACTTGGCCCGGCTGCAGGGCATGCTCGTGCTGCAGCCCTTGCCGGCCGACGAGTGCCGCGGTGCCCGGAAAGACTTCCTCGACGTCAGGGCGGCGACATGAGGGCCGGCACCACCCTATTGCGCGTATTGCGCGGCAATTGCGCGGACTGTGCTATCGCGCAATGGAAGGGAATGGGGAAATCGCACCCGCGCGCACTATTGCGCGGATGCGTTTTTCCCTTAAGGGCCCGCGCAATAGATGAACGCCTCATTGCGCGAAGCAGAAATCGCACCGCTTCTTGCCCTATTGCGCGGACGACCGTTCGAACTGCCCGCGCAATGCATTCCACGGCGACTACGCTCTCCTGAAGGAACCCCATGACGGACTCAATTGACGGAACCCTCGATTACCGCTTGCTGGCTCAGCAGCACCGCCCAACGGATCAAGCCGCGCTGGCCGCCGAGGTGCGCCGCATGGCGTCACAGGGATTGAGGCCGCGCGATATCGCTGCTGCCCTCGGCATGAACGTCGTGCTCGTGCTGCACATTCTCGGGCCAACCAGCGGCTTGCAGGAGCGCACGTGAGCCGAACGAGCCGTCGTGTCGATAGCGCGCCAGTTCCCGCAACGCCGTCGGCAGACGGTGTCAGAGTCATGGCACGCGGTAGCGAGCCCGCCGCCGCAACGCTCGCCCGGGCGCGATTAGATCCCGCGATCTTGGCTGCGCCGACTTTGCGAGACTGGACCAAGAATCAGGTTGCAGGGGAGTGGAGCGCCCAAGCGGTCGTCGACGAGCTCCAGGCTCAAGCTGAGGCGGCCAGCGGCAACGACCTCTCGCGCCTTGAGGGCATGTTGACCATCCAGGCGCACACGCTGGATGCGCTGTTCAACACTTGCGCGCGCACTTCCGCGCTGAACGCGGGCGAATTCCCGGAAGCGATGGAACGTTACATGCGGCTGGCCCTGCGAGCGCAGGCCCAATGCCGAGCGACGATCGAGACGCTGGCCGAGATCAAGAACCCGAAGTCCGTGGCCTTCGTCCGTCAAGCCAATATCGCCGGCGGGCATCAGCAGGTGAACAACGCCGCGCGCGCGGAACGTTCGAATCAAGGAAACGAAATTTTGGAGGGCGACGACAGTGGGAGATGGCTGGAGCAAGGCACGCAGAGCGAAGCAATCCTCAGCGATTCATCGGTGGCGACCGTGGGAGCACGCGACCGGGCCGAAGTCTCCCGAGGGCAAGGCGCGTGCGGCGAAGAACAGCCATAAGCATGGCGCATACAGCCGTGAGAGTCGGTTCATTGCGCAGCTCTTGCGGATGGGCAAGCGTCGCGGGCGCGGGGCTTGATTAGCGAAGGCGGCACGCGACGCTTGAACGACGGGCTGACTTAGGCAGTATCGACCGCATGCAGTTCGATTCTGCGCCGATCTGGACAGGATTCTGGCTGCGTTAGCGGATCGCAAAGTGCCATAAAGTAGGGCGAAATAGAACGTGGAAGCGGTATCACTCTCACCCGCGCACCGTGCGCCGGGCCTGACACCTCCTCGAATCGGACGGCTGGGAGATCGGACGCGAATCGCGAACGAACTGCGCCGCGTCTATCGAGCCGTGCGTCGACGCGCCGGGCGCAATCCGACACCCGCTGAAGCGCAGGTCCTCGGTGAATTGCTCGAGCGCTTGGCGCGCGTCGACGGAGGTGCGCAGTGACAGACAATCTCAGCCCTGCAGCGCACGCGTTACGCTTCCTGCACTCGCAGCTCTCCCCGGAAGAGCGGCGCGAGCTCGTGCGCGTGCTCAACATGAGCGCCACGCTCGCGACGCTGTGGGCGCAGGTGGAACCGACCACGCATGAAACGTCGCCCGGTCCTCGCGTGCCCGAACCCGGTGCTCCGCCGATCATGCCGCCCGAGGTTGATGCGGAAGCCTTCGCGCAGGCCGAGGGCGAGGCGCTCTCAAGGCTTGTCGACGGGCTATTCCTCGGACGCTGCGAAGCGAGTGCCGATGTGAACCGCTGCGCCTTCGATGCCCGGATGCCCGGAGGGCTCGTCTGATGGCCGCCGTTCCGCGATACGAGCGGCGCGTGGCCACGCCAAGGCCGGCGGCGCTGCCGCTCATCCAGGCACCGCGAGTAACGGGCGACGGCCTGGGCGCTGCCCTGGCCGGCCTTGGCGACAGCATCGAGCGCGGCATCCTGCAGGTCGACGAGGCGCGCTCGCGCGAGCTTTACCGCGCCACCGAAGGAAGCATCGCCGCGCATCGTGCATGGCAGGCGGAGCGGCTGCGCGAGCTTGAGACGGCGCCGGCTGATGAAGTTGACACACGCGCCGACAAACTCCTGACCGACTCCCGCCAGTCCTGGCAGGGCATCCTCTCAAAGCTGCCCGAGCGCAGCCGCGCGAGAGGATTCGCGGAAGGTGTACGCGACGACGCGCAGCTCGAGCTCACCGACAAGGTCGAGCGATTTCGCATCTCGGCGCGAGGCCTGCGCACGGCCGAGACGTTCGAGCAGTCGCTCGCCGAGCGCGCGCGCAGCGTCGAGGCCGACCCGGACAGCTTCGTGGGCAGCTACGCCGAGCACGCGCGGGCCGCCGAACGGGCGATGATTTCCCAGGGCGCGCAGGCCGCGCAGAAGAAGGCGGCCTTTGAGACGCTGGTCCTCGCCGCGACGCGTGGCGCGATCCGTCGCAATCCTGCCGCGGCGCTGGCGCAACTGCGGAGCGAGAACCCAAGCGCGCTGTACATACGCAATCTCTCCCCAGAGCAGCGCGAAGCCGCGCTCAAGGTCGCCGAGAACGCGGAACGCGAGGGCACTGTCGCGACCTACACGAACCGGATTGCGCGCACCTTCCGCGAGCAAGGTCCTGCTGCGGGTGCCCGCCTGCTCGCTCGCCTTGACGAAGCTTCGGTCAGCGAGGAGGTCAAGGACGCGGTACGCACGGAGGTCAATGCGCGAAACGGGCTGCTGCGCGACGAGCGCCGCGCGGAAAACCTCGAGGCGATTACGTCGCTGTCGACCGCGATCGCACGCGGCGTTCCGTCCCGAACGGCCGAGCGCGACGCCTATGCCCTGTATCGCCGCGGCGCGCTCAGCGAATCCGAGTTCGTGAACACGCGCGAGGCGATCGCTCGGGCTCGCCAGCAGGCCGCCGACCGCGAAGCCGAGCGCGCGGCACTCGCTGAGATGATCACGGCCGGCCGCGCACTGGACCCCGCGGATACCGTGGCCCGCAAAGCCGTGTCGACCGAGTTCCGCGAACGCACGCGCAGCACCGACCCGATCTCGGCCGAGTACGTGAATCAGGCAGTGGCGCTCGCGAAGCAAACGCGCGTCGTGCCCGATAGCGCGGTGTCATGGGCCCGCACGGCGCTCGTGTCCGACAACGTCAACGCGGCCGCCTTTGGTGGCGAGTTGCTTGCCCGACTCGAGGACGCTGCGCCGCAGTCGGCCGGTTTCGCCATCGACGAGCGCACCCGCACGATGGCCGCGGACATCTCGAGCGCGGTGCGAGCTGGCACCGTGCCCGCGCAGGCCGTCGAGCTCGCTCGCCGCAACGCCTCGCGACCCGAACCCGAGCGCGAGCGGCTGCGCGAGAGGTATCGCACCGACAAGCTTGAGGCAGGCAACGACGAGGCACTGCAGAGGTTTCTTGACGGCGACGATCGCTTCGATCGCTCACTGATTCGCGGGGCCCCTGCAGCGCCGGAGGCGATGGCCGCCGAGTTCTCAGCGGGTGTGCGCCGCTACTTCGACGCTGTGGGCGGCGACATCGTGCAGGCACGGCGGCTCGCGTGGAACGACGCGACGCGCAAGTGGGCGTACTCCACCGCCGCCACGGGAAAGCCGGCCATCGTCCCGTATGCGCCCGAGCTGCACGGCATCAGCCGCGCAGATGTCGAGAACGACCTCGCGAAGGCTCTTACCGATCATTCGGCGCAGGTCCGGCGCTTCGATCCCGTGTCGGGCGACCTGGTCGCGGCGAGCCCGTCGCCGAAGGACATGCGGCTCGTGCCGATCCCCGGCGTCACCGAGCGTACGGCGGGCCTTCGCTGGAATGTCGCCGTTCAGGGCGATGACGGTTCGGTGGACCTCCTGCGGGGTCCCGATAACCTCCCGCTCGCCTACGCGCTGCCGGTGCAGGCGCAGGACTTCCGCGAGCGCCGCGAGGCGCGGGGCCGCGAAGCGCTCGAGCGCGCGCGCCGACTGGCGGCCGAGCAGCGCAGCGACCTCGACCAGCTCGAGGAGATGAGTCGCGCCGGTGACGACTTCGCGTTCAGCCTCCTGCAGATGGCGCCCCGGCCGGCGCCGGGCATTCGCTGATGCCGTTCGTATCGTCCACGCCCGAGCTCGGCGAGATCGCGCGCATCCCCGCGCCACCTCCGCCGGGCCCACGTCCCGGCGTGCTGGACACGCTCTCCGCGGCATTCCGCGTGAACAACGAGGTTTCGAGCCTCTACGACGTCGTGACGTCCGGCTTTCTCGGTCGCGGTCACGCAGTCAATCCGCAGTACGACCCGCTCTCAGACATCTCGGGCACTGAGGACGAGCTGCACGCCGATCGGTTCATCGAATCGACGTCTCCGGCAGAAACCGCCGCGATTCGAGCGCAAATCCGTCGCGAGGAAGCCGATCGCCAAACGATCCGCGAAGCGGGTCCTTGGGGCCTTGCGGCGAGCGTTGCCGCGGGGGCCGTGGCTCCTTCTACCCTCGCCGCGATGGTTGTCCCCTTCGGCGGCGCAACGCGTTTGGCGCAGGCCGCTCGCGCGGTCGCCGGTGGGCTCGCCGTCGACATCCCGAGCGAGGCACTCTTCCATCAGACGCAGGTCACGCGCACCGCGTCAGACACGGCCTTCAACGTCGGCGGCGGCGTTCTGCTGAACGGCATTCTCGGGGGCGCCATCACGCCGCGCCTCACGCGCGCCGAATTCGATGCGCTGTCGGCGCGGCTCGACGACGAGCTGCGCGCGCCACCGGTGGATTTCGAGGGCTCGACCGCTGGGGCGGCCGCCGTGGATTCCGGCACGAGCCTCGCCGACGAAGGCATCGCCCGCGGCGGGGAGACCCTCGCCAAGACCATCGGGCGCATCTCCCCGTTGTCGCGCCTGCTCACATCGCCCGCCAGGGCCGTGCGCCGCGTTGCCCAGCAGCTCGTCGAGGTGCCCTTTGTCCTGACGAAGAACGAGCGCGGCATCGCAACGCCGGTCGCTGTTGAGACCCTTGCAAAACGCTGGGACGCCGCACTCGTGCGCATGGTGCGCGAGTTCGACGAGGCGTTCACGGCCTATCGAGGCCGAGTTCGCGCCGAGGGCGGCGAGCCGCTGAACTTCGCCGCATTCAAGCGCGAAGTCGCGGGCGCCATGCGTCGCAGTGACCAGTCGGTCATCCCGGAGGCTGCGTCCGCCGCGGCGCGCGCACGCCAGATGGTCATCGAGCCCATAAAGCGCCGGGCGATCCGCGCGGGCATCCTGCCGGCGGATGTCGCGACGGTAGGCGCGGAGAGTTACCTGCCCCGGCTGTACGACGTGCGCAGGATCAAGGCGAACCTGACCGCGTGGGAGCGAATGCTCCGCGCTCAGTTCGAAGCACGCGGCATCGACAGCGCGGAAGCCGCGGAGATCGGCGAGCAGGTCACGAATTCAATCCTCGGCAGCACGCGTGGATTCGTGCAGCTCGACCCGAATGTCGTCGTGCGCGCCGGCAACCTGGCCGAGCGCATCGTACGCATTCCCGACGACGTCCTCGAGCCCTGGCTCATCTCGGACGCCGAGGAAGTCCTCAGTCGCTATGTGCGCTCGGTCACGCCGCAGGTCGAGATGGCCGATCGCTTCGGCGACCTTGACCTTAAGCAGGCCTTTCAGGACGTGGTCGACGAGTACGCGATCCGGCAGGAACGCGCGCTCGGCGACGACAAGCTCAAGGCTGCGCTCGAACAGCGCATGAAGGCGGACCTCGACGACTTGCGCGGCCTGCGCGATCGCATCCTCGGCAAGTACGGGATGCCGGCAGACCCGGACTCGGTACTCGTACGCAGCGCTCGCCTCTTTCGCACCTACAACTACGTTCGCCTCCTCGGCGGTCAGGTGCTCTCATCGTTTGCCGACGTCGGTCGCGTGGTCATGCAACACGGTCTTGCGCGAACGGGCCGCGGTATGGCGACCCTCGCCACGAATCTCAACCGCTGGAAACTTGCCCGCGAGGACGGCACGCGACTTGCGGTAGGCCTCGATTGGACACTGAACACTCGCGGCGCCACGCTCGGGGAGATCGGCGACTGGGCGGAGACGCCAATCGAGCGCTACGCGCAGCAGGCCGCCAATGCGTTCTCGCGCGTGACGCTCATGTCGACGTGGAACAGCTCGCTCAAGTTCCTGGGCGTCGCCATCGAGCAGGATCACATACTCGAGCTTGCGGGCCGCCGGCTGGCCGGCAAGGCGCTGTCGACGCGCGAGCGCACTGTCATGGCCCAGCTCGGCATCGACGAATCCATGCTCTCGCGCATCGGCTATGAGTTCGCGCAGCACGGCGAGACAGACGGCCTGCGCCGAGCGCGACTCGACCTATGGAGCGACCGGGAAGCGCGCACCACACTGGCCGCCGCGCTCCGGAAGTCCGCGGATACCGTCGTGCTCACGAAAGGTGCCGGCGATACGCCGCTCCTGATGTCGAACGAGCTCGTGCGCACGCTCTTACAGTTCAAGTCGTTCGGGCAAGCCGCCGTGAATCGCCTCGTGATACCGACCGCGCAGGGCCTCGCTCGCGGCGACGTCGCCACGCTGAACGGGCTCCTGCTGATGCTCGGCCTCGGCACGCTGCGCTACGCCGCAAAGCAGTGGACCGCCGATCAGCCCATCGAGACGGACGCGGCGACCCTCGTGCGCGAAGCCGTCGACGGCGCCGGGCTCACCGCGTACCTCGTCGATCCCTACGACGTAGGCGCCGCGATCACGGGCGCACCCCGGTGGTCGCGCTACACCGATCGCCACTGGACTGAGACGGCACTCGGCCCCACGGCGGGCACGATCACTGACCTCGGGCTGACGGCCGAGGGTATCAGCCACGAGGGCGTGTCGGCGCGCGACGTTCACAAAATCCGAAAGCTCCTGCCTCTGCAAAACGTCTTCTACGTTCGCAGATTGATCAACCTCCTCGAGGAGGAATCCGCGGAGGCCGTGACGCAATGACCGAAGGCACCGAACCGACTATCGCGTTTCCGCTGCGCGTCGAGCCGCGAAACCCCGACCCGTGGTGGGACGTCTTGTGCCTGACGCGTGACGCGAACGAGAACACCATCCGCCGTGCCTACGCGATCGCGTTGCTCGCGATGCTCAAGCGCCACTCGGCGATTCCAGATAACGGCGATCAGCAGTTCGAGCGTGCGCGCCTCGACGTTGCTCATGCCGAGGCTTTGCGCGCCAAGTTCAAGCGATGGATATAGCTTATGACCGCATCAACTGAATCAATCCGTTCCCGCTACGACGCGGAGATCATCGAACGCGAGATCACGCTTACCGGTCTCGACGCCGAAATTGCCACCGCCTGCGAGACTGAGGGCCGCACACGGGCCGCGGCGATCATGGGTGAGGCGACGGAGTCGGACGCCGATCGCGTGACGGCGGCAGCCCGGGAGCTGCTCGAGCGTCGCCGCGTGCTGGGCGTTGAAATCGACGGCCTCAAGAAACGGCAGGCCGAGGCGATGAAAGACGCCGAGCAGGCGGAGATCACCCGCAAGCTCGAGCGCGAAGTCGCACCCGCCGCGATCGAGTTCGTCGATCACTTACGTCGAATTGAGGCCGCTGCGGCCGATCTTGGCGAGGCAATAGAGGCGGCCGTATCAGCCTACATGCGCGCGTTTCAGGCGTGGCCGCTTCGCGGCGAGTACGAACCGCAACCCATGAACACGAGTGCGGCTGGTAACTCTTCGCTCACGTACAATGACTTCCTGCATTACGTGCACGCCATGTTATCGGCGGCCTCGAACGAGAGATTGCCCTACCGGGCGCTGCCGCCATTGCATCCACTCGCAACCACCGGCGCATCGATCATCGAACGCGCCCAGCCGTTCGTCGAGCACTTCACGCTGCCCTGGGCGGGCCTGCTCGAACACGCCGCCGGCCGGCCAGACCTCGCTGAGAAAGTGCGTGAGAAATTGGGGAAGGCGGCCTCGGGAACATCGAAACGCAGCCCGAAGCGCGCCGCCTGAGGGGAAACGCCATGACCAGTGAGAATGATGATCTGGCCATCACCGACGCCGCCATGGACTTCCTCGCGATGCCCGTGGGGATTCCGACCTCCTGGCGTACGCTGACGCCGGAACAAGCGAAGAGCCTGCAGAAGATGTTGGGTGCGCGTGCCGACTATCGGGAAGCTGCCCTGACTCGAGGGAACGCGATCGCAGAGGCCAACATATGGCTTGGCGGCAAGGCGGCAGGGCACGATTTACCGGCGGAGGATGTCTCGCGCATGGCGCGCGGCCTGGGACCGACCGCAGTGCAGGAAGCTGAGTAGGAGAGAAGGCAAGATTCAGGCCGAAGATACGGCGGGAGGATCGCCGGCGCGCTGATCGGGCAGTTGCCGCGACAGCGTGGCAAGCGAACCGACATGGAACCCGCGGACACTGATGTCCGCAAGTTCATGGCCGACTCCGGCATCGAAGAACGCACCGCCCGGCGCTGGCAATCTCTCGCCACGCACATCACTGGCCCTTGGGTGCGGCTCGGTCGCGTTCTCGGCGCAGCGGCCGCCACAACGCGTTTCCCGCAATGAAAAGGCCGCCCCGAGGGCGGGCGGCCGGAGCGTCGTCAGGCGATGCGTCAGGCGTTCTTCGGAGCCGCCGCCACGAGTTGCGCGATCGCCTTCTCCGAGACGTGCGGCAGCGGCCCGCGCTCGACGCGCTCGAGACAGACGGGCCAATCTTTGCGCAGCAAGCCGTGATAACGCTTGCGCGCCTCGGCTTCGCTGCCCGTCTCGATGAATACCATGTCGTGCCCGTAGCCGCCCGCACCCGGCACCAAGACGCGCCAGAGAACGCGCCAATCCTTGCGCGCGCTCATGCCGCGCCGCCTTTCATCGACCGCGAATTCCACGCACGCGCGGCGCTGAGCGGAGATTCACGAGACGGGCCCTCCGCGCCGCACTCGCCGCAGGCCGCGCTGTAGGTTGCGCTGCCGTCGCCGTGCTCGTGTTTGAACACGTCGACCATGTGCGGGTCACCGCAAAAGGGGCACGGGAGGGCGGGCGCAGCGCCCCGGATCGCGCGGCGGCGGTCGGTGTCGAGGCAGAATGCCGTGGCGGCAGGGGTCAACCTGACAGCAGGCGCCGCGATCGTGTCGAGACTCGGTCGAGTATTGGACATGGTCAGTTCCTCCGTTGCGAAAATGAAGTGCGAACGGATGCCTGCGCGGCTTTTCGTACGAAGTGCGTACGAAATCACCATGCGTGTCTAACCTGTTGATTTATGGCGCTCCCTACGGGATTCGAACCCGTGTTACAGCCTTGAGAGGGCTATGTCCTGGGCCTCTAGACGAAGGGAGCGTCGTGCGGCAGCGGGGCCGGAGGGCTCTGTATTAGAGCAAGCGGGCCCCCCATCACCAGCGGAACTAGCCAGCTTTGACTTCCCACACCGCGCCCGTGGAGTCGCCGGCGCCTCTGGCCCGTGTCGTACCCCGTGACCAGCACACCGTCTCCCGGTCGCAGATCTCACCGAACGCCCTGCGCGTGCTCTATCGCCTGAAGGATGCGGG
>CAUJHX010000214.1 GCA_963204795.1 Pseudomonadota bacterium | reverse complement strand
GCCTTGTCGTACTGGCCGTAGCTCAGATAGCCCTTGCCGAGACCGACATCCGCACCGCCCGTCTTGGCCTTTGCAGCCTCAGCCTCAAGTGATGCGAGCGCCGCCTGGTCGGTGGTCGCCGATTTCTTCGCTGCTTCGAGCAGACGCTGGTTCTTGTCCTTGTCGCGCGGCTCGGTGAAGATGTTCTTGGCAAACGCCTTTTCCAGCGTGCTCACGGCTTCGCCCGGCGTGCCTTGCTCGATGGCGAGCTGCGCCATCTCCGTGTATTCCTCACCGCGCTTCAACGCATCGACATCGGCCGCGAGACGGAAGGTGTTGAGCAACACCTTGTCGTCCGTGTCCTGCCGGAAGAGCGAATACATGATGTTCTGCCAGTACTCCGGCGTCGGGTAGTACTTCACGAGGCGTTCGAGGGCGCCCGTCGTGCAGGCGTCATCCTTCATCTTCACGCATGAGGAAAGGATCAGCTCGAGGGACTGCTTCTTCGGCGTTTCGCCACGGCGCACCTGGCTGTCCACGTAGTTGTCCATGAACTTGAGCGTGCCCTTGTAGTCGCCCTGGACGTAATACGCCTGGCCGACCAGCGTATAGATGTCGGCATCCGCGAACCCGCCCTTGATCGCTCGATTGCCGTATTCGATCGCCTTGGCGTAGTTCTTCGTCTGGTAGGCAATCTGCGACAGCGCGCGCACGCGGGTCGGGATTTCATCTTGCGCCAGAAAACCCGAATTGAGGCCCGCCTCGAGATTCTTTGCCGCCTCGGCATAGTTGCCGCTGCGAACATAGGCAAAACCGCGCATCTCGGCGATGAGGTGCTGGTCGTAGGGCGTCTTGCCCGAGACCGCGTCGGCTTCATCGAGCTTCGCGAGCGCGCTCTTCCAGTCCTTCTTGCCGAGCGCCTCCTGCGCCGCCTTGAGCGGCTTCGCGAGCGCCTTGCTGACCGTGGGCCCCTTCGCGTCCGCCGCAAGCGTCACGCCGGGAAGCGTCGTCGAACCGACGGCAAGCAGCGCCATCGCGAATACCGGAGCGAGACTCAGTGTCTTTCTCATGCTGATGTTGTCCTCTGGTCCAAATGCGCGATCCCGGGCGTGGGCCCCGGGGTCACGTTCTCATGGGACGGATGAACGGGCGATGAACGACGGCCGCGCACGGCCTGCACGCCTCAATCGTCGCGGAAATCCGCCGTGTTGACGAAACCGATCTTCTGCATGCGATTGTGCTGGGCGGCCGCGAGCACTTTCGCCACCACATCATAACGGGCGCGGGCATCAGGACGCAGGTGCAGTTCCGGCTGCGGGTCCTTCTGCGACTCCTGCCGGAAATAACTCTCGAGTGTCTCGAGGTTCGGCACCACGGTGCCGTTCCAGACGATCGTGCCGTCAAAGTCGATCTCGATATCGACGACTTCGGGCGGCACGGGCGGCGGAGGCGCATGGGTATCGCGCGGCATGTCGAGTTTCACGGCATGCGTCATCACGGGAATCGTGATGATGAACATGATCAGCAGCACCAGCATGACGTCGATCAGCGGGGTGGTGTTCATCTCCACCATCGGTTCGTCGTCGCCGCTGTCGCTGCCCACACTCATTGACATGGTCGGTCTCTCCTCAGCGCACGCCGCGATCGGGCTCGGTGATGAACCCCACCTTGACCACCCCACCACGCTGGATCGTGTAGAGCACGCGCCCCACCGCTTCGTAGCGCGCGTTGCGATCCCCGCGGATGTGGATTTCGGGCTGGGGTTCCTGCACTGCCGCCGCCTTCACGAACTCGAGCAGGGCCTGCCGGTCGCGGACCTTGCCATTGTTCCAGTAGATGTCGCCGTTCCTGTCGATCGCGATCGTGATGTTCTCCGGCTTCGTCTGCGTGGCGATGTTGGTCGCCTTCGGCAGCTCGACCGGTACCGTCTTCGTGATCACCGGGATGGTGATCAGGAAGATGATGAGGAGCACCAGCATCACGTCCACGAGGGGCGTGGTGTTGATGTCCGACATCGCCTTCGCTTCGCCCTCGTCGGCGCCCGATGGAACATTCATGGACATGCGCGGTTACCCTGGTAAAGGCGACGGGTTACTTGCGGGCTGCCGGTGCCGCTGCGCGGGCGCCGCCGCCGTCTGTCGCGACGCGGGCGCCGCCCACCAGATAGGCGTGCAGGTCGGCCGCGAAGTTCCGCAAGCCTTCCTGCAGGCTCTTGTTGCGGCGGAGCAGCCAGTTGTAACCCATGACCGCCGGCACCGCGACGAAGAGGCCGATGGCCGTCATGATGAGCGCTTCGCCCACGGGACCTGCCACCTTGTCGATGCTCGCCTGACCGGCGATGCCGATCGCGATGAGGGCGTGATAGATACCCCACACCGTACCGAAGAGGCCGACGAACGGCGCGGCCGAGCCCGTGGTTGCGAGGAACCAGAGCCCCGACTGCAGCTTGCCGTTGACGGAATCCACCGCGCGGGTGAGCGACATCGTGATCCACTCGTGCAGATCGATGTGGTCGGTCAGCCGACCCTCATGGTGCGTGGTCGCACGCAGGCCGTCTTCCGCAATGTTGCGAAAATCATCGCCCTTCTTCAGGCGCTCGACGCCATCCTTGATCGAGGGCGCGGTCCAGAACTGCTTCTCGACGAGCTTCGCGGACCGGCGCAGCTTCCCCTGGTCCCACAGCTTCGTCAGCATGATGTACCAGGAGCCGAGCGACATCAGCGCGAGGACGATGAGCGTCCCCTTCGCGACCCAGTCTCCCTGCGCCCAGAGCGCGGAGAGCCCGTACGGGTTTTCTACAACAGCGGTGGCTTGATTTTCCATAGATTCCTCAAGGATCGATGATCAATTGGTCAGCTTGAAACGAACGTTGAACTGGAAGCACTGCTCGACGGGCTTGCCGTCTTCGGTGCCGGGCTTGAAGCGGGCGCCACGTGTCGTCCACTTGATGGCGGCCTCGTCGAGTCTCTCGAAGCCCGAACTCTTGGTAATGGTCGGTGTGCCCGCCAGCCGCCCCTGCTCGTTGACGCAGACACGGACGGTGGAGGTTCCCTCTTCTTCCGCACGCTTGGACGCGGGCGGGTAGTAGTCCTCAGTCGGCTGGGAGCGCTTGTCCAGGGTCGGATTGTGGCGCACCACGGCACGCGGCGGCGGCGGCGGTGCCATCGGTGCCGGCCGGTCGGTGACATCGGTGATCGCGGTCGACGTGGTGGTGTCGACCGGAATCTGGATGTTCACTTCCGGAGGCGGCACTTCAACCGGCGGACGCTCCATCTGGGGCGGAGGAGGCGGCGGCGGCGGCTCATCCTGCTTCATCTCCTCGATGATGTCGGTCTGGATCGGAGGAGCGAGCACCTCCACGACCTTGCGCGCGAGGCCATTGGCCAGCGCCCAGACGAGGCCGATGTGGAATGCGACAATGAAGAGGAACACGACGATGCGTCGTGGTACGAAGGTCGAGTCGTGCGCGTAGGCGGCCATGTTTACTCGTGGACGCAGTTAATTGTCCGGACACCCGGCCGGGATCTGCGAGCGCGGCACGCTATACGCGTTTCCGCTCCCACGCAACCCTCACCGACTATCCACCCGAAGGCGCTTCCCGGCGCCTGACCGCAATGGTCATCCCCCAGGGGAAGGTCACTGTAACCGCTGAGAACACGGCTTACAACATTTCGGCATTTCATTTTCACGATTGCTTCGTTGCATTTCGCCTGCCTTGCGGCGGTGATTCCTGATCCGTGATGGCGCCTTCCGACGCACTGCTGACGACACGCGCGTACTTTGCGAGCACACCCGCTGTCGCATACGGCTTGCGGGGCTTCCAGGCGCGACGGCGACGCGTCCATTCGGCCCGCGGCACGGCCGCGTCGATGCTGCGCGCCACCGCGTCGATCGTGATCGGATCGCCGCTGCGCAGCAAAGCGATCGGGCCACCCACCGCAGCCTCCGGGGAAACGTGACCGACCACGAAACCATGGCTGCCACCCGAGAAACGCCCATCCGTGATGAGCGCCACCTTGTCGCCGAGCCCGCGGCCCATGATGGCGCCCGTCGGGCTCAGCATCTCCCGCATCCCCGGGCCACCGCGCGGCCCTTCGTGGCGGATGACCACGACATCGCCCGCCTTCACCCTGCCGGCAAGGATCGCGTGCGTCGCCGCTTCCTCGCCCTCGAAAACCCGGGCCTTTCCCGTGAATCGCAAGCCTTCCTTGCCGGTAATCTTGGCGACGGCACCCTCGGGCGCGCAGTTACCATATAGCACCACCAGGTGGCTGTCCTTCTTGATGGGATCCGCGAGCGGACGGACGATGTCCTGATCTGCCGGGTAGTCAGCGACCGCCTCGAGATTCTCTTCGAGGGTCTTGCCGGTCACGGTGAGGCAGTCGCCGTGGAGGCGGCCTGCATCGAGCAGACGTTTCATCAGCGGCTGGATCCCGCCGATCGCGATCAGCTCGGACATCAGATAGCGCCCACTCGGGCGAAGGTCGGCGAGTACCGGCACCCGCCGGCCGATCCGGGTGAAATCATCGAGAGACAGTTTCACGCGTGCCGCACGAGCGATCGCCAGCAGGTGCAGCACGGCGTTCGTCGAGCCGCCGAGCGCAATCGTCACCGTGATCGCATTCTCGAATGCCTTGCGCGTCAGGATCTGCGAGGGGCGCAGCCCTTCTTTCGCCATCCGCACGACAGCTTCGCCGGCGCGCCGGCAGTCATCCTGCTTCGTAGTGCCGACGGCCTCCTGTGCCGAACTGCCCGGCAGCGAGAGCCCGAGCGCCTCCATGGCCGAAGCCATCGTGTTGGCGGTGTACATGCCGCCGCAGCTGCCAGCCCCGGGAATTGCCGTGCGCTCGACCTCGAGCAGCGCCGCATCGCTCACCGTGCCGGCGGCGTGCCCGCCCACTGCCTCGAAAACCGACACGATATCGCGATGACAGGCGCCTGGCCGGATCGTGCCGCCGTAGACGAATACCGCAGGCCGGTCGAGCCGCGCGATCGCCATCGCGCAACCCGGCATGTTCTTGTCGCAGCCACCGATCGCCACGAAGCCATCGAAGCCTTCGGCACCGACGACGGTCTCGATCGAATCGGCGATCACCTCGCGCGATACCAGCGAATAGCGCATGCCGGGCGAACCCATCGAAATGCCGTCCGACACGGTGATCGTGTTGAAGATCACGCTCTTGCCGCCCGCCGCGTCGGCGCCGGCCGCTGCCTCCTGCGCGAGATCGCCGATGTGCATGTTGCATGGCGTGACATTCGCCCACGTCGAGGCAATGCCGATCTGCGGCTTGCCGAAATCAGCCTCCTTGAAGCCGACCGCGCGCAGCATGGCGCGTGATGGCGCCTGCTTCGCACCGTCGACGACGAGACGCGAGTACGCGCGGGGATCGATGTCCTTCCTGCTCACTTTCTTCATGTCCGCCTGTTCTTCATGCGATTGAAACCGATGGCGCCCGCGGTGGTCATCGCGAGTGGCAGCGCGAGCGCCAGCTTGCCCCAGCCACGCTGCCAGTCTTCGAGCAGCTGATAAGCCAGCATGCCCGCGGGTGGCGCAAGCATGCCGCGCACGCCCGTGAGCGTGACATGCACGCCCATGTAATGCTGGGCGCGTCCGCTCGTCGCGAAATCCGTGTGACCGAGGTTCCAGCCAAGATTAGCACCGGCCATCGCAAATCCATACGTCAATGCAGCCAGCCACAGGAGCCACTGCCACTCTCCGAGCACGGCCACACCGTAGAGCACGACCGCCATCACCAGCGCCCGGCACTGGCGGGCGCGGTAGACAATGACGTGCTCGCCGTCGAAGTAGCGCGCCCACCACGGCACGAAGAGCGGCAGGACAACGAGGGGCACGACCGCGAGCAGTGCGATCTGCCGGCTTGCGGGCATCGCGAAGTCGTCGGTCAGTATGACCACAAGCTGGGCGACGATCATGAGATTGCCGCCACCGAAGAGTCCCATCCAGAACATGAACTCGCGAAATGCGGGGTCTTTCGCGAGGATCTCGCGCACCATGCGCAGCGAGAATGCGCCGCTCTCGCCTGCTTCCGCGGTCTCGTCCGCAAGCAGCCGGAATTCGCGCCGCACCCGCGCGCGCCGGTAAAGAAACGCTGCCGCAAGTCCGCACGCCGCGGCGCCACCGTACAACCAGCGTGGGTCGAATGCGCGCGCCTTGAGCACCACGCCCGCGAGCGCGGCGGTCGCCGCTACCGCAAGCGAGCTCACGATCACGATGCGACCGGTGATGCGCGCAAGTACCTGCCTCGGATAGTTCGCTGTCCATACTGCAGCGCGCACCGTGAGTATGCCGGCCCAGACCATGCGGGCCGCGAGAATCGAGACCACGGCGAACACGAGCCCCCCGCCCACGCGCGGCGCAAGCCCGATCAGCCCGACCAGCAGCGCGAACAGCGCCTGGAGACGTGCGAGAAGCTGCACCCGCGCGCGGCCGTGCGCAATATTGGCCCAAACGAAGCTCACGACATTCGAGAAGGCCGGCGCGCCGCTCACGAGGGCCGTGGCGAGGTTCACCGCGACGGGCGATGCCGTTCCCTGGAACCCCGTCTTGACGAGTACTGCCGCGGTCGCGCCTTCGACCAGCCCGAGCGTGAGTCCGATGAGTGCCCAGGGCACGATCTCGCGCCGGAACATGGCTTCAACCGGCGCGCCCGGCTTGTCCTGTCTGCGCACGACTCAGCTGCCCGTGTCCGCAAATTTCTTTTCACGCAACGTGATGATCAGCACGCCGAGGAGCGTCAGCACGCCGCCGAGCGTGATGCGCGGCGTCAGCGCATCCCCCAGCAGCAGCACGCCGAAGATCACCGAAAACACCGGCGAGAGCACCGTCAGCGGCGCGATACTGGTCACCGGATAACGCTGCACGAGGAAAAAGTACACCGTGTGCGCAAAGAGGCTCGAGAGTACCGCGGCATAGACGAGCGCACCCCATCCCACCCAGCCAGCCGAAACCAGAGTTTCACGCTGATCACCCTCGACGACCAGCGAGAGCGCGAGGAGCAGCGGCCAGCTGATCCAGGCAATCCAGGCCTGCAGTTCGAGCGGCCGCATCGCTGGCAGGCGCTTGATGGCGATCAGGCCGAGCGAGCCGATGAAAGCCGCCCCGATCACGAAACCGAGGCTCAGGCGCTGGCCGAAGACCGCCGGATCGAACCCCATGACACACACACCGAGGAA
>CAUJHX010000213.1 GCA_963204795.1 Pseudomonadota bacterium | reverse complement strand
GGTATAGTTACCGACCTTTCGCCGATTTTTCCCAGGTTGGACCATGGCCCGCGTAACCGTCGAAGACTGCCTCCAGAACGTCGATAACCTCTTCCAGCTCGTGCTGCTCGCCTCGCAGCGCGCGCGGCGCCTCGCCAACGGCGCCGAGCCCACGGTTCCCCGCGAGAACGACAAGCCCACTGTGGTCGCGCTGCGCGAAATCGCCGAAGGCACGATCACGGCCGAGATGCTCAAGGAGCCCGAGCCGGTGGTCGAGGCCCTGGTGCCGGAGGCGGACAACCAGTCGATGTTCCGCGCGCCCCAGTTCGGCCTGGGAGACTGACCGACCGTCCAGCTCCCATGGATTACGCGTCTTCGCTCCTGGGACTGCTTCCCGGCGCAAGGCGCACTCCGGGGCTTCGCGGCCTGCTGGCGCAGGCCGCCACCTACCTGCCTCCCGCCGACGTCGAGCGCATCCGCGAAGCCGCCGAGTTCGGCGCGAGCGCCCACAAGGGCCAGAAGCGCCTCTCGGGCGAGCCCTACATCGCCCATCCGGTCGCAGCGGCCGACATCCTCGCGGACCTGCGCCTCGATGCCGACACGATCGTCGCGGCCATCCTGCACGATGTCATCGAAGACACGCCGATCGCCAAGGAGGATCTCGCCGAACGCTTCGGTCCCGCGGTCGCCGAAATCGTCGACGGGGTCACGAAGCTCGACCAGATCCGGTTCAAAAATCGCGAGGAGGCGCAGGCCGAGAGCTTTCGCAAGATGCTGCTCGCGATGGTGCGCGATCTGCGCGTGATCCTCGTCAAGCTCGCCGACCGCACCCACAACATGCGCACGATCGATGCGATGGCGCCCGCGCGCCGCCGCGCGATTGCGCGCGAGACGCTCGAGATCTACGCGCCGATCGCCGAGCGCCTCGGCCTGTACAGCCTGAAGCTCGAACTCGAGGATCTCGGCTTCCAGGCCGCGCACCCGCAGCGCTACCGCGTGCTCGAACGGGCGCTGAAGCGCGCGCGCGGCAACCAGAAGGAGTTCCTCGGCAAGATCGCTGCGCAGCTGCGCAACGCTTTCGAGAAAGCGGGCATCGAGGCGACCGTGGAGACGCGCGAGAAGCACCTCTACAGCATCTACCGCAAGATGCAGAGGAAGCGCGCGACGCTCTCCGACATCGTCGATGTCTATGGCCTGCGGATCATCGTCGACAGTGTCGATACGACCTACCGCGCCCTCGGCGTGGTGCACGGCGCTTACAAGCCGATGCCGGGGCGCTTCAAGGACTACATTGCCATCCCGCGCGTCAACGGCTACCAGTCGCTGCACACCACGCTCTTCGGTCCGAACGGCGTGCCGATCGAGGTGCAGATCCGCACCGCAGACATGCACCTCGTCGCCGAATCCGGCATCGCCGCGCACTGGAAGTACAAGGCGGGCGACACCAGCGTCGCGCAGCGCGAGCGCACGCGCGAGTGGCTCTCGAACCTCGTCGAGCTGCAGGCAGAGGGCAGCAGCGAGGAGTTCCTCGAGAGCGTCAAGGTCGATCTCTTCCCCGACAAGGTCTACGTGTTCACGCCGAAAGGGGAGATCCTGCGGCTGCCACGCGGCGCGACCGTGGTGGACTATGCCTACGCGGTGCACACCGGGGTCGGCAACCGCTGCGTCGCGGCCAAGGTCGACCGGCGGCTCGCGCCGCTGCGCACCGTGCTGCGCAACGGCCAGACCGTCGAGATCATCACGGCCAAGGGCGCGATGCCGAACCCCGCATGGGTCAATTTCGTCGTGAGCGCGAAGGCGCGCAGCGCAATCCGCCAGTATCTGCGGGGCCTGCGGCGCTCGGAAGCGATCGAGCTCGGCTCGCGGCTCCTCAATCAGGCACTCGCGGAGTTCAAGTCGTCGCTCGAGGAAGTGACGCCGGCCGCGCTGCAGGCTGCCCTCGGCGAGCTCGGCATGAAGGATCGCGACGAGCTGTTCGAGAAAGTCGGGCTCGGCGAGCGCCTGGCGCCGCTGATCGCGCGCCGTCTGCTGCCGACGACCCAGCCGGCGGAGGAGGCAGAAGGCGGCGTGCCACCACCACTTGCGGTCGCCGGCACCGAGGGATTGCTCGTCACCTATGCGCGCTGCTGCTTTCCGATTCCGAACGACCCGATCATCGCCTTCCTCTCGGCCGGTCGCGGCATCGTCGTGCACCGTGAAGGCTGCGTGAACGTCGAGGACTACCGCAAGCACCCGGAGAAGTGGCTGCCGGTGGTGTGGGAGAGCAGCATCGTGCGCAGCTTCGCCTCGCAGATCCGCGTGGACGTCGCCAACCGGCTCGGCGTGCTCGCCGCCGTCGCTGCGGCGATCTCGACCACCGAGACCAACATCGACCACGTCTCGATCGAGGAGCGCGACAGCGAGCTGTCGGTGCTGCTGTTCGAGGTCCGGGTGCGCGACAGGAAGCACCTCGCGGGCCTCATGCGCACCATCCGCCGGATGCCCGACGTGCTGCGCGTCAATCGTACAATCGCTTCCCACTCACAAGGCAAGGCCCGCACATGACCCGCAATGCAATCCATACCGACAAGGCACCACAGGCTATCGGCACGTACTCGCAGGCCGTGCGCGCCGGCGATACCGTGTACATCTCCGGCCAGATTCCCTTCGATCCTGCCACCGGCAAACTGATCGAGGGCGACATCGACGCCGAGATCCGCCGCTGTTTCGACAACCTGAAGGCCATCGCGCAGGCGGCGGGCGCCGGACTCGGGCACGCGGTCAAGTTCACGGTGTTCCTCACCGACCTTGCGCATTTCGCCCGGGTCAACGAGATCATGGCGACCTACGTCGACAAGCCCTATCCGGCGCGCGCCGCGATCGGCGTCGCTCAGCTGCCGCGCGGCGCGCGTGTCGAGATCGAGTGCGTGCTTCATCTCGGTTGATCGCGGCCGAGCAGCGTCCGGTCACGGCGCTGCGGGGGGTGGGCCCGGCGCTCGCCGAACGCCTGCGTCGACTCGGTGTCGCGCAGATCCAGGACCTGCTGTTCGTCCTGCCGCGCACGTACGAGGACCGTACCCGGATACTGCCGATCGGCACTCTCGTGCCCGGACTGCGTGCAGGCATCGAGGGCGAGGTGCAACTCACGGAAGTGAAATTCCGGGGGCGGCGCCAGCTGCTGTCGCGCCTGGCCGATGGCACCGGCCATGTGACGCTGCGCTTCTTTCATTTCTCGGCGAACCAGCAGGCCGGGCTCGCGCGCGGCGCCCGCTTGCGCTGCTACGGCGAAGTGCGTCGCGGCCCGCTCGGGCTCGAGCTCGTGCATCCCGAGTATCGCCTCATCACAGGCGAGGCGGCGCCGCTCGAGGAAACCCTCACGCCGATCTACCCGACCACCGAGGGCGTCGCGCAGGGGCGCTTGCGCGCGCTCGTCGCGCAGGCACTCGCCGAATTGCGCACGGCCGGCGTGCAGGAATGGCTGCCGCAGCGCATTCTCGAATCGCAGCAACTGCCGGCGCTCGCGCGTTCGCTCGAGTACGTGCACCGTCCGCCACGGGATGCGCGGCTCGAGGTGCTCGCCGTCGGCCGCCACCCCGCACAGCGGCGGCTCGCCTTCGAGGAGCTCCTGGCGCACCAGCTCACCTTGAGGCTCGCGAAGGAGAACCTGCAATCGGCGCCGGCACCCGCGCTGCGTGATGCGCGGGGACTCGAGGTGCGATTCGTCGACGCGCTGCCCTTTGCGCTCACCCGCGCGCAACAGCGCGCACTCGACGAGGTCGATGCTGATCTCGCGGCGGCGCGGCCGATGATGCGACTCGTGCAGGGCGATGTGGGCTGCGGCAAGACGGTCATCGCCGCCGCCGCCGCCGCGCGCGCGGTGGGAAGCGGTGCACAGGCCGCGCTCATGGCGCCGACCGAGCTCCTCGCGGAGCAGCACTGGCGCAACTTCGACGCGTGGTTCCGCCCGCTCGGCCTGCCCGTGGCGCTCGTATCGGGCTCGATGGGGGCGAGAGCCCGCCGCAGCGCGCTCGAAGCCATTGCGTCGGGTGAAGTCGCACTGATTGTCGGCACCCACGCGCTCTTTCAGGAACGCATCGGATTCGCGCGCCTCGCACTCGTCATCGTCGATGAGCAGCACCGCTTCGGCGTGCAGCAGCGACTTGCGCTGAAGGAGAAGGGCGACAGGCGCGGCGAGACCCCCCACCAGCTGATCATGACGGCGACGCCGATTCCGCGCACCCTCGCGATGACGGCGTTTGCGGATCTCGACATTTCGATCATCGATGAGCTGCCACCCGGCCGTACTCTCGTGAAAACCGTGACGCTCCCCGAAGAGCGGCGCGCCGAAGTGGTCGCGCGCATCGAGGCGGCCTGCGGCGCAGGGCGCCAGGTGTACTGGGTCTGCCCGCTGATCGGGGAATCGGACGAGTTGCGCTGGCAGGCGGCCGAAGACACCGCCGCGCAACTGGCCGAAGCGCTGCCCGCGGTGCGCATCGGCCTTGTGCACGGGCGCATGCCCCCCGCGAAAAAGGAGCAGGCCATGGCGGCCTTCAAGGCGGGTCGCATCCAGCTTCTCGTCGCGACCACCGTCATCGAGGTCGGTGTCGATGTACCGAACGCCTCGCTGATGGTGATCGAGAACGCCGAGCGCATGGGGCTTGCGCAGCTGCACCAGTTGCGCGGCCGCGTGGGCCGGGGCGCGCAGGAGAGTTCCTGCGTGCTGCTGTATCGCCAGCCACTGTCTGCGGTTGCGCGTGAGCGGCTGCGCGCAATCCGCGCTTCGAACGACGGCTTTGAGATCGCGCAGCGCGACCTCGAGCTGCGCGGCCCGGGCGAGATGCTCGGCACGCGCCAGACCGGGCTTGCGCAGCTGCGTGTCGCCGACCTCTCGCGCGACTCGGACCTGCTGCCGCGCGTGCAGCGCGCGGCGGAAGTGATCCTGGCCGATCACCCCGATATCATTGCACCGCTCACCGCGCGCTGGATCGGCGCGGGCGAGCGTTTTGGCCGGGTCGGATGACCCGCGAGGACCCGTGACCAGCGCAACCGCACGCTCCGCAGCCGAACTCTGGTTGCCCGCAGAAGCACTCAACTGCTACGAGGGCGATGCGCGCCTGCGTTCGTGGCTCACCACGACCGGCCTCCTGACCGAGCGCGTGCGTGCGGCGAGCGGCGCAACTTTCCGGCTGCAGGTTCTCGCGGAGGAAGTGCATGACGGCGAACACCGGCGCGTGATCCTCCTCGGCACACATGCGCAGCCGTGGATCTATGCGGAAACATCGATCTCCGACACGACGCTCGCGCAACACCCGTGGCTCGCACGCATGGGTGAGGTGTCGCTCGGCGAGACACTCGCCGCGCACGGCGCCACGCGCTCCGACTTCGCCTACGCACGGCTCATGCCCGACACGCCGCTCGTTGCCCGCGCGCTCGCCCAGGCGGCGCTCGCGCCGCAGCCACTCTGGGTGCGCCGCTCGGATTTCGCCGTGCAGGGCGCGCCGCTTCGGGTGCAGGAAGTGTTCCTTCCGGGTATCGGCCGTGCGGCGCCCCTGACGTGACCGCCCGCAGCATTGCACGCCGCCTCGAGGCTTACGCGCAGCTGATGCGCCTCGATCGCCCGATCGGCATCTGGCTGCTCCTCTGGCCGGTATTGTGGGCCCTGTGGATTGCGGGCGCGGGGCGCCCCCCCGAGCGGGTGCTGATCATCTTCGTGCTGGGTGTCTTCGTGATGCGCGCGGCGGGCTGCGTGGTCAACGACTTCGCCGACCGCGACATCGACCCGCAGGTCAAGCGCACGCGCGACCGACCGCTCGCGGCGCGCCGTGTATCGCCATACGAAGCGCTCGCGCTCTTCGGCGTGCTGATCGCGATCGCGCTATGGCTCGTCACGAAGCTCGATCCGTTCACGATCCGGCTTTCGGTCGTGGGCGCACTGCTCACCGTGAGCTACCCGCTGATGAAGCGCTGGTTTCCGCTGCCGCAGTTCTACCTCGGCCTGTCGTTCGGCGGCTGGGGGATTCCGATGGCGTTTGCCGCTACCCTCGGCACGATTCCGCGGGTCGGCTGGGTGCTGTTCTTCGCGGCGGTGCTCTGGGCCATGGTGTACGACACGCTCTACGCGATGGTCGACCGCGAGGACGACCTCAAGCTCGGCGTACGATCGAGCGCGCTGCTGTTCGCCGACATGGACCGCCTGATCATCGGCGCGATGCAGGCCATGATGCTGTTTGCGCTGCATCTGGCGGGGCGCAGCATGGAGTTCGGCCCGTGGTATCGCGCGGGCCTCACTGCAGCGGCCGCTTTCTTCCTGTGGCAGCAGTGGATCATCCGCGATCGCGAGCCGACCGCGTGCTTTCGCGCGTTCCTGAACAACCATTACGTCGGCATGGTCATTTTCCTCGGCATCGTGCTCGATCACCTCTACCGGGTCTGAGGCGGCTCCGCGCGCGCGGCGACCCAAAGTTCGACGCTCGCGGCGCGCGCGGCACGCAGCACCCGGGTCGCCTCGCGCGCGGTGCTGCCGGTCGTGAGCACATCGTCGACGAGGGCAATGCGCCAGCCATCGAGGGCCGTGCCGGGTCGCACCCGAAAGGCACCGATCACGTTGCCCGCGCGTGCCGCGCCCCGCAGATGACTCTGCTCTGCGGTCGCGCGACAGCGCTCGAGCACCCGCGCCTGGAACGGCACGCCGAGCGAGCGCGCCGCGTACTGCCCGATGACTGCGGCCTGATTGAAGCCGCGCTCGAGGTAGCGCGCGCGGTGCAGCGGTACAGGTACCACGAGATCCGGCATGGGTCGCACGAGGTTGCGCCGGTGTTGCGCGAGCAGGAGGCCAAGCAGGCGCCCGCAGGCCGTGTCTCCCTCGAACTTGAGGGTGCGCACACAATGGTCGATCGGCCAGGCATAAAGATGTGGAGCGACGAGCAGCTCCCAGGGCGCTGCCGCTGACCCGCAGCGCCCCACCCCCGCCTCGTCGATCGGCTTGATCCCGGGCAGCGTGCCCTCACAGCCGGCGCAGAGATCGAGCGCGCTGCCCGTGGCATCGATCTGGCCCCGTGCTCCGCAGAGGAGGCACGCAGGAGGCAGGCACCACGTCCCGACCGCACGCAGCCAGCTTGCTTTCAACATGCACCGAGTTTCGCGGTCCACGCCGACTGCGTCGCCGCGCAAATCGGCCCTCTTTGCCGTGTTTCGCGCGTCGCTGTGCGAGGCCCGGGTACACTGCGGCCCGATGCCGCCGCCCGATTCCCCCCCACACGGACTTCCGTACCCCGCCCTCGACCGCGCCGCCGTCATCCGCCATTTCGCGCGCGCTGCTGCCGACTTCGATCGCGCCGCGCAGCCCCTGGGCGAAGTGCGCGAGGAGCTGCTGTCGCGCATCGGCTTCTTCGGCATCACGCCCGGAGTCATTCTCGACCTCGGAGCTGGAACCGGCCAGGCGACCCGCGCACTGCGGCAGCATTTTCGGCGTGCGTTCGTCATCGCGCTCGACGCCTCGCCGGCCATGCTCTCGGTCGCAGCGCACCGCGCCCGCTGGCCACGCCGATTCGAACGCATCGCGGGCGACGCCTGCGCGCTGCCGCTGCGCGACGGCTGCTGCGATCTCGTTTTCGCAAACCTTTCACTGCCCTGGTTCGTGATTCTCGATCTTGCCCTCACCGAAGTGCGACGCGTGCTCACGCCGCGCGGTCTTTTCCTGTTCAGCACACTGGGCCCGGCCACGCTACGCGAGCTGCGCGAGAGCTGGGCCACCGCGGATCGTGCGCCGCATGTGCACGACTTCGCGGACATGCACGATCTTGGCAGCGCGCTCGCCCGCGCTGGCTTCATCGAGCCCGTGCTCGATGTCGAGCAATATTCGCACCGCTTTCTCACGCTGCACGACATCGCGACAGCGCTGCGCTCGACGGGCACACAGAATGCGCATGCGGCGCGCAGGCGCAGCTTGACCGGACGCGCTCGATTCGCCGCTGTGCAGGCTGCCTGCGAACGGCAGCGCCTCGAGGGCCTGCTGCCTGCCACTCTTGAAGTGGTATACGGGGCGGCGTTCGCGGGCGAACCGCGCGAGGGACACGCTCGCTAACTCGTTGACTTGCCTGATAAAGAGCAGGGAACTACACTGCCGTGTCTTCCGCCTGGCCGAGTGCATCGATGCCCGCCCACGCTGTCAGGATCGCCCTCGCCCCGCATTGTTCGCTCTCACCGTCCGGTGCGTGGTCGTTCTTCCTCGGCACTTGCGGCGTATCCTTCGGCATCGCGGGACTCCTGACGCTGCGCGGCTACTGGCCGGTGCTCGCGTTTGCGGGGCTCGAAATGCTGCTGCTCGGGTGGGCGCTCCGCGTGAGCATGCAGCGCCGCCACCGCATCGAAACGATCGTCGTCACCGAGGATTTCGTGGAAATCGAGACGCACGAAAGAGGCACCGTCACGCGCACCGTGTTCCCGCGACACTGGGCACGGGTTAGACTGCGCGACCATGTCGCGTCGTTCGCACCCACGCAACTCGTGATCGAGGCGTCGGGCACGCGGCGCGAGATTGGCAGTTTTCTGACCGAACAGGAACGACAGCAGCTGGCGACGCGTCTTGCGCCGCTCATCGGCAGATTGGCCGAGTCGCCGCCGCTCCTGCCCGGCAAACCTCGAGGCTGATGACAATAATGACCAGAACCATGCAGAAATCCGCCGCAGCTCTCATCGGCTGTGCATTTGCGCTGCTCGCGGCTCCCGCTCACGCGGCCTCCGGTTGGGCACTCCTCAACATGCCGGAAGGCGTCACCGAGCTGTCGAAGAAGATCTACGACCTGCACATGATGATTTTCTGGTGGTGCGTCGCCATCGGCATCTTCGTGTTCGGCTGGATGATCTGGGCGATCGTGGCCTTCCGCAAATCGAAGGGTGCGGTCGCCAACACGGCGATGGTCCACAGCACGAAGGCGGAGATCATCTGGACGCTGATTCCGGTCGGCATACTCGTCGCCATGTCGGTGCCGTCCGCGCGCGTGCTGATCGACATCGAAGATGCGCGCAATACCGAGCTCACCGTCCGGGTCACCGCCTACCAGTGGAAATGGCAGTACCAGTATCTCGGCACGGATGTCGGCTATTACTCGACGCTGGCACACGAGAGCAACACTGCGCGTCAGCTGCAGTCCGGCATCGACCCGCAGACCGTGCCGAACTATCTGCTCGACGTCGATCATCCGCTCGTCGTTCCGGCTGGCACGAAGGTGCGCCTCCTCATCACCGCGCAGGACGTGATCCACGCCTGGTGGGTGCCGGATTTCGGCATGAAGAAGGACGCAATTCCGGGTCTCATCAACGAGATGTGGATCAAGGTCGACACCGACAAGACCGGCCGCTATCGCGGCCAGTGCGCCGAGCTCTGTGGTCGCGACCACGGCTTCATGCCGATCGTCGTCGACGTGCTGAGCAAGGGTGATTTCGAGGCGTGGCTCGCCACGCAGCAGGCTACAGTCAAGCAGGCTGCTGCGCCGGCAACCGCTGCCCCTTCCATTTCCTAGAGAACCGCACATGGCAACACACGCACAGGCCGCCGCTCACGACGATCACGACCACAAGCCGCACGGATGGCGCCGGTGGGTGTTCTCCACGAACCACAAGGACATCGGCACGATGTACCTCGTGTTCGCCTGCACGATGTTCTTCGTCGGCGGCACCATGGCCCTCGTGATCCGCGCGGAGCTCTTCCAGCCGGGCCTGCAATTTGTCGACCCGCAGTTCTTCAACTCGATGACCGCGATGCACGCGCTCGTGATGATCTTCGGTGCGATCATGCCGGCCTGGGTGGGGCTTGCGAACTGGATGATCCCGATGCAGATCGGCGCGCCCGACATGGCGCTGCCGCGCCTCAATAACCTCTCATTCTGGATCCTGCCGTTCGCCTTCACGCTGCTCCTCGGCACGCTGTTCGTGCCAGGCGGCGCGCCGGCCGGCGGCTGGACGATGTACCCGCCACTCGCGCTGCAGGGCGGTGACAGTTTCCCGATGATGATCTTCGCGATCCACCTGATGGGCGCGTCGTCGATCCTCGGCGCGATCAACGTGGTCGTCACGATCATGAACATGCGTGCACCGGGCATGAATCTCCTGAAGATGCCGCTGTTCGTCTGGACCTGGCTGATCACCGCCTATCTCCTCGTCGCGGTGATGCCGGTGCTCGCCGGCGCCGTCACGATGCTGCTGACCGATCACTTCTTCGGCACCAGCTTCTTTGCAGCCTCGGGCGGCGGCGATCCGGTGATGTTCCAGCACATCTTCTGGTTCTTCGGGCACCCCGAGGTCTACATCATGATCCTGCCGGCCTTCGGGGTCGTGTCGGAGATCATCCCGACGTTCTCGAGGAAGCCGCTGTTCGGCTACGAATCGATGGTCTACGCGACCGCGGCGATCGGCTTCCTGTCCTTCATCGTCTGGGCGCACCACATGTTCACGGTGGGCATGCCGCTCGCCGGGCAGCTGTTCTTCATGCTCGCGACGATGCTGATCTCGGTGCCGACCGGCGTGAAGATCTTCAACTGGTGCGCGACGATGACGCGCGGCTCGCTCAGCTTCGAGCCGCCGATGCTGTTCGCGCTCGCGTTCCTGTTCCTCTTCACGATCGGCGGCTTCTCCGGGCTGATGCTCGCGATCGTGCCGGCCGACTTCCAGTACCAGGACAGCTACTTCGTGGTCGCGCACTTCCACTACGTGCTGGTGCCCGGCTCGCTGTTCGCGATCATCGGCGCGGTCTACTACTGGCTGCCGAAGTGGGTCGGCCGGATGTACGACCAGACGCTCGCGAAATGGCACTTCTGGCTGTCGGCGATCTTCGTGAACGTGCTGTTCTTCCCGCAGCACTTCCTCGGCCTCGCGGGCATGCCGCGCCGCATTCCGGACTATGCGACGCAGTTTGCCGACTGGAACATGGTGTCCTCGATCGGCGCGTTCGGCTTCGGCTTCTCGCAGCTGCTGTTGCCGTACATCGTCATCAAGTGCGTGAAGGCTGGCAGCAAGGCGGCTGACCGCCCGTGGGACGGCGCGCACGGCCTCGAGTGGGAGCTGCCCTCGCCGGCGCCCTTCCACAGCTGGGAGACGCCACCGTCGGCTGCCATCATCGCGCGCGGAGCAGAGCATTGAGCGATCGCGCTGCCGATGAAGTGCGGCGGCGGGTCAGGCGCGGGGCGATTGCGCTCGGTCTGCTGGCATTTGCGCTCTATCTCGGCTTCATCGTGATGTCGGTGACCCGGGGCCCGGCGTGACGGAGCCGCGCGAGCAAGTGAAGCGCGAGAACGCACGCCTGACCGCGAGGCTCGCGTTGATGGCGCTCGGCAGCTTCGCGTTCGGCTTCGCGCTCGTGCCGCTGTACGACGTGCTGTGCGCAGTCACCGGCTTCGGCGACCAGAAATCCCTGGCGCGCGCCTCGGAAGCCGCGCCACAGGCCGCCGACGAGAGTCGTACCGTGACAGTCGAATTCGTGGCGGACCTGCCGAATGTCGGCAGCTGGGAGTTTCGCCCGGTGCTCACCTCGATGCAGGTGCATCCGGGGAAGCTCTACGAGACCAGGTTCGTCGCGAAGAACCTGACGGGCCACGATACCGTGGCGCAGGCCGTGCCGAGCATCGCGCCCGGCAGTGTCGCCGGCTACTTCCACAAGACCGAATGCTTCTGCTTCACGCCGCAGAAATTCTCGCAGGGCGAAGAGCGCGTGCTGCCGGTGCGCTTCATCGTCGACCGGGCGTTGCCGAAGCACCTCGATCGCATCACCCTGGCGTACACGTTTTACGACCAATCGATTCGCGTAGGACAAAGATAACATGGCAACCGCACACGCCCCCTCCGCCGACAAGTATTACGTCCCGCACGGCAGCCACTGGCCGATCGTCGGCTCGGTGTCGCTGTTCCTCATCATGGCCGGAGCCATCGCGTATCTGAATGAATGGCTGGCCGGCTGGGCCTTCCTGCCGGGTGCGCTGCTGCTCGCCTTCATGTTCTTCGGCTGGTTTCACGACGTGATCGGTGAGAGCCGCAGCGGCGTGTACAACCACCAGGTCGATCGCTCGTTCCGCATGGGAATGATGTGGTTCATCTTCTCCGAGGTGATGTTCTTCGCGGCGTTCTTCGGCGCGCTTTTCTACGCCCGCTCGCTCGCCGTGCCGTGGATCGGCGGCGAGGGCGTCAAGGTATTCAACAAGCTGCTGCTGTGGCCGGATTACGACCCGTCGTGGCCAACCAACGGCCCGGCGCGCATCGGCGGTCACGAGGATGGCTCCTTCCAGATCATCCCCGCGTTCGGCCTGCCCGCGCTCAATACTGCGATCCTGCTCACCTCGGGCATCACGATCACGATCGCGCACCACGCGCTGCAGGCGGGCAAGCGCACGCAGCTCAAGATCTTCCTCGCCGCCACCTTCGTGCTGGGATTCCTCTTCGTCGGCCTGCAGGCCGAGGAATACATGCACGCCTACAAGGAGCTCGGCCTCAGACTCTCGACCGGCATCTACGGTTCGACATTCTTCATGCTCACCGGCTTTCACGGCCTGCACGTCACGATCGGTGCGATCATGCTCGTGATCATCTGGCTGCGGGTCATGAAGGGGCACTTCACGCCGAAGAGCCATTTCGCCTTCGAGGGCGTCGCGTGGTACTGGCACTTCGTCGACGTGGTCTGGCTCGGTCTCTTCATCTTCGTCTACTGGATCTGAACCTGGCACCTGGATGAGCGGCCACCACACCGGTTCCTGCCTGTGTGGCGCGGTCCGCTTCCGCATCGAAGGCGAATTCGAGCGTTTCTACCTGTGCCATTGCAGCCATTGCCGCAAGGACACCGGTTCGGCCCATGCGGCCAACCTGTTTTCGGCGACGGCGCGCGTGCAATGGCTCACCGGAGGCGACAAGGTCACCACCTACACGCTTCCGGCGACGCGACACGCCCGGTGTTTCTGCCCGATCTGCGGGTCAGCGCTGCCGCACGCAGCAGGCCAATTCCTGGCGGTTCCCGCTGGCAGCCTCGATTCGGACGTGCGCAGGCGGCCCGACGCTCATATCTTCGTGGCAAGCAGGGCGTCGTGGGACAAGGCACTTGAGGATATCCCCGCCCACGAAACATTCCCCGCCTGAATGCGGCCTACAGGCCGTGCGGGGAGATCAGCCCGAAATACCAGGCGAGCATCAGCAGCAGGAACAGCACAACTGACAGCGAGATGCGCCAGGTCAGTGCCCGCACCATTTTCTTCGGGTCGCGCCCCGGCGATGACAGGTGAAAAAGCGCGCTGCCGAGACTGACGACGACGCCGATCAGCGCGATGAAGACGAAGATCCGGATGAGTTCCACGCGGGCTGAATTATAGGCGCGCGCCAATCCCGGTGCTCCCTGTACTTCGCCGTGGCAAGCCCGCAAAATGCCCGACCCCTGCTTCCCGGTCCGTGAATTTGCCGCTTTCGATCCCCATCGGTTCCCGACGGGTGTTCACACCCTCGCTCTGGCTGACGGCGCTCAGCGCGCTCGCGATCGTTGCGTTCATCGGGTTCGGACGCTGGCAGTGGCATCGCGGCGTTGCAAAGGAAGTCACGTGGCGGGAGTTTTCCGCGGAGGCGGGCGACGCCGTCCCGCTCGGGAACCGCGAGTTCGGGGCGTTGCCGCGTTTCGCGCGCGTGCAGCTCGAGGGTCACTACGACGGCGCACATCAGTTCCTTCTCGATAACCGCACCCTGGACGGCGCGGCAGGATATGAAGTGCTGACGCCGCTGCAACTGGCCGACGGTCGCTCGGTGCTCGTCAATCGGGGCTGGGTGCCTTTCTCGGGCTATCGCGACCGCTTGCCGGATATCTCGCTGAAGGGCAACGAGCGGCCCGTGACGGTGACGGGTCGTGTTGATACGCTGCCCGTGGAGGGCATGGAAGCAGGCCGCGCGCCGCCAGCAGTTGGCGCCGCCTGGCCGAAGGTCACGAGCTTTCCGCACATCGGAGAGATCAGCGCTGCGCTCGGTCACCCGGTCGAGCAGCAGCAAGTCCTGCTCGACCCCGGGATGCCGGACGGATTTGCGCGCCGCTGGCAACCTCCCGGCGTGCCACCCGAACGGCACTTCTCGTACGCCGTGCAGTGGTGGCTCTTCGCTGCCACGGTCGGGGTACTGTATGGACTGCTCAACCTGCACAAGGTGAATCGATGACGACTGTCAACGCGCGGGGCATGCGCACTCTGCTCGGCCTCGCGGCGCTGTTCTTCGTGCCGCTCTTCCTCGCCTTCGCGCTCTATTACGGCGGCGGCTGGCGGCCTGCGCAAAGCACCAATCACGGCGTGCTGCTCACGCATCCGGTGAAGATCACGGCGCCGTGGCCGGCGGACAAGTGGACACTCGTGCAGGTCGGCACGGCGCGCTGCGACGACGCCTGCCGCAAGGCCCTCCACGTCACGCGCCAGACCTGGCTCTCGCTCGCGAAGGACCTCGATCGGGTGCAGCGCGTCTTGATTGCGCCCGGGGACTGCTGCGAGGCCGTGTTCCTCGCGCAGGAACACGCGAGCCTCATCCGGATCGATTCGACGGGTAGCGTGGGCCGCGCGCTGCTCGACGCGCTGCCTCCGGGCACGCCCGACCAGACGATCTGGCTCGTCGATCCTCTCGGCAACGTGATCATGACTTTCGATTCCCGCGACAATCCAAAGGGCCTGCTCGCGGACCTCAGGAAGCTGCTCAATCTCTCGCACATCGGTTGATCCCACCATGCGTACTGCCTCTGCTGCTGCACTTGCCCGCCGTCTCGCCCTCCTCGCGCTCTGCCTGTGTTTCGGTGTCGTGGTGCTCGGCGCCTATGTACGCCTGTCGGATGCAGGTCTTGGCTGCCCCGACTGGCCCGGCTGTTACGGTCATGTGACGCCAACGGGCGCGCTTGCGAAGGGCGTCGAGCTCGACGCCGGCAAGGCATGGCGCGAAATGATCCATCGCTATGCGGCGAGCACGCTCGGGCTGCTGGTCGTCATGATCGCCGCCATCGCGTTCGCGACGCGCGCGCAGCGTCTCGTGCCGCTGCGTCTTGCGCTCGCGCTCGTGGCGGTCATCGTCTTCCAGGGCATCCTCGGCATGCTCACGGTGACGTGGCTGCTGAAGCCCCTGATCGTGACCGCGCATCTCGTGTTCGGGCTCACGACGCTCGGGATGCTCTCGTGGCTGTGGCTCACGCTGCGACCACGGGGCACGACAGCGGATGCCCCCCGGCTGGTGCGCCGCTGGGTGCTCGTCGGCATCATCGCACTCGCAGTGCAGATCGTGCTGGGCGGCTGGACCAGCAGCAACTATGCGGCGATGGCCTGCCCCGATTTCCCGCGCTGCCAGGGTGCCTGGTGGCCGCAGATGGATTTCCGCGACGCCTTCGTGCTGTGGCACGGGCTCGGCATCAACTACGAAGGTGGCGTACTCGACCATCCGGCACGTGTCGCCATCCACTTCGTCCATCGCCTCGGCGCCGTGGTGGCGACAGTGGCGCTCCTGATTGCAGCCGGCACGACATTCCTGCGCGTGCGCACACCCGGTGCCGTGCGCGCGGCGGTGTTCGTCGTCGCCGCGCTCGCACTGCAGCTCGCAATCGGCATATTCATGGTGCTGCGCGCCTTCCCGCTGCCGCTCGCCACCGCTCACAACGCAGGCGCGGCGCTGCTGCTGCTCGCCGCCGTGTTGCTCAACCGCCGGGTGCACGCATGAACTGGCGCGATTACTTCGAGATCACGAAACCGAATGTCGTCTACCTGATCGTCTTCACGGCGATCGTCGGCACACTGCTCGCGAGCCCCGGCTGGCCGCCGCTCGGGCCGCTCGTCTGGGGCAACCTCGGCATTGCACTCGCCTCGGCCTGTGCGGCGGCCGTGAATCATGTGCTCGATCAGAGCATCGACGAGAAGATGGCGCGCACGCGCAACCGCCCGTTGCCAAAGGGACGTATCACGACGGGTCGCGCGCTCACCTTCGCGGGTGTGCTCGGCATCGCGTCGATGCTGATCCTCTGGTTGCTCGTGAATCCGCTGACTGCGGTGCTCACCTTCTTCTCCCTCATCGGCTACGCAGTGATCTACACCGCGTGGCTCAAGCGCGCTACGTCGCAGAACATCGTCATTGGCGGCGCGGCCGGCGCGGCACCGCCCGTGCTTGGCTGGGCGGCAGTCACCAATTCGATCGACCCCAATGCCTTGCTGCTGTTCCTGATCATCTTCGTCTGGACGCCGCCCCATTTCTGGGCGCTCGCGATCGCGCGCAAGGACGATTACGCCCGCGCGGGCATCCCCATGCTGCCCGTCACGCACGGAGTCGCTTACACGCGCCTGCAGGTACTCATCTACACGGTGCTGCTCGTGCTCGTGACACTGATGCCGTTCGTCACGGGCATGAGCGGGCTCATCTATCTTGCGGCCACGCTCGTGCTGAACGGCATCTTCCTCTACTACGCGCTTGCCATGAAGTTCACGGACCGCCAGGAGCTCCCGATGCGGGTGTTCAAGTTCTCGGTGACCTGGCTGCTGTGGATCTTCGCTGCGCTGCTCGTCGATCACTACATACCCACGACCCAGGTGATCGCCGCAGCCAGTTGACGTACGGTGGCCTTCGTCGCAATGTGACCGACGGGGGGATCAGATGCAGGTGTCGCCCGACTCAGGATGGGCGGCGCACGCAGCGCGCTGGCATCCGGCGGCTGCAGCCGCCGCCTTCTTTCCCGCGCACTTCGCAGCGACAGCGATCGGCAACGAGCTGCTCGTGGCGACGCCGAGCGCCGCGGCGTTCTGGCCGGCGAGCGGCACGCTCATCGCCGCGCTGCTGCTCTTCCCGCGACGCGTGTGGCCCTGGCTGCTCGCGAGCGGCTTCATCGCGGAGTACTGCGCCTATACGGGTGTGCAGCACGTCTATCCTGCCCGCACCGCCGCGCTCGCCGGCCTCGTGAACATCGGGCAGAGCATACTCGCGGCCGAACTGGTCGGCCGCTGGATCGGGCCGCGCATCGACTTCGCAGCCGTGGTGCCGACTGCGCGTCTCGTGCTGCTGTTGCTCATCGCGACATTCCTCGGCGGATTCGGCGGTGCTGCTGCGCTGGTCGCAACCGGCACGGCGCCGGACTTCTGGAACAACCAGCAGGCCTGGTGGCTGAGCGGCTTCCTGGGCGCCGTGATCGTCGTGCCACTGCTCCTCGCCTGGGCCGAACGGGGTTGGCGCCTTGCCTCCGGCCAGCGCCGCCGGGCCGCAGGACTCGCCCTCCTGCAGTTCGCGATCCTCAGCGTCGTCGTCTGGCACGTATTCTCCGGCCGGTTCCACTTCGAGCTGGTCGCTCTCGACTCGCCGTTCCTGATCTATGCGGTGCTGCTGTGGATCGTGTCGACCGGAGGCATGCGGCGCAGCACGTTTGCGCTGCTGCTCGTGGCCGCGATCTCGCTGGGCTACACGCTCGCGGGCAGCGGACCGTACAGTGGCTCGAGCAGCGCGCCTTTTGGCCCGATCCTCAACCTGCAGGCCTTCCTCGTACTGGTCGTGGTACCCCTGCTGGTCGTGCAGGCTTCGATTGCGGAGAAACGTCTCGCGCTTGCGCGCGTCAGCGCGAGCGATGAACGCTACCGCGCATTCGTCAGTCACAGCTCGGAGGCGATTTTCCGCTTCGAGTTGTCGCAGCCGATGCCGCTTGCGCTCGCGGCGGCCGAGCAGCGTCGGTGGCTCGAACGCCACGCGTATGTGGCCGAAGCGAACGAGGCATTCCGTGCAGCCACCAGCAACGTCGCGCAGGGAGAGCTGGTCATGCACCATCCGGCCTGGCTCGAGCGCTGCCTCGCCACCGTTCCGGACGCGATCGCTGCCGGTGGACAGGTGCAGAATGTCGAATGCGTCCTGCCGGGCCCCTACGGCCTCGATCGCACGCTGCTCGTATCACTGTCGACCGAGGTGGACGCAGGCACATTGCAGCGCGTCTGGGGAGTCGCGCGCGACATCACGCAGCTGCGAGCTGTCCAGCAGCAGCTCGAGCAACAGCAGCGCGAGCTGCGCGCACTCGCGGCCGAGCTCACGCTCACGGAGGAGCGCGCCCGACGCCGGATCGCGTCCGATCTGCACGACGGACTCGCGCAAAGCCTGGTCGGGCTCAAGATGCACATCGCGGCCATCCGTTCGGCAGCCGAACAGGGCCTGCCGCTGCCCGACTTGTCGGCCCTCGAACTGACGATCGCGGAATCGACGGCGCAGGTGCGCTCGTTGATGACGAGCCTCATGCCACCAGGCCTCTACGACCACGGGATCGTTGCAGGGCTGTCCTGGCTTGCGGACGATTTCGCGAAGCGTCAGCGCGCGGAGGTCCATTTCGAGGACGACCAGCAGCCGAAACCCCTGAGTGAACCGACCACGGTGCTCGTCTATCAGGCAGCGCGGCAGCTGCTGCAGAATGTGGCCCGCCATGCGCAGGCGCGCGTCGTGACGATCCGCACCGGTGTCGTCGGCGGCCGCTTCGAGCTGACCGTCTCCGACGCGGGCGTCGGCTTCAATGTCTCGGATCTGAGCTTCCTGCCGACGCAGCGCGGTGGTTTCGGCCTCTACAGCATCCGTGAGCGTCTCTCCATCATCGGCGGTAGCATCGAGATCGACTCCTCGCCGGGCCGGGGCACGCGCGTACGGATCACCGCGCCGCTCCAGCCGGTCGCGGCAGAGCCGGCACGGACCGGCAGCGCCGCAGTTCGAGGGAGCTGAGCATGCTGATCGAGCGTATCTGGACCGGAAACGACTACCGCAATTTCCATTATCTCGTTGCGTGTGCCGAGACCGGGGAGGCACTTGCGATCGACCCGCTCGACTGGCGCAAGTGTCTCGGCGTCGCACGGGCGCGCGGCTTCGAGATCACGCAGATCCTGAACACGCACGAACATCGCGATCACACGGGTGGCAACGAGCCGCTGCGCGAGCAAACCGGCGCGCGTGTGCTCGCGCATGCGGGAGCCGCGGCGCGCATCGGGCACGTCGACACGGGACTCACGCGCGGCGACCTCGTGCGCATCGGGCGCACGGTCGAACTCGAGTGCCTCGACACGCCCGGCCACACGCTCGCGCACCTGTGCCTCTATGCACGCGGCGAGGTTCCGGCGCTCTTTTGCGGCGACACGCTCTTCAACGCCGGCGCCGGCAACTGCCAGCACGGTGGGCATCCGGAATTGCTGTACGAGACCTTCACGCAGCAGCTCGCCCGGTTGCCCGACACGACCCGGGTGTATCCGGGACACGAGTATCTCGAGCGCAATCTCGCTTTCACGCTCGACCGTGAGCCGGGAAACGCAGCGGCTGCCACACTGCACGCGACCGCCGTGCACCAGGACCCCGCGGCCGCACCGCTCACCACGCTCGGCGAAGAGAAGCGCATCAACACGTTCTTCCGGCTGCAGAATCCGCAGATCATCGCGCGCCTGCGCGAGGCGTTGCCGGAGTTTCCCGAGCGGCCAACGCCGCGCGAGGTATTCCTCGCCCTTCGCGACTTGCGTAACCGCTGGTAGCATGATCGCCTCATGGACTCCGTGTTCTACCGGCGCGGCTTCGCACTCGTTGCCACCCTTGTCGTCGGCTATCTGCTGTACCGGATTCTCGCGCCGTTCACGGGGCCCATCGTCTGGGCCTCGTTCCTTGCCTTCATGCTCCATCCGCTGCACCAGCGGCTCGTTCGGCGCCTGAAGGGCCGCGAATCCCTCTCGGCCGGGCTGATCACGGCGCTGACTCCGATTGCGATCCTTGCGCCGTTGTCGATCCTCGGCGGCGTGTTCGCGGCACAGGCTGCGGAACTCGCCGCGAAGGCACAGGGTTTCTTCCAGCGCGTCGGCGCCGGCGGGCTCGCCGAGCTGCAACGCTATCCGCTCATCGGGCGACCGCTCGCGTGGCTCGAGACGCACGCAGGCTTCGGCGAGGCACAGCTGCGGGAATGGCTGCTGGCGGGCGGGCAGTCGTTCCTCAAGTGGGGCGCCTCGCTCGGCGGCAACGTCGTCGTCGGGGCGCTCGGCACCGCGGTCGGCTTCGGCATCGCGATCGTGCTGCTCTACTTCTTCGTGCGCGATGGCGCCACATGGTCCGCCCGCGTGATCGGGCTGGTACCGATGGAGCCGGCGCGCCGCAGCGATCTGATCGCGCATCTTGCCCAGGTGACCCGCGCCGTGGTGTTCGGCAGCGGCGCCACCGCGCTGCTGCAGGGCATCGCGGTCGGCATCGGCTTTGCCATCGCTGGCCTGCCGACCTATGTGGTGTTCGGCGTGCTCGCCGCGCTCCTGTCGCTGCTGCCCATGGGTGGCGCCGCGCTCGTCTGGGTGCCGGGCGTGCTCTACCTCGCCGCCATCGGCCGCTGGGGCATGGCGGTCTTTCTCCTGATCTGGGGAGTCGGCGTGTCCTTTGGCGACAATGTCGTGCGCCCGCTGCTCGTTTCGCGCCACGCGGAAGTGTCGACGCTCACCGTGTTCATCGGCGTGCTCGGCGGCGCGGCTGCGTTCGGGGCGATCGGGCTCATTGTCGGACCACTCGTCCTCACGCTCGCGAAGGCGCTCCTCGATTACATGGATGAAATGCTCGCGCGGCCTGCATAATACGCGGCTCCATGGACCTCTCCCCGATTCTCTCCCCGCTGAATGACGCGCAGCGCGCGGCGGTCAGCGCCCCCGTCGGGCCGATGCTGGTGCTCGCTGGTGCCGGCAGCGGCAAGACGCGCGTGCTCACGCATCGCGTTGCCTGGCTGATCCAGGCCGAAGGTGCCTCGCCCCACAGCATTCTCGCCGTGACTTTCACGAACAAGGCGGCCGGCGAGATGCGCGCGCGCATCGAAGGCCTGCTCGGCGTGCCGGGCGGCTCGCTCTGGATCGGCACCTTCCACGGCATTGCGCACCGCCTGCTGCGCCTGCATTGGCGGGAGGCGGGTCTGCCGCAGGGCTTCCAGATCCTGGACGCGGAAGATCAGCTGCGCATGGTGAAAAAGCTCCTGAAGGCCCAGGGGCTCGACGAATCGCGCTGGGTTCCGCGCGAGGTCGTGTGGTTCATCAATCACCAGAAGGACGAGGGCCTGCGTCCGAAGGCGCTCAAGGACGGCAACGACCCCACGCGGCGGCAGCTCATCAAGCTCTACCAGGATTACGAGGATGCC
>CAUJHX010000212.1 GCA_963204795.1 Pseudomonadota bacterium | reverse complement strand
CGCGTACGTGATCGAGCGGCACGGCCGCCAGCTCCGCGCGGATCGCCGGAAGATCGAGTGCCCGCCAGTCACCGCAGAGGCGCAGCGTCAGGCATCCGTCTGTCTGCTCGGCCGACAGGTGCATCGGAAAAGTCTAACCGGTCAATGGTTCGAATGACGACCGAAAACCCCGATTCACACGCTCTGGCAGCCCCATCAACAGCGATCAATCATTTATTCGGCTTGGCTTGGTCGGGCGATGCGCATTTGTCACTCAATTTGGCCCAGTACTCCGAGCCGGTGCCTGTACTGTAGTTCCAGTTGCTGAGCTTGCCTTCCCGATCGACGATTACCGAAAGGCGGGTGCATTTCTTGTTGTTACCGCCGGCCACCAGGCCGACGTACGGAATGTAGCTGGCGGCGTTCGCTTGCTTGTAGATGCCCTGGTAAACCCAGAGCGTCTTGCCGTCCTCCATAGGAACGGCAACCGTCGGTGTGCCGAGCGCCTTTTCCAATTCTTCAGCCGTCTTGATCGATTGTTCGAGCGTTTGGGCACGCTCGGGCTCCAGATACGCTCCTTCCGTGGAGCACGCCGGGATAACGCCCAAGGCGACGACCCCCATCACGATTGTCCTGGCTGCCACCGTGGTCCTCTTTGGATCGCGGGATCATGACTCAAGTGGCGACACCTGTCGCCTGTGTCAACCGTTCGAATTTAACCACAGTCGCGGTCGAATCCGGAATTGCGGACCGCAAACCGGCGCTCAGCCGTCGTCGCGCCAGCGGCGCAGGCGAATCGCCGCAAAGAGCAGTGCCGCGGCGATGAGAAGCCCGAGCAGCATCTGCCAGTTGATGAAGATCGAAGTCACATCGATCTGCTCGAAGAGGCGCGGCAGGGAGACCACCTGCTCACGGTGGATCGTCACGATCGAGGCTCGCACCTGCGCTTCGACACCCGCCATCACCGGAAACGCCGGCTCCATGCGATCGGTGATGAAATCCCAGAAACGCGAGGTGTGCAGCGCGAGACGCTCGACCAGCGCGATCACGAGCGGCGGCAGCAGGGCCCACATCACCACATTGCGGCGTGCCCACGCGGATATGACCAGCAGGTAAGCCGCGAGCGGCGCGTACCAGAGCAGGGTAGCCGCCAGCAGGAGCGCGAGCAGTGCCTGCGTCTGCAACCAGGCGCGCGTATCCCACAGCGGAAACTGCTCGACCATGAGCCCCGCGCCGGTGCGCAGCGTGAGGATGCCGCGCACGGCGAGATCGGTGACGAGCGCGAGCGCAAAGACACCGAGCGGCACGACTACCAGCGCCACCGCGAATTTCGCCAGCACCGTCGCTGCATCCGACACGGGTAGCGACTTCCAGAAGAGGATCGAGCGATCGCGCCGGTCCGCATAGAGGCAGTCGAGCAGGTAGAAGGAGAGCACGATGCCCGCAATCAGGAAAATCGCAAGACTCATCGCCCAGACGGTGATGCCCATGATCGCGCGCGCCTGATCGGCGCTGAGCGCGGTCATGGTCGCCATCTCGAAGTGACCGAACACCGCAACCAGCACGAGGATCACTGCCATGGCGAGCGGTGCGGCCCACAGCGCACGATGCTCCTGGAATTCGCGGCGCACCAGGGTCGGCATGACGTTCACGGATTCGCTCCCTGCATTTTCGCGACGAACAGGTCGGCGATCGACGGCGTGCGCAGTTCCCCGAACGGGGCGAGTTCGGCGTCCGGCCGGCCCTCGAAGAACAGCGCGGTGCGCCCGAACACCTCGCGCGAGTAGAAAGGATGCAGCGCGCGGGCGCGCTCGAGCTGATCGGGCGCGCACAGGAGCTGGCGATAGCGCTCGCCGAGGCTCTCCACGGCGCTGTCGAGCACGATCCGGCCGTGCTGGATGAAAAGGACATCGGTCAGCAGGTTCTCGATCTCCTCGACCTGGTGGGTGGTGAGGAGGATCGTGCGATCCTTGTCGAAATAGTCGTTCAGCAGCGTGTCGTAGAACTGCCGCCTGAACAGGAGGTCGAGGCCGAGCGTGGGCTCATCGAGCACGAGCAGGCGCGCGTCGATCGCGAGGATCAGCGCAAGGTGCAGCTGCGTGACCATGCCCTTCGAGAGCTCGCGCACGCGGCTTTTCATCCTGATGTCGGTCGTCCTGAGAAATCCTTCGGCGCGCGCACGATCGAACCGCGGATGAACACCCGCGACGTAATCGAGCGCCTGCGAAACCCGCAGCCACTTCGGCAGCACCGCCACGTCGGCAATGAAACACACGTCCTGCATGAGCGCGTCGCGCGCGACGGAAGGGTTGCGTCCCAGCACCGACAGCTCGCCCTCGAACTGCGCGAGGCCGAGGATCGCCTTCAGTGCCGTCGTCTTGCCGGCGCCGTTCGGACCAATGAGGCCCACTATGCGACCGGCGCCGACCGTGAAACTCACGCCGTCGAGCGCGCGCAGCTTGCCGTAGGACTTCGCGAGATCGCGCGCCGCGATCACGGGGGTGTCACTCGTGCTTGTCATCGTCGTTCCCTGCGGGCGACAGCGTCTGTGTCGGGGCGGGCGCCCTCGCGAAGAGCTCTTCGGTGGAGAGCCCCAGCCGCTGGATCGTCGCGTAGACCTTTGGCCACTCGTCTTCGATGAAGCGCTGCCGCTCGTCTTTCATCAGCGCCTTGCGCGCGCCGGCATTGACGTACATGCCGCGACCCCGGCGCTTCTCGACGAGCTGCTCGTCGACGAGCTGCTGATAGCCCTTCAGCACGGTCAGCGGATTCAGGCGAAACTCGGCGGCCACGTTGCGCACCGAGGGCAGCGGATCGCCCTCTTTCAGGACGCCCTCCAGGATCATCGCCACCACGCGATCGCGCAGCTGGCGATAGATCGGCTGGCTGTCGTCCCACTGCGGATCCATGCTGACCGGGAACTCCTGAGACATGGCGGTTGCCGTGCTGTAGAGAGCTAATCTAGCAGAACGCCTTACTTCCTCGCGGCCAGGTGTATCGCCTGGGGTGCGTCCACCGCCACCCGGGCTACGCTGGTGGATTCCACGAAGGTGATGCTCGAAGCGACCGTCAGAACGATGGCAATGACTGCAGCAGCGAGGGCGACCGTGAAGTTCTGGGTTGAGGTGCTCATGTCAGTCTCCTTGGGTTACTGTCCTGGCCGTTGCACCCTGCAATCGGCCTTCGTCTTGGTGTTATATATAACTACAACACTAGTTCAGTGTCAACACCTCAGGGAAGATTTTTTTCCGGCTTCCGGCTGTCAGCTCACCTCTTAACGTAACTAATTGATTTCTGTAGACTCTACGCCCCCTTCTGCGGAGTCCTCATGAAAACTGCCCTGAACGTCGCCATTACTGGCGCTGCCGGCCAGATCGGCTATGCCCTCGCCTTCCGTGTCGCTTCCGGTGCCCTGTTCGGGCCGGATCAGCCCATCAACCTGCATCTCCTCGAGATCACGCCGGCGCTGCCGCAATTGCAGGGCGTGCTGATGGAGCTGTCGGACTGCGCGTTCCCAACGCTGCAGAAGATCGTGGCGACGGACGATGCGAAAGTGGCGTTCCGCGATTGTCACGCCGCGCTGCTCGTTGGCGCGCGCCCGCGCGGTCCGGGCATGGAGCGGAAGGACCTGCTGCTCGCGAACGCGCAGATCTTCTCGGGACAGGGCAAGGCGCTCAACGAAGCGGCCGATCGCAATGTGAAGGTGCTCGTGGTCGGCAACCCGGCGAACACGAATGCGTTGATCGCGCGCGCGAATGCGAAGGACCTGAATCCGCGCAATTTCACTGCGATGACGCGCCTTGATCACAACCGCGCCCTGTCGCAGCTCGCGGAGAAGACCGGCACGCACGTCAATTCGATCCAGCGCATGATCATCTGGGGCAACCACTCGGCCACGCAATATCCCGACGTCTCGCACGCGCTGGTCAGCGGCAAACCGGCGAAGTCGCTGGTCGACCAGGCCTGGCTCGAGAGCACGTTCATTCCGGTCGTGCAGCAGCGCGGCGCTGCCATCATCAAGGCGCGCGGCGCTTCGTCCGCAGCATCGGCTGCATCGGCCGCGATCGATCACGTGCGCGACTGGTTCCGCGGCTCGGCCACTGGCGACTGGCTCAGCATGGCGGTGCCGTCGGATGGCAGCTACGGGATTCCCGAAGGAGTCATCTACTCCTACCCCGTCACGACGAAGAACGGCGACTACCAGATCGTGCCGGGCCTTTCGATCGACGAGTTCAGCCGCAAGCGGATGGACGCTACACTCGCGGAGTTGCGCGAGGAACGTGACGGAGTCAAGGAGTTGCTTGCATGAAGACTTTGCTCGCCGCCGTGTGTCTCGCCGTGTGCGCAGCTCCCCTTGCGCTCGCGGAGTCGAAAATCGAGCTCGATGCCAAGGTGCAGGAGGCTCGCACCCAGTTCGCGAAGCACACGTCGGCGGGCGCCGAGCTCGCGGCGAAGGCGCACGGCGTGCTCGTGTTCCCCTCGGTGATCAAAGCCGGATTCGGTGTCGGCGGCGAGTACGGCGAAGGCGCGCTCCAGGTTGGCGGCAAGACCGTCGGTTACTACAACATCGCTGCGGCCTCGATCGGCCTGCAGCTCGGCGCGCAGGCACGCAGCGAAATCATCCTCTTCATGACCGCGGAGGCACTCAGGAAATTCCGCGACAGCGAGGGCTGGAAGGCAGGGGTGGATGGCAGCGTCGCGCTCGCAACCCTCGGCGCCGGTGGCTCGATCGACACCGACACCGCGAAGAAGCCGATCATCGGCTTCATCTTTTCGGGGAAGGGACTGATGTACAACCTCACTTTCGAGGGTTCGAAGATCACGAAGATCGACAAGTAGGGGCGGGAGACAGGCCATGCCCGGGGTACTCATCACGATCCTGCTCATTGCCGCGGCGGCGTTCGCCGTCACGCAGGTGGGCGGCGTCATCACGCTGCTCTTCATCGCAGCGGTACTCTTCCTCGCCTACAAGCGCCTGTCGCTGATCGCGTTTGCCGCCACCTTCACGGTGCTGCTCGCCGCCGTGTGTCTCGCCGCGTGCACCGCGATCGCGGCGCCGCCTGCGCTTGCCGACTCGAAAGTCGAACTCGATGCGAAGGTGCAGGAAGCCCGCACCGAGCTCGCCAGGCACACGTCGGCGGGCGCCGAGCTCGCGGCGAAGGCGCACGGCGTGCTCGTCTTTCCGAGGGTCATCAAGGCCGGCTTCGGTGTGGGTGGAGAATACGGCGAGGGTGCGCTGCTGATCGGCGGCAAGACGGCCGGTTACTACAACATCGCTGCGGCCTCGATCGGACTGCAGCTCGGCGCGCAGGCACGCAGCGAAATCATCCTCTTCATGACCGCGGAGGCACTCAGGAAATTCCGCGACAGCGAGGGCTGGAAGGCGGGGGTTGACGGCAGCGTCGCGCTCGCGACCCTCGGCGCCGGCGGCTCGATCGACACCGATACCGCGAAGAAGCCGATCATCGGCTTTATCTTTTCGGGGAAGGGGCTGATGTACAACCTTACCTTCGAGGGTTCGAAGATCACGAAGATCGACAAGTAGGGGCAGGAGGCAGACCATGCCCGGTGTGCTCATCACGATCCTGCTCGTTGCCGCGGCGGCGTTCGCCGTCACGCAGGTGGGCGGCATCATCACGCTGCTTTTCATCGCGGCGGTGCTGTTCCTCGCCTACAAGCGCCTGTCGCTGATCGCGTTTGCCGCCACCTTCACGGTGCTGCTCGCCGCCTACACGATGCTCGGCCATCCGGCGGGCATCTGGAAGGGCATCCTGTGGGTGATGCTCGCGCTGCTGTGGTTATTCACGATCCGTCCGCTGCGCAAGTCACTCATCACGCGGCCCTTCATGAAGGTGTATCTGCGCATGCTGCCCCGCATGTCACAGACCGAGCGCGAGGCGCTCGAAGCCGGCACCGTGTGGTGGGACGGCGAGCTGTTTACCGGCGCACCGAAGTGGGACAAGCTCTGCGCCACGAAGCCGCCGCAACTCTCCGCCGAAGAACAGGCCTTTCTCGACGGCCCCTGCGAGGAGCTGTGCCGCATGCTGGATGACTGGGACATCACGCACGTGCGCGGCGATCTGCCGCCCGTCGTGTGGGATTTCCTCAAGGCGAAGGGCTTCTTCGCGATGATCATTCCGAAGAAGTACGGCGGGCTCGAGTTCTCCGCCTACGCGCATTCCTGCGTGCTCGTGAAGCTCGCGAGCCGCAGCACCACGGCTTCGTCCACCGTAGCGGTGCCGAACTCGCTCGGCCCCGCGGAACTGCTCAACCATTACGGGACTGAAGAACAGAAGGACTATTACCTGCCGCGCCTCGCGCGCGGCGAGGAAGTGCCCTGCTTCGCCCTCACCGGACCGCGCGTCGGCTCCGACGCTGCGGCACTGCCCGACACCGGCGTCGTCTGCCGCGGGATGTGGCAAGGCAAGGAGATCATCGGGCTCAAGCTCAACTTCTCGAAGCGCTACATCACGCTCGCGCCGATCGCGACCGTGGTGGGCCTCGCGTTTCGCATGCTCGATCCGGACAAGCTCCTCGGCGGCGAGACCGACCTCGGCATCACTTGCGCGCTGGTGCCGCGCGACACGCCGGGCATCACGATCGGCCGGCGCCACTTTCCGCTCAACATTCCGTTCCAGAACGGCCCGATCCAGGGGCACGACGTGTTCGTGCCGCTCGATGTTCTCATTGGCGGCGTGAAGATGGCGGGCCAGGGCTGGCGCATGCTCGTCGAGCAGTTGTCGGTCGGCCGCTGCATTTCGCTGCCGTCGAATGCGACCGGTGGCGCAAAGGCGGGCGTGTTCGCGACCGGCGCTTATGCACGTATCCGTCGCCAGTTCAACATGCCGGTCGGCAAGTTCGAAGGCGTCGAGGCCGTCATCGCGCGCATGGTCGCCTATACCTACATCATGGATGCGGGCCGCTCGGTGACGGCCGGTGCGATCGACGGCGGCGAGAAGCCGTCGGTACCCGCGGCGATGCTCAAGTACCACGTGACCGAGATGGGCCGGCAGGTCGCCGACGATGCGATGGACGTGCAGGGCGGCAAGGGCATCATGCTCGGGCCCAACAATTATCTGGCGCGCGGTTACCAGTCGGTGCCGATCGCGATCACGGTCGAGGGCGCGAACATCCTGACGCGCAACCTGATGATCTTCGGCCAGGGCGCGATCCGCTGCCATCCGTTCGTGATGCGCGAGATGACCTCCGCGCGCAATCCGGATCGCAGGAAGGGGGTCGACGAATTCGACCGCGCGCTCTTCGGCCACATGGGTTTTGCGATCTCGAATGCCGTGCGTTCACTCGTGATGGCGCTCACGCTCGCACGCTTCACGAAGAAGCCGGTCGAGGGCCCGACCGCGCGCTATTACCAGCACATCGTGCGCTTCAGCGCCTCGTTCGCGTTCGCGGTCGATGTCGCGATGCTGACGCTCGGCGGCTACCTCAAGAAGAAGGAAAGCCTCTCGGCACGCCTCGGCGACGTGCTCTCCTGCATGTATCTCGCCTCGATGGTGCTGAAGCACCACGAGAACCAGGGCCGCCCCGAAGCCGATCTGCCCATCGTCGAATGGGCCTGCCGCGACCTCCTGTACACGGCGCAGGAACAGCTGCACGGCTTCCTGCGCAATTTCCCGAACCCCTTCCTCGCCGGGCTGATGCGTTTGCTGGTCTTCCCGCGCGGCCTCACTTACTTTGCCCCCGGCGACCGCCTCGGACGAACGCTCGCCGAACTGGTGACGATGCCCTCCGACACCCGTGACCGTCTGTGCGAGCACATCTATCGCACGCTCGAGCCGGGCAACGCGCTCGGCCTGCTGCAGGAAGCGCTGGCGCTCTCGCAGACGGCGGAGCCGCTCGAGAAACGCCTGCGCGTCGAAGGCGTCAAGACCGGCCGGATCACGGCGCTCGACCTGCCGGGCCAGATCCAGCAGGGCCTCGCACTCGGCATCCTCTCCGAGACCGAGGCCGCACAATTGCGCGACTTTGACCGCAAGGTGATGCACCTGATCAACGTCGACGACTTCGCGCCGCACGAGCTGGGTGTACAGGCTGCGGAGCCCGACCGCGCCGAAGCGCGCGCCGCCGGCTTTCGCACCGCGTGAGCGACGCGGCAGACGCAGCCGAACCCGAATCCGCAGCCGCGCGCTGCCTCAACTGCAACGCGGCGCTGACGGGGCCCTTCTGCGCGGCCTGCGGCCAGCGCGATGACCGTCACGTGCATTCCATCGGCCATTTCCTCGCCGAAGCCTTCGAGGGCCTGACGCACGCCGATTCGCGCCTCTGGAAGACGCTGTGGCCGCTGCTCGTGCGCCCGGGGTTCCTGACCCGCGAGTTCTTTGCCGGCCGCCGCCAGCGCTACCTGCCGCC
>CAUJHX010000211.1 GCA_963204795.1 Pseudomonadota bacterium | reverse complement strand
GGGCCGTTCGAGAGGAAGATGCCGTCGGGTGAAAGCGCGAGCGCCTCCTCCGCACTCGTCTGCGCCGGCACAACGGTCATGCGACAACCGTGATCGGCGAGCATGCGCAGGATGTTGCGCTTGACGCCGAAATCGTAGGCGACGACGTGCAGGCGCTGGTGCGCGCGCAAGGTATGCGGGCCCGTCGAGTCCCAGAGCGAGCCCTCGTTCCACTGGTAGGGGCGTCGCGCACTCACGACCTTCGCGAGATCCATCCCCTTGAGGCCGGGAAACTTGCCGGCGGCGCGCACCGCGGCGGCGGGATCGATCTTCTCTCCGGTCATGATGCAGCCCGCCTGCGCGCCGCGCTCGCGCAGCATGCGGGTCAGGCGGCGCGTGTCGATCCCGGCGATCGCAACGGTCTTCGAACGCTCGAGGAACTCCGTGAGAGTGTTGACTGCGCGCCAGCTGGACGCTTGCAGCGGCAGGTCGCGGATCACCAGACCGGAGGCATGAACGATCGCCGCCTCGAGATCTTCAGGCGTCGTGCCGGTGTTGCCGATGTGAGGATAGGTGAAAGTGACGATCTGGCGGGAATAGGACGGGTCGGTGAGGATCTCCTGATATCCCGTCATCGCGGTATTGAAAACGACTTCGCCTGTGGTGTTGCCTTTGGCTCCGATCGACTGGCCGCGGAAGATCGTTCCATCCGCCAGTGCCAGTACTGCGGGTACGCTCACCAAATCATTCCCCTGCTCACATGCACAAAGCGGGAGGAGTTCTCTCGAACATCCTCCCGCCTTGCACGGACTAACCCGACAATCGGATTACACGCAAAGTGTACGATCCACCGCCCGGGGTGTCCATGCACAAAGGCCGGACAAGTTCTCCACCGAAGCTCATTTAAATCTTCACTTTTACGTCTAATTTATTGAATTTATTCCAATTACGTCTCGCATCGAATATCGCCCGGGCTTCTGACCGGCGAGCCAGATCGCGCCCTGAAGGGCTCCGCGGGCAAAAATTGCCCGGTCAGTGGCCCGATGTCCGAGCGAAACTTCTTCTCCCGTCCCCAGGAAGCGCACGAAGTGCTCCCCCACGACGTCTCCACCGCGCACGACGGCGTACTCGACCGCACCCTCCCGCCCCGCCGACACCGAGCGACCCAGCGCCAGCGCCGTACCCGAAGGCGCGTCCTTCTTCGCACGGTGGTGCGCTTCCGCGATGCTCACGTCGAAATCGGCGGGCAGTGCTCTTGCGGCACGCTGCACGAGGTCCAGAAGCAGCGTGACGCCGAGACTCGTGTTCGGCGCGACGAGCAACGGAATGCGCACTGCCGCGCGCGCGAAGTCGGCGTCCATGCCTTCCGGCAGCCCCGTCGTGCCGAGCAACAGCGGCACGCGCGCGAGTGCACATTGATCGACATGATCGCGCGCGGCATGCGGCAGTGAAAAATCGATGACGACCTGCGCAGCGCGCAACGCCGCACCGAGATCCGTCGAGATCGGCACGCCGACGCGGCGTGCGCCCGCCATCTCGCCGGCATCCTGTCCGACCGCGGGACTGTGCACTGACGCGATGACGCCAACCACCTCGACATCGAACGCACCCGCACAGGCGACGAGCGCGCGGCCCATGCGCCCGGTACCGCCGACGATGACAACGCGAGTCAAGCGTCGCCCGTGAAGAAACTCTTCACGCCCTCGAAGAACGATTTCTCGCGCGGGGTGTGTCGCGTACCGCCTTTCTGCAGTGATTCGTCCAGTCGTTTGACGAGATCGCGCTGCTCGGCCGTGAGACTGACCGGCGTCTCCACCACCACACGGCAGAAGAGGTCGCCCCGCGCGCCGCCGCGTACCGGTTTGACGCCCTTGTCGCGCAGGCGAAAGACGCGTCCCGACTGCGTCTCGGCAGGAATCTTGAGCGACACGTGTCCATCGAGTGTCGGCACATCGACCGCGCCGCCGAGGGCCGCCGTCGCAAAGCCGATCGGCACTTCGCACGACAGATGTGCACCGTCGCGCTCGAAGATCGCATGGTCCTTGACGGTGACCTCGACGTAGAGATCGCCCGGGGGCCCGCCATTGCGGCCGGCCTCACCCTCGCCCCCGAGGCGGATGCGATCACCCGTATCGACGCCTGCGGGCACCTTGACCGAGAGCTTCTTCACGCGCCGCACGCGACCCTGGCCGAGGCAGGTGTCGCAGGGATTCTTGATGGTCTTGCCGCTGCCGCGACACTTCGGGCAGGTCTGCTGCAACTGGAAAAAGCCCTGCGAGATACGCACCTGGCCGCTGCCATGGCAGGTGTCGCAGGTCACGGGCGTCGAGCCTTTCGCGGCGCCGCTGCCGTGGCAGGTCTCGCACTCTGCGAGCTTCGGAATCTCGATCTCGACCGACTTGCCGAACACGGCGTCGTGCAGATCGAGCTCGAGCCCGTAACGCAGGTCTGCGCCGCGAAAGACCTGCGAACGACCCGCCCCGCGACGACCGCCGCCGAAGATGTCGCCGAACACGTCGCCAAAGATGTCGCCGAATGCATCCCCCGGATGGGCGCCGCCCGGCGCCCCTCCCTGGCGCGCGGCATCGATGCCCGCGTGGCCGAACTGGTCGTAGGTCGCGCGCTTCTGCGTGTCCGTGAGAATTTCGTAGGCCTCCTTCGCCTCCTTGAATTTCTCCTCGGCTTCCTTGTCACCCGGATTCCTGTCCGGATGGAATTTCATCGCGAGGCGGCGGTAGGCCTTCTTGATGTCGGCCTCGCCTGCATTCTTCGCCACCCCGAGCACCTGGTAGTAATCGCGTTTCGACATGCGTTTCCTGGTTGTACGCCAAAGCCGCCGCGCACCCGCGGGCACGCGGCGGCCTCTCCAGCTCTGCCGGACCGCCTCTTACGAGGCTTTGCGGCCCTTGTCCTTCACCTCTTCGAACTCTGCATCGACGACGTCGCCCTCGGCGCCCTTCGGCGCCTCGCTCGCGGCGCCATCGCCTGTGCCGGCGCCCGCCGCGGCGCCCTCGGACGCCGCATAGGCCTGCTGCGCAATCGTCGCGGAAGCCTGGCCAAGCGCCTCGAGCTTCTTCTCGATCGCCGCCTGGTCATCGCCCTTCACCGCAGCACGCAGATCGGACAGCGCCGACTCGACCTTCGCGCGCTCGCCCGCCTCGACCTTCTCGCCGAGGTCGGCCAGCGACTTCTCGACCGCGTGGATCATCTGTTCGGCGCGGTTGCGCGTCTCGACGAGTTCACGGAACTTGCGGTCTTCCTCGGCGTGCGCCTCGGCGTCGCGCACCATGCGCTTGATCTCGTCCTCGGTGAGGCCGCTCGAGGCCTTGATGACGATCTTCTGTTCCTTGCCCGTGGCCTTGTCCTTCGCCGACACGTGCAGGATGCCGTTCGCGTCGATGTCGAAGGTGACCTCGACCTGCGGCATGCCGCGCGGCGCCGGCGGCAGGTCGGACAGATCGAACTTGCCGAGCGACTTGTTGTCGCCCGCGCGGTCGCGCTCGCCCTGCAGCACGTGGATGGTGACCGCCGTCTGGTTGTCGTCAGCCGTCGAGAACACCTGCGAGGTCTTGGTCGGGATCGTGGTGTTCTTCTCGATCAGCTTCGTCATGATGCCGCCGAGCGTCTCGATGCCGAGTGACAGCGGCGTCACGTCGAGCAGCAGCACGTCCTTCACTTCGCCCGCGAGCACGCCCGCCTGGATCGACGCACCGACCGCGACCGCCTCGTCGGGGTTCACGTCCTTGCGCGGCTCCTTGCCGAAGAAGTCCTTCACGTACTTCTGCACGAGCGGCATGCGCGTCTGGCCGCCAACCAGGATCACCTCCGAGACTTCGGAAGCCGCGAGACCCGCGTCCTTGAGTGCCACCTTGCAGGGCTCGATCGTGCGCTTCACCAGGTCCTCGACCAGCGACTCGAGCTTGGCGCGCGTGAGCTTGATGTTCAGGTGCTTCGGACCCGAGGCATCGGCCGTGATGTAGGGCAGGTTGATGTCGGTCTGCTGGCTCGAGGACAGCTCGATCTTCGCCTTCTCGGCAGCTTCCTTGAGGCGCTGCATCGCGAGCGGGTCCTTGCGCACGTCGACGCCGGATTCCTTCACGAACTCATCCGCGAGGAAATGAATGATCTTGAGGTCGAAGTCCTCGCCGCCGAGGAAGGTGTCGCCGTTGGTCGAGAGCACCTCGAACTGGCGCTCGCCGTCGACCGCCGCGATTTCGATGATCGAGACGTCGAAGGTGCCGCCGCCGAGGTCGTACACCGCAATCTTGCGATCGCCCCCGTCCTTGTCGAGGCCGTAGGCAAGCGCAGCCGCCGTCGGCTCGTTGATGATCCGCTTGACGGTCAGGCCCGCGATGCGGCCGGCGTCCTTGGTCGCCTGGCGCTGCGAATCGTTGAAATAGGCGGGCACGGTGATGACGGCCTCGGTGACTTCCTCGCCGAGGTAGTCTTCGGCCGTCTTCTTCATCTTCATGAGCACGCGGGCGGACACCTCCGGGGGCGCCATCTTCTTGCCGTGGGCCTCGACCCAGGCATCGCCGTTGTCGGCCTTCACGATCCGGTAGGGGACCATGTCGACATCCTTCTGGACAACCCGGTCCTCGAACTTGCGGCCGATGAGGCGCTTCACCGCAAACAGCGTGTTCTGCGGGTTCGTGACTGCCTGGCGCTTGGCCGACTGGCCGACCAGCACCTCGTCATCCTTTGTGAAGGCGACAATGGACGGGGTCGTGCGATCGCCCTCGCTGTTCTCGATCACGCGCGCCTTGCCGCCCTCCATGACCGCCACGCACGAATTGGTCGTGCCGAGATCGATGCCGATTACCTTGCCCATAATTCTCTCCGCGAATCGTTTGACTGAAACCTGGCTCTGGACATGGGGTCACCCCACGCCTATTCAAGCGCCTTGGCGACAATGACCCGCGCCGGCCGCAGCAGGCGCCCGTTGAGCGAGTAGCCGCGCTGCACGACCGTGAGCACGGAATCCGGCTCGACGCTCGCCGAGGGTTGCACCATCATGGCTTCGTGCTGCGTGGGATCGAAAGGCTCGCCCACCGGATCGAGCTCCACGATGCCGAGGCGTTCGAACGCCTTCGAGAGAAGCTGCTGCGTGGCGTGCTGGCCGGCCGCGAGGCTGTCGCGATCCGCCTTCGGAGCATTCTCGACAGCAAGGTCGAGTCCCTCCTTCACCGGCAGAAGCTCCTGCGCAAAGCGCTCGAGGCCATAGCGATTGGCGGCCTCGACGTCGCGTTGCGCCCGCTTGCGCACGTTTTCCATCTCCGCGAGGCTGCGCAGGTACAGGTCGTGGCTCTGTTTCGCACGCTCCTGCGCAGCCGCGAGCTGCGCCCGCAGGTCCTCGATCGAGATTTCCACTGGCGCGCCGTTTCCCGGCGCAGTGGTCTCCGGCGTACCGGTGTCTGCATCCACCATCAAACTTCCCTCGAAATCAAATAGTTACGGCGTCGCGGCCGATATGGGGGCTCAACGGCGGGAATTCAAGGCCGCGCCCAGGAGCCTGGCCGTGAGATCGACGATGGGGATCACCCGCTCATAGGCCATGCGGGTGGGCCCGATGACACCGAGCACGCCGACCACTTCGTTGTCCGCCGAATAGGGCGCCGTGACGACGCTGCAATCGTCCAGGATCTGAAAACCTGATTCGTGGCCGATGAAGATCCGCACGCCCTCGGCCTTGAGGCTCTGGTCCAGCAGATGCAGGAAATCCCTCTTCTCGTTGAACGCTTCGAAGAGCCGCCGCAGCCGCTCGACGCTGGCGAGCTCCGCGACGCCCATCAGGTTCGTCTCGCCCGCGATCACATACTCGAGCTGCCCGCTGTCTGAGGCGCTGAAGACCTGCTGCGCGACTGATATCGCGCTTCCCATGACCTCGTTCAGGTGCTCGCGGGTCTCTTTCAGCTGCCGCAGGATTTCCTGGCGTCCCTGCGACAGGGACCGCCCGCGGAACTGCTCGGTGAGGTAGTTTGCGGCGCGTTTCAGCTCGTCCGGCGAATAATGGCGCCCCGCCTGGATGATATGGTTCTGCACCTCGCGGTCGTTGAAAACCATGATCACGAGGATGCGGTTCTCGGAAAGGCCGACAAACTCGACCTGGGAGACCGCCTGGACCTGGGAGCGCGGCAGCGTAACGACCCCGGCGAGGTGGGTGACACTGGAAAGCAGCCGCGACGCAGCGCCCACCAATGCCTTCGTATCGTCGCTGCCTGAGGTCAGTTCGCGCTTGATTTCCGCCACATGTGCCGTGTCGAGCGGCTGCACCTTGAGCAGTGAATCGACGAAGAAGCGGTAGCCCTTGTCGGTCGGCACACGGCCCGCCGAGGTGTGGGGCGATGCCACAAACCCGAGCGCCTCGAGGTCGGCCATGACATTGCGGATGGTCGCGGAACTGAGCGCCAGCCCCGAATCACGCGACAGCGCACGCGACCCGACGGGCTGCCCGTCGCGGATATAGCTCTCGACCAGTACGCGCAGCAGTTGCTGCGCGCGCTCGCCCAGCGGTTCGTCCCGGTACTCGTGCGCCATGCCGATCCACGCTAACGGAGAACTCAGGCACACGCAATCCATGCTAAAAAGGGATGCATTGCCATGGCCCGGTGATGCATGCCCAGCGCCCCCCGTTCGTTTGCCCTGGTCGGCCGCTTTACAGATCCTCGTGTCGCCGACAGCGCCGCCACCGCGGCCGCCCATCTCGCGACCCGCGGCATCGCGACGCTCGTCGTCGACGATGTTGAAGGCGCCGCCTTCGATGCGGGCGGCTCCGCGGTGGCGCGCGTCGCCGAGCATGAGCTCACCGGGCGTGCCGAAGTGGTGCTCGCGATCGGCGGCGACGGCACCCTGCTCTATGCCGCCCGCCTCGTCGCGCACCGCGGCATTCCGCTCCTCGGCATCAATCGCGGCCGGCTCGGCTTTCTCACCGACGTGCTGCCGCAGGACATCACCGCCTCGATCGATGCCGTGCTCCAGGGCGACTGCGACTTCGATGAGCGGCCACTGCTCGAAGCGCGACTCGAACGTGCCGGTGGCGAGCGGCTGACGCAGCTCGCGCTCAACGACGTCGTGATGCAGAAATACGAGACCGGGCGCATGCTCGATTTCGAGTCGTGGATCGACGGGCGCTTCGTGAACAGCCACGGCGCCGATGGCATGGTGGTCGCGAGCGCCACCGGATCCACGGCATACGCCCTCTCCTGCGGCGGCCCGATCGTCGAGCCGCACCTCGACGTCGTCGTCGTGGCGCCGATCTGCCCGCATACCCTGTCTGACAGGCCCATCGTCGTACCGCGCCGCTCCACGGTCGAGGTCATGCTGATCGACCGACCCGGCACGCGCGCGCACGTCACGGTCGACGGCGTCGTGATGGCCGATCTCGTCGCTGGCGACCGGCTCGCCATCGCGCCCTCGAACCATGCGATCCGCCTGCTGCACCCGAAGGGCTATGACTACTACCGCCTGTTGCGCTCGAAGCTGCACTGGGGCCGCGGCGGCCACGCACACCAGCGGTGAGACCGACATGCTGACGTACCTGCAGATCCGGGATTTTGCGATCATCGATGCGGCGGAGATCGAGTTTCGCCCCGGTCTCACTGTCCTGACCGGTGAAACCGGCGCCGGCAAGTCGATCATCGTCGATGCGCTGCAGCT
>CAUJHX010000210.1 GCA_963204795.1 Pseudomonadota bacterium | reverse complement strand
CCGTTCGAATCGGCGAGCAGGTCGACGAAGGGCCGGCCGCGCGCGCGCGCGAAGCCCGCTCCGAGCAGATCCTGCGCCGCGACATTGGCATAGACGACGCACAGCTGCCGGTCGAGCACGACGATGCCGGTCGCGAGCGCATCGAGCAGGTCCGCCGAATCGAAGTGCGAGAGCGGCGAGGGCGATGCGTGCTCAGCGCGCATCGCAACCCCGCACGCAGCTCAGTTCCGCGGTGGCGTGGTAGGCCGCGGGCGCGGCGGTGGTGCCGGACGGCGGTTCGGTGCGAGCAAGGACGGCTGTTGCACGTAGAAAGTGACGCCGGCCGACTGGCATACACCGCGACCGTCGGCATCGAGAACGCTGACCATCAGCGTGTGCGCGCCGCGATCGATCGGCGTGATTGTGTAGCTCGTCGCCGTGGGCGAAACACCCGGGATGAGCTTGCCGTCGAGTGCGACCGTGACGCGATCGCCCGGGCGCAACACAGGCTCGATCCGCCACGCGATCGAGACCGAGAAGGCATTCGGCAGCGACTGATCGTTCAGGGGTCTCGTCACCGCGCAGCTCGCGTACTTGAACGGCCCCGTGGATTCTCCCGTGGACGGCGCGCTCGCGACCGCGCGCGCCGCGTCTGTTACGGACGCGCTCACGGGTGGCGCGGAATCGATGTGTACTTCCGTCGCACCGGGCATGGGCTGGCTCGAGTAATGGATGGTGCCGCCCGGGTCCACCCACTTGTACATTGTCCCGGCGAACGCCGCACCGGACACGGCCAGCAATAAGGTAAATGACAGGCGGCGCATACGGCTCGAGCATATCCCGGCGAGACCTCGAAGACCAAACCAGGCCGTTGCGCCGCCCCGCCATCAGCAGCTGTAGTACATGTCGAGTTCCACGGGGTGGGTCGACATGCGAAAGCGTGTGACTTCCTGTTCCTTCAGCGCCAGGTAGGCGTCGATCACATCGTTCGTGAACACGCCGCCGCGCGTCAGGAACTCGCGATCCCTGTCGAGATGCTCGAGCGCCATGTCGAGCGAGTGGCACACGGTCGGGATGCCCTTCGCCTCCTCCGGCTCGAGGTCGTACAGATCCTTGTCGGCCGGATCACCCGGGTGGAACTTGTTCTGGATGCCATCGAGACCCGCCATCATCATCGCGGCGAACGCAAAATAGGGGTTTGCCAGGGAGTCCGGGAAGCGCACTTCGATACGACGCGCCTTCGGGTTCGACACCCAGGGAATGCGGATCGACGCAGAACGGTTGCGTGCGGAGTACGCGAGCATCACCGGTGCCTCGAAGCCCGGCACGAGGCGCTTGTAGCTGTTGGTGCCCGCGTTCGTGAACGCATTGATCGCCTTGGCGTGCCTGATGATGCCGCCGATGTAGTAGAGCGCGAGGTCGGAGAGACCGCCGTACTTGTCGCCCGCGAAGAGCGCCTTGCCGTCCTTCGACAGCGACTGGTGCACGTGCATGCCCGATCCGTTGTCGCCGACGATCGGCTTCGGCATGAAGGTCGCGGTCTTGCCGTAGGCGTGCGCGACGTTCAGCACCGCGTACTTGAGGATCTGCACCGCGTCGGCCTTCTGGACCAGCGTGCCCGCACCGACGCCGATCTCGCACTGGCCGCCGGTCGCGACCTCGTGGTGGTGCACTTCGACGACCTGGCCGAGTTCCTCGAGCGCGTTGCACATGGCGTTGCGCACGTCCTGGTACGCATCGACCGGCGGCACCGGGAAGTAGCCACCCTTCACGCCGGGACGATGACCCTTGTTGCCTTCCGGATAGGCGGTGTTCGTGTTCCAGGCGCCCTGCACGGAATCGATCTCGTACGAGCAGCCGCGCATTTCATTGCTCCAGCGGATGCTGTCGAAGATGAAAAACTCATTCTCCGGGCCGAAGAGTGCCTTGTCGGCGATGCCAGTCGACTTGAGATACGCCTCGGCGCGCTTGCCGAGCGAGCGCGGATCGCGCTCGTAGCCCTGCATGGTGGCCGGTTCGATCACGTCGCAGCGGATATTGACCGTGGCTTCCTCGATGAACGGATCGAGGATCGCCGTATTCGGTTCCGGCATCAGGATCATGTCGGACTCGTTGATGCCCTTCCAGCCCGCGATCGACGAACCGTCGAACATCTTGCCGTCGCGGAACAGGTCCTCATCGACGAGCTTCGCGGGGATCGTCACGTGCTGCTCCTTGCCGCGCGTGTCGGTGAAGCGAAGATCGGCGTACCGGACTTCCTTTTCCTTGATGAGTTTCAGAACGTCAGTCGGGGTCATGAATGTCTCCGGGCCAGAAAGAGGGTGGAAGCACGGTTGTAGTGCACGTGGCGTGCCAGCGCTTCGCCGTTCTGGAATCAGCAGGTTAGGTTCGATAGGCCTCGATTGACGCACCGTTACAGTGCAATTTTGCCACGACCGCACCATGTCAGGGCGCAGCTCAATCACGGTTTCCGTGATAGAGTGAGCCAATGCGGAATATCACCATCAGCCTCGATGACGACACGGCCGCATGGGCCCGCAGACTTGCCGCCGAGCGCGACACGAGCGTTTCGAGGCTCGTCGCCGAACTCCTTGCCGAGAAGCGGCGGTCGGGAGAGGCCTACAGGGCAGCGATGCGGCAGTTCTTCGCGCGTCCCCTGAGGCCGCTTTCCAGGCCCGGCGATCGATATCCGACGCGGGAAGAGATCCATGACCGGCCTGTGCTTCGTCGACGCTAACGTTCTCGTCTATTCACGGGACCCGGCAAACGCCGCAAAACAGTCCCGTGCGCAGGACTGGCTCGATCGCCTGTGGAACGAGGGAATCGGGCGCATCAGTACGCAGGTGCTTTCCGAGTTCTACAATGTGACGACCCGCAAGCTCGCATTTCCACTGACTCCAGATGAAGCCTGGGCCGACGTCGAAGCGCTGTTCGCGTGGGAGCCACAAGCGATCGATGTCGAGACCATCAGGCGTGCCCATCAACTCGGGGAGCGCTATCGGCTCAGCTGGTGGGACAGCCTGATCGTCGCCGCAGCGCAGGCGCAGCACTGTCTGCTGCTCCTGTCCGAGGACCTGCAGGACGGTGCCCGTTATGATGGCGTCACGGTGCGCGACCCGTTCCGTCTCAGTGTGGCCGATGCAGTTGCCGCCTATGGGGAGGCCCCGAAGCCCCGCTATGCGCGCCGCCCGTCGGCCATGCGCTCGCCAGTGCTATGATCGCCCGCCTTTGCGCCCCTCCTGCGGAGTAACCGATACGTGGCTGGCATCACCGTCCCCGATCGCACGCCGAATGCCGTGCGATCCACGGTTCAGGTTTCGATTGATCTCGCCCTTCTCGCCGCGTGCATCGCCGGAGTCATCCTCGCGCCGCTCACGGGCAAGATTGCGTGCACATTCGCACTTGCCGTGGTCCTCGCGCGCCTCTTCGTGCTCGGCCACGACGCCTGCCACGGCAGCCTCTTCAAGAGCGGCAAGGTGAATGCCTTCGTCGGTCGACTCGTGTTCCTGCCGACGCTCACCACTTTCAGTCTCTGGCACGTCGGGCACAACGTCGCGCACCATGGCTTTGCAAACCTGAAAGGACGCGACCAGGTGTGGGTGCCGTTCAGCCCGCAGGAATTCGCGGCGCTACCGCGGTGGCGCCAGAGCATGGAGCGGATTTACCGCTCGGTGTGGGGTTTCGGACTCTACTATCTCGTCGAGTTGTGGTGGAACAAGCTCGTGTTTCCGTCGCGCAGGCATGTCGGCTCGCGACGCACGGAATTCATCGTCGATTCGGTGCTCGCGGCTGCGTTCGGGGCCGTTTATTTCGCATTTCTGATCGTGATCGCCTTCGTGACCGAACAGCCGTGGTGGTTGCTGGCACTGTTTGGCGGCGTGCTGCCGTTCCTGCTGTGGAATTACATCATGGGCACGGTGATCTTCATGCACCACACCGGCCCCGATACGGTGTGGTTCGACAAGCGCTCGGAGTGGATGCGTCTGCGCAAGGTCGATGATCTCACCCGCGACATCCATTTCCCGTTCCGTCTCGAGAAGCTGCTGCACGGAATCATGCTGCACCGGGCGCATCACTACGACCCGTTCATCCCGAACTACCGGCTGAAGGCGGCGACCCGGCGTCTCCTCACGCACGGCCTCGCGAGCGCGAAAGCCACGGTCGCCGGCTGGAAGCACCTGCGCGAGCTGTCGCGCAGGTGCGCGCTGTACGACTACGACGCGAAGGCCTGGCTCGCGTTTCCGGCGCGACGGGCCGCGACGGCAGCCTGACGGGCGACGGGCGACGGGCGACGGGCGACGGGCGACGGGCGACGGGCGACGGGCGACGGGCGACGGGCGACGGGCGACGGGCGACGGGCGACGGGCGAGAGGGCTCGCG
>CAUJHX010000209.1 GCA_963204795.1 Pseudomonadota bacterium | reverse complement strand
GACCTCCTCTATCACCGTTACGACGGTGGCGGCGTCGTCATTGACGGCCCGTCGATTCTCGTGCGCAAGAAGTTCGCCGACAAGGTGTCGGTCGCCGCGAACTACTACATCGACATGGTATCGAGCGCCTCGATCGACGTCGAATCGACGGCAAGCCCATACCGGGAAGAGCGCACGCAGTACAGCCTCACGGCGGATTACCTGCGCGGCAAATCCACCTACAGCGCCGGCTACATCAACAGCTCCGAGAGCGACTACGACGCAAAGACCTGGTATGCGGGCGTGAGCCAGGACATGTTCGGCGACCTGACGACGATCTCCTTCAGCTTCAAACGCGGCAGCAACGACATCTTTCGCAATATCGGCGGCGGCAAGGACCCGACCTTCAAGCGCGCCTCGGACACGCGCAGCTATGCCGTCGGTGTCACCCAGGTGTTGACCCGCAGCCTGATCGGCATCGCGAACTTCGAAGTCATCAGCGATGAGGGCTATCTCAACAGCCCGTACCGCTCGGTGCGCTATTTCGATCCGGGCTCGCCGAACGGCTACTCCTACCAGGGCGAAGCGTATCCGAACACCCGCACCAGCAATGCCGCGTCGCTGAAGTTGAGCTACTACCTGCCCTGGCGTGCGTCGGTGAGTGGCTGGTACCGCTTCTACACCGATTCTTGGGGCATCAACGCGCAGACCGGCGAACTCACGGTCACGCAGCCGATGTGGGACCGCTGGACGTTCACGGGCTCGGTCCGCTATTACACCCAGGACGCCGCCGACTTCTACGCCGATCTCTTCCCGCGGCGCGACTACGCCAATTTCCTGGCCCGCGACAAGGAGCTGTCGACGTTCACGGCCCTCACCCTCGGGCTGGGTGCGAGCTACGATTTCCAGATCGCCCGCCTGCCCTGGGTCGACAAGGCCCAGGCGAACGTGCGCTACAGCTTCATGACGATCAGCTACGACGACTTCCGCAACGTCATGGCCCCCACGGCCGTGCCCGGCACCGAGCCGCTCTACAAGCTCGACGCCAGCATCTACCAGATCTTCCTGTCGATCTGGTTTTGAACGCCGCGACTCCGTCGCGGTCTGAAACCTTCAGGGCCCATTCATCCGGACTGGGTTAAGCTTGCGGCCGCCGCTCGAGCGGCCCTTGAGGAGGTTTGAACGATGGGAGCAATGCACACCAGGGCGTGGACCGTCATGTTGGCCGCTGCGGCATGCGTCGTCGCGCCCACCCTGCATGCGCAGGGGCGCGAAGAGGCGAAGCTGATCACGGCGACGGCCGTGATGACCGAGCTGCGCGAGAGTCGCGACCAGCAGATCCCGCAGTGGCTGCTCGACCGGGCCTACGGCATCGTCGTGGTCCCGGATGTCGTGAAGGTCGGCTTCTGGGTCGCCGGTCGCCACGGCAAGGGCGTGATGGTCGTGCGCAACGACGCGGGCCGCTTCTCGAATCCCGTGTTCGTGAACCTGAGCGGCGGCAGCTTCGGCCCCCAGATCGGTGCGCAGTCGACCGATGTCGTACTCGTGTTCACGACGCGCAAGGGCGTCGAAGGGATCACCGACGGCAAGGTCACGCTCGGCGCCGATGCATCGGTCGCGGCGGGCCCGGTGGGACGCCAGGCGACCGCCGCCACGGATGCGTCATTCAAGGCAGAGGTCTACTCGTACTCGCGCAGCAAGGGCCTTTTCGCCGGTGTGGCGCTCGATGGCAGCGCGATCACGATCGACGACCGGTCGAACCGCGATTTCTACGGCCGGAAGGTCAGCGCAGGCGAGATCCTCAACGGCAAGGTCAGCACCAGTTCAAATGGCGCACAGCGTTTCCATGCGGCCATCTCCGCGAGCACATCGCCCGCTGCCACGGCCGCCACAACGACCGCGGACGCACCCGCAAGTCCGCCCGCCCAAGCGGAGACCGCGACAGGTGTGAAGACCTATCCGCTCGACGAGGCGCCCGCCAAGTAGTCGCTCGGTGGCGGTGCGGCCTCGACGAGGCCCAACAGCCCCGGGAGGTCATCGGGCGGCCACGGCCCCGGCCGCGGATCGATCGTCGTTTCGTAGTAGAGGGTCGTCGGGCCGGGCAAATAGTCACGGCAGGATGCCCCTGCGTAGCGCACGAATACGCGGCTCACATCGCCGGCGCCCGCTTCGGGCTCGATCGTGATGCGCCCCCTGTTCCAGGGCTTGCGCTGTTCCCGCGCAGCCCGGCGCGCCTTCACGGCGAGATCGAGCACGACGCCGTCGGGGTGCGCGAACAGATGCTTCGCGTCGTCCTTCCAGCCAGTGCGAGGCGCGGCCCAGGTGACCTTCGCGAGGCGTGTGTCCCAGTTCGCGAGCGCCGCATCCTCGAGCGCATCGGGCAGGGTGCAGCCTGTGACGCTGGCCTCGAGCAGCACCCCGCGAGTCCTTGGACCCGGAAGGCTGTACCAGAGCGTTCCGAGCGCGAGCACCGCGCAGCTTGCGATCAGCACCCGTCGTTCCGTCGCCGGCGACCACGGTAATACTCGCGCGAATGCGCCGAGCAAGAGACCTGCGATCGCGCCCGCCGGGCCCGAGATGAAGATGCCGAGCAGCGGACCCTGATTGGCATCGGGGTTCAGGATGATCGGCCCGAGGTATCCCGCCAGCAGTCCCGTGACGCCGAGCGCGACGACCCAACGGAATATCGCCTTCATCGGCGGCAGGTATCAGGCGGCTGCCAGGATCAGCCCGCTCGTCGGTACGCCCGTTCCGGCCGTCACCAGCGCGTGCTGGACATCCTTCACCTGGTTCACCGAGCTGCCGCGCACCTGACGCACGCCCTCGGCGATGCCGTTGACACCGTGAATATAGGCTTCGCCGAGTTGTCCGCCATTCGTGTTCACGGGCAGCCGTCCGCCCATATCGATCTGGCCATCCTTCACGAAGTCCTTCGCTTCCCCGCGCTTGCAGAAGTCGAAGGCTTCGAGTTGCGGCAGCACGAAGGGCGAGAAATGATCGTAGAGCACGGCCGTCTGGATGTCCTTCGGCCCGATGCCGGCCATGGCGTAGAGCTGTTTCGCCACGAGGCGCATCTCGGACAGGGCCGAGATGTCCTTTCGATAGAAGCTCGTCATGTTCATCTGATCGTCACAGGCACCCTGGGCGGCGCCGCGAATCAGCACCGGTTTCTGCCTCAGGTGCCGTGCCCGGTCCGCGCGCGTCACGACGATCGCCACCGCACCGTCGGATTCCTGGCAGCAGTCGAGGAGCCGCAGGGGCTCCACGATCCAGCGGCTCTTCTGATGATCAGCCAGCGTGATTGGCTTCTGGTAGAACCAGGCTCGCGGATTGTTTGCCGCCATGCGCCGGCCCGCGACCGTGACGCGCCCGAAGTCCTCGGTCGTCGCTCCGAAGTCGTGCATGTAACGCTGCGCGCACATCGCCACCCAGGAGGCCGGTGTCGCGAGCCCGAAAGGCACCGTCCAGCCGAAAGTCGCCAGCGCGGCGGACGGCAGCGGCGGCGGAACGTAGGACGCACCGAAGCGGTATTGCGAGCGCTCGTTCATGGCCCTGTAACACACCACCACGTCCGCCACGCCGCTGTGTACGGCCATCGCCGCCTGATGCACGGGCGCACAGGCCCCGCCCCCACCGTATTCGATACGACTGAAGAACTTCAGATTCCTGCCGCCGATGTTGCGGAAGATCTCGATCTCGGGGTTGTTGTCCATCGTGAACGTGGACAGGCCGTCGACGTCGCTCGTCTTCAGTCCCGCCTCGTCGAGGGCGGCCTTGATCGCTTCCACCGCGAGTTGCAGTTCGCTCCTGCCGGAGTCCTTGGAAAACTCCGTGGCGCCGATGCCGACGATCGCGGCCTGGTCTTTCAATGGATGAGTCATGCGTGCCTCGCCTTGCGCTCCGATCAGGGTAGTGCCAGGCGCACGGTCGCCGTGACGTGCTCGCCGAGGCGGTTCTTGCCGCTCACCGCGACTTCGACAATCCTGTCCTGGCCGATCACTTCCTTGGCCGTGACCGTGCCGGACAGCTGCATCGCATCGCCGGGGAAGTTCGGCGCACCGAGGCGCATCTTCAAGCCCTTGATACGCGCGCCCGGGCCCGCCCAGTCGTGCACGAAGCGCTGCACGAGACCGTTGCTCGTGAGGATGTTCATGAAGATGTCGGGCGTGCCCGCCGCCTGCGCATGCGCCTTGTCGTGATGCACGAGCGAGAAGTCGCTCGTGGCGATCGCACCGGCAACGATGAGCGAGGCGGTGATGGGGACATCCAATCGCGGCAGCTGCTGGCCGGCGTGGACACTTTCGAAGGTGATCCGGGCAACCATATGCTCCTCGTGCACAGTCAGGTCAGGGGCCGCACGGCGCCGCTCGCGAGCTGCTCGCCGATCTTCGCCAGCATGGACGAGGCACCGCCGAGAGCAAGCCCGATCTGCCTCGCCTGCAGGAAAAACGCATGGATCGGGTAATCGATGTCGGCCCCGAGGCCACCGTGCAGATGCTGCGCGGTATGCGTGACGCGATGACCGCCGACGGCGGCCCACCACTTGGTGGCTGCGACCTCGGCCGTCGCAGGAATGTCGTTCTCGAGCGCCCATATCGCGCGCAGGCAGGTCGAGCGCAAGGCCTCGACATCGATGTAACCGTCGGCGAGCCGGTGCTGCACCGCCTGGAAGCTGCCCGTGGGGCGCCCGAACTGCACGCGCTGCGCGGTATAAGCCGCGGTGCGTCGCAGGGCTTCGGCCATGAGCCCGAGTTGCCGGGCGGCGAGTGCCACCTGGCCGCGCTCGACCATCCAGCGCACGATGTCGGCGCCATTGGCAGGATCACCGAGGACGTCTGCGGAAGAAAGCTGGACATCGGCGAGCTTCACCTGTGCCTGGGGTTCGCCACTCGTTGTAGCCTGCGCCTCGACGCGCACGCCTTTCGCCTGCGGATCGACGAGGAAGACTCCCACGCCCTGCCTGCCCGTACGAGCGGTGACCAGTATCGCGTGCGCCTGTGCGCCATAGGGAACACAGGCCTTCACCCCCTTCAGGCGCCAGCCGTCAGCGTTCGCCGTCGCCTTGACTGATGGCCGCAGCGGATCGCCGCCACCGGTTTCCTCGAGCGCCGCAGTCAGCAGGATCTCGCCTGACACGACACGCGGCAGGAGTGCCGCTCGCTGGGCGGCGCTGCCGAATTTCTGTACGGGCAGCGCACCCAGGACGAGGGTGGCGAGCAGCGGCACTGGCGCGAGTGTGCGACCCTGCTCTTCGAGCATCAGGCAGAGCTCGCTGAGCCCGAGGCCCGAGCCGCCATGCTCCGGCGCAATCGCACTGCCAAGGAGGCCCGCTTCCGCGAGTGTCGTCCACAGCGGCCGGTCATGGGACTCACCCGAGCGGGAGAAATCACGGCGGAAATCATCCGTCACCCGATCGCTCAGGATCTGCGCGGCGAGCTGGCGCAGTCCCTGCTGTTCCTCGCTGTAACTGAACTCCAACGCTGTCCTCCTCAGCCCGCCTGACGCTCACGGAAGGCCGGAATCACGAAATCCTTCCCGACTTCGACGAACTCGACCTCGACCGGCATGTTGATGCGTACTTTCCCGGGCGCGATATCCCGCAGGTTCGCCACGATGCGCACACCTTCCTCGAGGTCGACGAGCGCCACGGGCAACGGGTACTGGAAGCCCGGAATCTGCGGCTGGTGCACGACCACGAAGCTGTGGATCCTGCCGCGCCCCGAGCATTGCTGCGTGGTCCATTCGAGGGAGTTGCAATCCGGGCACATCGGGCCCGGCGGATGGTGCAGCCGACCGCAGCTGCCGCACTTGCGCACCAGCAGCTTGCGCTGGTTCAGTCCCTCCCAGAAAAAAGCACCATCACGCGTGATCGCCGGCCGCGGATGCAGCGGCTGCGTCACTCCCGCCGTGTCGGTGTCCACGCGCGCTGCGGTCTCATTCGTCTTCGCGGGCGGGCGGAACTTCAGCACGCGAAACAGCGTGCGCCCGACCACTTCGCCCTTCTGGTCGCTGAACTCGTAGCGATAGGTCACGAAATGCCCGACACCCAGCCCGGTCTTCTTTTCCTCTGAAATGGCGTCGAGCGTGATTCGCTGGGTCAGGACGTCCCCGCAGCGCAGCTCGCGCAGATATTCCTCCTCGACATTGGTCGCGACCACAGAGGTGAAACCGGCCGCTTCGACCAGATCCAGCCCGAGGAGCGTGCCACCCTCCCGACCGGGACCGGCGCGGAAGTGACCCATGGTCCACACGAACAGCATGGCCGGCGGGGCCGCCGTGCCATCGAGGTACTTTGGATCGGACTCGCCCATCGCCTCGCACCAGCGGCGGATCATCGGCAGGTTGACCGGGTCAGCGGCCGTCTGCGGTGGCAGCGCCTCGCGGCCCACCATCGCCCGTACCTTCTCGAGCCAGTTGTTCTTTTCGGTACCTGACATCGCATTCAACCTTTCAGCGTCCGCGCGGTTGCCCGAGACCCATGCTCGCGACCATGTCCCGCAGCACTTCGACAGCGCCCCCACCGAATGTATTGATCTGGCACATCCGCCACTCCCGCTCCAGACGCCCCCGCAGCACTGCGCCGGCGGAGCCTTGTTTCACGAGACCTGCGGACCCGACGACATCGAGCAGCAACTGCAGCACCCTGATGTAGCTTTCGGTACCAAAGACCTTGCAGGCGCTGGCGAGCTCCGGTCGCACCGACTCGCGGGACACTTCCCATGCCACGCGATTGCCGAGCACCGCGTTGGCCTGCAGCACGGCATAGGCTTCAGCGAGGGCCATTTGTGCCCAGGGTCGATCGATCACGCGACCACCCTCCGGCGCCTTCGTCATCCGCGCCCATTCCACGGTCTGATCGAAGCAGCCCATGGCACCAAAAGCAAGTGCCGCGAGCCCTACACGCTCATGATTGAGTTGCTCGGTGATCAGCCGCCAGCCGCCGTTCAACTCGCCGAAGATCATCGAGGCCGGTACCCGCACGTTCTCGTAGAAGGTGACGTTGGTACGCACCCCTCCCACCGTGTGAATCGGCGTCACCGAGAAACCCGGCAGGCGGGTGTCCATCACGAAAATGGTGATCCCCTTGTGCGGGGGCGCACTCGGGTCGGTGCGTGCCGCGAGCCATACGTAGTCGGCGCTCTGCGCGCCACTGGTGAAGATCTTCTGTCCGTTGATGACGAAATGATCGCCATCACGCTCCGCGCGAGTCTTGAGCGAGGCGAGATCGCTGCCGGCCGTCGGTTCCGTATAGCCGACCGCGAACGTGATCTCGCCCCGCGCGATGCGCGGCAGGAACTCGCGCTTCTGCTGCGCAGTACCCCGGCGGATGAGCGCCGGCCCGATGGTGTTCACCGTGACGAACGGGAAAGGTGTCTCGGCCAGCCAGAGTTCCTCGAGCAGGATCTTCTGGGCGAGCGGATCGAGCGCGCGGCCACCGTACTCCACCGGCCAGCCGGGGGTGAGCCAGCCCGCCTCGCCCATGCGGCGGATGACGGTGCGATACAACTCGCCGCCCTCGCGGTTGTCGCTCAGCTGCTCGCGCTCCCCGGGCGACATGAGGCCCGCAAGAAAGCTGCGGAATTCGCGGCGGAGCGCGATTTGTGCGGGAGTGTACTCGACGTGCATGGCGGGCTCAGTCTCCTGCGAAGGGTAATATCCCCAGCGCCTGCAGATTCTCTCCGGTCACCGGCACATAGGTGCCAGCCTTCGCATCGCGCACATACAGCGGATCTGCGGTGCGCTGCGGATCATAACCTTCACGCTGCAGATCGACCTTGCGCAGCTTGAACGTGGCGGTGAGATCCGCCGCATGCGAGATCCGCACGAACAACGGCACGGCGTAGGTTGCGAGCCGCTCCATCGCGAACTCGTGGAACGCTCCCGGATCGAAGCGCGAGGCATCCGGAAACGTGAGCGAGACCATGCCGGCGCGGCCTTCCTCGCCTGCGACGCGCACGCCATAGACATTCACGCTCGCCGGCCCGGGAAACTGTGCAATCACTTCGGCGACTTCTTCGGTCGAGACATTGTGGCCCCGCCAGCGGAAGGTATCACCGATGCGGTCGACGAAGTAGAAATAGTCCTCCTCGTCGAAGCGCACGAGATCGCCCGAGCGCACCCAGCGATCCCCCGGCTTGAACACATCGCGCAGGAGCTTCGCCTCGGTGGCTTCCGCCGAGGTGTATCCCTCGAACATGCCGGCCGCACCGGGGCCGTCCAGCACTTCGGCGACGAGTTCGCCCACTTCGCCCGGCTTCGCGCGCACCAGCGATCCACTGGCATCGCGAACGTAGTCGCCCCGCTCGACGTCATAACGCAGCACCCGTACATTGCTGGCCTCGGGATAGGGCAGCCGCCCGACCGAGCCGATCTTGTTGTCCACGTTGGAAATGCCGTAATTGGCCTCGGTTGCCCCCAGGCCTTCCACGATCATCTCCACGCCGAAGCGCTCGATGAACTGTTTCCAGACGTCGGGCCGCAACCCCGCACCGGCCAATTTGCGCAGCGTGTGGTCGCGGTCGTCGGGACGCGGCGGCTGGTTCGCGACGTAGCGGCAGATCTCGCCGATGTAGTACATCGCCGTCACCTTGTGCCGGCGGATGTCGTTCCAGAATTCGCTGACGCTCAGCTTGCGGCGCAACACGATCGGCACGCCGAAGCGCAGCGCCGCCGAAACCACCACCATGCCGCCTGCACCATGAAAGAGCGGCAGTACGTTGTAGAGAACATCTTTCGGTCCCAGCTGCCAGATGCCGCCGATGACCTCTCCGGCGTTCACGAAGCGCAGATGGCTCATCACCGCGGCCTTCGGCAGGCCCGTGGTCCCCGAGGTGAAGATGTAATAGAGCGTGTCGGCGAAGCGCAGGCCCGCCCGGGTGCCGGCAGCGGGATTGGCAGCGGACGCTTCCCCCATCGCCGCCGCGAGCTTGCGCGTCGCCACGAGACCGCTCGCGCTTCCACCGTTCACGTCCGGATGGAAGGATTCGAAGAGGATCTGCGGCCGGTCGCCCTCCGCGAGCGTGGCGACCTGCTCGGCACACTCGGAGCCGAAGATCAGGGCTCGCGCCCGCGTCTGCCCCAGCGCGTGCTTCAGCACCCGATCGCGGGCCGACGTATTGAGCAGCGCCGTGACGATGCCGACCTTGGCGAGGCCCAACCAGACCATGGGGAATTCCGGCCGGTTCTCCATCATGAGCGCGACGACATCGCCGCGCCGGAGGCCGGCGGCCAGTGCCGCGTGACCGACGCGGTTGGCGAGCCCGTTCATCTCGCCGAAGGTGACCGTGCGACCCTCGAAGATGATGAAGGGCCGGTTGCCGGCGTCCCGCGCCCGTTCCTCCAGCCGGTCGGCCACCGTGTACTCCTGATCGCGACGGTATTCTGCGACCAGAGAGAACCCGCGCATCATGCGCTGCATGGTGACTTCACGGGGAACGACGGCGCTATCCTGCATGATGCAACTCCACGGGTTTGCCGATGGCATGGGTCAAGCATGCAGAAGTCCGCCGGTGCCGACAAGCTGCGTCCGACCGCTGCCACCCCGCGCTCAGCCGATCAGCTCCTCCCGCAACCGCAGCGACGCCCGCCAGAAAAGCACGCTCGCAAAGCCGCCGAGGAGCCCCACCACCAGCATCGAATAGCGGATCGCGTCCTGCCCGTACACCGGCCCGAAGACACGATCGTTCAGGATGCCGATCGTGAGCGGTCCGAGGCCGAGACCGATCATGTTGACAAGGAACAGCAGGATCGCCGCGGCCGTTGCGCGCATGCGCAGTTCAACGAGTCCCTGCACCATGCTGAAGAGCGGCCCGACGTACATCGCGCCGAGCGCATAGAAAGGGATGAAGCAAACGAGTGACTGCGCCGGCCGCGGCAGCAGCGTGAAGCCGACG
>CAUJHX010000208.1 GCA_963204795.1 Pseudomonadota bacterium | reverse complement strand
GGGAACGGGCGTGGCGCCACTGGCGGGTTTCATCCGGCGCAATGACAGCCGCACCCCCATGCACCTTTATTACGGTGGGCGCGACCCGGCACGGGACTTCTATTTCGAACCCGAGATCCGGCGCTGGCTGGACGAGCAGCGCCTGGCCAGCCTGCAAACCGAGTTCTCGCGGGTGCCGGGCGGCGGCTACGTGCAGGACGCCCTGCGCCGCGACGCCATGCGCCTGCGCGACCTTCTGCAACGCGGCGCCGTTGTGCGCGTGTGCGGCAGCCGCCCGATGGGCCGGGACGTGGCCGAAACGCTGGACGGAATTCTGGGCACACTGCGGCTCAGCGTGCAGCAACTCAAGGCGAAGGGGCGTTATGCCGAAGATCTCTTCTGACTTTCCGGAGACACGCATCTGAACCTGAACGGCCCGACCATGGGCACACGCTGGTCCGTCAGATGCGATGCCGCGCCGGATCCGGATTTCAGACAGCTGCAGGCTACCTTGCAGGCTGCCGTGGATCTGGTGGACGCGCAGATGTCCCCCTGGAAGCCCGGCAGTGACCTCATGCGTCTGAACCGCGCAGCCGTCGATGACTGGGTGGATCTGCCCTCGGAGATGCTGCAAGAGCTCGACCGTGGGCTCGAGATCAGTCGCCTGAGCGCGGGTGCCTTCGATCCTGCCGTGGGAGCGCTGGTCGATGCCTGGGGCTTTGGCGCAGTTCGCGATGTGCCTGATGCACAGGCGATTCGTGCGGCAGGCGCCGCCTCCCACTGCCCCGCGCACCAAAGCCTGGAACTGGATCTGCGGGCGGGCAGGGTGTGCAAGCGCGCGCCCCTGCAGATTGATCTGTGCGGCATTGCGAAGGGCTACGCCGTAGACTGCATGGTGGATGTGCTGGCGCACTGTGGAATCCGCCACGCGCTGGCAGCGCTCGATGGCGAACTGCGCGCCTTGGGCAGCCAGGCCGACGGGCAGCCGTGGGCGGTGGCGCTGGAGAGTCCCGAAGCTGGGCGCCGGGCAGCGCATGGCGTGGTCGAATTGCAGGATCTGGCCGTGGCCACCTCGGGCGACTACCGCCGCTTCATGCAGGTGGGCGATGCGCGCTTGGCGCACTCCATGGACGGACGCCGGGCGGCGCCGGTGCGCAACGACGTCGCCTCGGTCACCGTGCTCGCACGCACGTGCATGGATGCCGACGCCTGGGCCACGGCGCTGCTGGTGGCCGGGTCGAGCGATGGGCCAGCCATGGCGCATCGCCTGGGACTGGAGGCGTTGTGGCTGCTGCGGCGTGAAGACACATTGGTCGAGATGGGCTCGGGCCGGTTCGATTCTGCCGCAACGTAGTCGATCAGCGCTTGCGTGCCACGAGATCGATCAGCGCGGACATGCCATCGTGCCCATGGCCTTCGCGGATGATGCTGTCGTGCTCGCGCAGCAGCAGGATCTCCATGTCGGCCAGCGCGGTGCGCAGCATCTCGGCGGTGTACAGGTTCTCGATCACGGGCGGGCCGCCGGTGCCATAGTCGAGCTGCTCGGGACGATAGCCCTGCAGGATCAGCAGGCCGCCCGACTTCAGGGCGCGCTGCATCCCCGCGAATATTGCATCGCGTATCACCGGACCGGCGAACTGGATGAAGATGGCCACCGCGACATCGAAGCCATCGCGGCCCCATTCCCAGTTGCCGAGATCTGCCAGTTCCGTCGTGATCTGCACCTCACGCGCAGCTGCCAGCTTGCGGGCCTTCTCCAGCCCAACCCGGGAAGCATCAACGGACAGCACGTCGAGCCCCTGCTGCGCGAGCCACACGCCATTGCGACCCTCGCCGTCCGCGAGCGCAAGCGCGCGCATTCCCGGCTGCAACAGGTGGCGCTGCGAGAAGAGGAAGGCGTTGGGCTCGGTGCCGAAGACATACTCGGGCACGGCGAAGCGCGTATCCCAGCGCGCGATGCCCGTCGTCTCGACGTCGCCCGTCATGCGACCCCCTTGTCTTGGCCGCCGCCGCCCGACATCAACCAATAGTAGATCGTTTGCGCCTCGCGCCGGGTCAGCACGAGCTGCTCGTCCCGCAGTACCGCGAGATGCTGAGACAGGGCTGAATCGATGTGCGCGTTCATGAATTAGTTGACGCTAATATAAGTAATCGCTAATATGATTGCAAGCGGGCGGGCGTGTCGGCCCGGCCGCTGCGGCAGCATTCCGCGGAGGGCAAGGCATGATACGTGTCGTAGTACTGGGCGCCGGCATCGGCGGCATGAGCGTCGCGTACGAGTTGCGCGGCATGCTGGGAGCGGGTCCCGCGATCACGGTCATCGGCGAGGGTGATCTGTTCTCGTTCACACCGTCCAATCCCTGGGTTGCAGTGGGTTGGCGCACTGCAAAGCAGATCCAGATTCCGGTTGGCGCCCGTCTGGAGAAGAAGCGGATCGCCTTCGACGCGGTTGGAGCGGAACGGGTGGAACCGGATCGCAATCGGGTCTGGCTGCGCGATGGCCGGAGCATCGACTACGACTACCTCGTCATCGCCACCGGTCCGCGGCTCGCCTTCGACGACGTTCCCGGACTCGGACCCGACGGGGGTTTCACGCAGTCGATCTGCACCACGCCGCATGCTACAGCCGCGTGGGAAGCCTATCAGGCGTTCCTGCAGGACCCGGGCTCCGTCATTGTCGGCGCCGCACCCGGTGCGAGCTGCTTCGGCCCCGCCTACGAGTTTGCGATGATCCTCGATCGCGACCTGCGCAAGCGCAAGCTGCGTGATCGCGTTCCGATCACCTATGTCACGCCGGAGCCGTACGTAGGTCACATGGGTCTCGGCGGAGTCGGCGACTCGAAGGGCCTCATGGAGTCGGAATTCCGCAAGCGCCATATCCAATGGATCGTCAATGCGAAGATCAGCGCGGTCCGTGCGGGCGCGATGGACGTGCTCGAATTGAACGAGGATGGCGAGGTGAGGCGTGAGCATGTCCTGCCGTTCCGGTATTCCATGGTGCTGCCTGCCTTTGCGGGCGTGGACGCGGTACGCCAGGCGGAGGGGCTCTGCAACCCGCGCGGCTTCGTGCTGATCGACAAGCATCAGCGCAACCCGGCCTGGCCCAACATATACGCGCTCGGCGTGTGCGTGGCGATCCCACCGGTCGAACAGACGCCGGTCCCGACCGGTGCGCCTAAGACCGGCTTCATGATCGAATCGATGGTCACGGCGGTAGCCAGGAATATCCAGGGCGACATCGCGGGTGAGCGGCGCGAGGTGCAGGCTACTTGGAATGCAATCTGCCTCGCCGACATGGGCGATCGTGGCGCGGCCTTCGTCGCGTTGCCCCAGATCCCGCCCCGCAACGTCAGCTGGACGAAGGTGGGAAAATGGGTGCATCTCGCGAAGATCGCCTTCGAGAAATATTTCATCAGGAAGATGAAAACCGGCAACACCGAGCCG
>CAUJHX010000207.1 GCA_963204795.1 Pseudomonadota bacterium | reverse complement strand
CGCAGGTCCGCGAGCGTGGCGTAGGGTGCGCCGCTGTCCGGCACGTGCTTCACGGGGCCTTCGTTCCCGGCGCTGATCGGCGGCACCGTGCGCAGGCGTGCCGTAGCGCCCGCCACGCTTTCAACGCCGCGGCACACGTGGCGCGCGAGCTCCGCCGTGGTGCCGTTGCGCGAGTAGTAGAGGATCAGTATTTCGCTCATCCTCGCATTGTAGAATCCCCGCCCGTGATAGCGCGCAAGTGTTTCGTGTCCGGGAGGGTTCAGGGCGTGTTCTATCGCGCGACCGTTGCGCGCCGCGCTACCGAACTCGGGATCACCGGGTACGCGCGCAATCTGCCTGATGGGCGTGTGGAAGTGCTCGCTTGCGGGACGGAAGAGGGCGTGGCGCGCTATCTCGAAGCGCTTTGGATGGGGTCGACCGCCTCGAAGGTCAAGGCAGTCGAGGTGATCGATCTCGAGCTTGCGCCGGATCAGCGCCCGGAAGGCTTCGGCACGGGTTGAGCGGCAGCCGCCGCGGCAAGGCCAAGGTCGTCGGCACCGTTCCAGCGACTCCAGCTGCCGATCACGAGATCCGAGTAGTCGCGCCGGCCGACGCTGCCGTTGTAGCGCGCGAGGGCCTTCTGCACGTTGTTGCTCTCGTACTTGATGTAGTAGCGCAGGATCGCGCAGCCCATGCGCACGTTCGGGCCGATCTGCGTGAGCTGATGGCGCTGCATGCCGAGTTTTTCCGGCCAGAACGGCATGATCTGCATGAGGCCCACGGCGCCTGCGTACGACACGGCCCAGCGGTTGAAGCGGCTTTCGATGTCGATGACCGCCATCACGAGGCCCGGTGGCAGACGCATCTCGCCCTTGCGGTGTGCCTCGCAGAACACGGTGCGCAGGATCTCGAGGCGCTCGGCCTTGTCGGGCACCCGCTTCACGAGGCGGGGCTCCATCATCGTGAACCACACCGCAGACTCGTACCGGTCGGGAAAGCACTCTGCCTGCGCAATTGCATGCTCGATCACATTGCGCAGGCCTGCATCGCGCTGCTGGTCCGCGCGTGCCGCCGGCGCCGGCACCGCCAGGATCATCGCGGCCAGGATGGCTGTGATCGGCGCTGCGCGACGTTCAGCCGGGAGCGAGACGGGAGCGGATGAAGGCGAGGGCGTCATCCAGTGCGAATTCTTCGCTTGCCGCAGCCCGGCGGTGACGATATTCGAGCTTGCCTGCCTCGAGGCCGCGTTCGCCGACCACCACCCGGTGTGGAATGCCGAGCAGCTCGGCGTCGGCGAATTTCGCGCCGGGGCGTGCGTCGCGGTCATCGAGCAGGACTTCGATGCCTGCGCGCGTGAGCTCGTCATAGAGGCGATCAGCGGTTTCACGGACTCGTTGCGACTTCGCGAAGTTGATCGGGACCAGTACCACCTGGAACGGCGCAATCGGCTCGGGCCAGATAATGCCACGCTCATCGTGATTCTGTTCAATGGCCGCTGCCACGACCCGCGTCACACCTATGCCGTAGCAGCCCATGTAGAGGGTGGTGCTGCGGCTTTCCTCGTCGAGTACGGCCGCCTTCATCGCCTCGCTGTACTTGCGGCCGAGCTGGAAGACATGGCCCACCTCGATGCCGCGGGCAATCGACAGCCTGCCTTTGCCAGAGGGGCTCGGGTCGCCGGCGACCACGTTGCGCAGGTCCGCGACCTGCGGCTCCGGCAGGTCGCGCCCCCAGTTCACGCCCGTCAGGTGCGTATCGCGCGCGTTGGCGCCGCAGACGAAGTCGGCGAGCACCGCGGCGCTGCGATCGGCGATGACCGGGCACTTCGTGAGGCCCACGGGGCCGACAAAACCGGGCTCGGCGCCCGTCGCGGCGAGCACCGCTTCGGCGCTCGCCATGCGCAGCGGCGAGGCGACACCCGCGATCTTCTGCGCCTTGACGGCATTCAGTTCGTGATCGCCGCGCAGGACGAGCGCCACGACGCCGCCGTCCGCGCCCTCGACGAGCAGCGTCTTGGCGCACTGCGCGGGCGGGACGCCGAGGAATCCGCTCAATGCGTCGATCGTGCGCACGCCGGGGGTCGCGACCGGTTGCAGCTTCGCGCCCGCTGGCGAGCGTGGTGTCGCCGGTGCGAGTGCTTCGGCCATCTCGAGGTTCGCCGCGTAGTCGTCGCCATCGGAAAACACGATCGCGTCTTCGCCCGAATCGGCGAGCACCTGGAATTCCTCCGACGCGGTGCCGCCGATCGCACCGGAGTCGGCGCGCACCGCGCGGAACTTCAGGCCCATGCGGGTGAACATGCGTGCATAGGCGTCGCGCATGAGCGTGTAGCCTTCTGCGAGTGACGCCTCGTCGATGTGGAACGAGTACGCGTCCTTCATGATGAATTCGCGCCCGCGCATCACGCCGAAGCGCGGCCGGATCTCGTCGCGGAACTTCGTCTGGATCTGGTAAAAGTTCACCGGCAGCTGGCGATAGCTTTGCAGCTCGCGCCGCACGAGATCGGTGATCACCTCCTCGTGCGTCGGCCCGATCACGAACGCGCGATCGCCCCGGTCGGTCAGGCGCAGCAACTCGGGCCCGTATTCCTGCCAGCGCCCCGATTCCTGCCACAGTTCCGCGGGCTGTACGGCCGGCATCAATACTTCGAAGGCACCGGCCCGATTCATCTCCTCGCGGATGATCGCCTCGACCTTGCGCAACGTCAGGAGGCCGAAAGTGGTCCACGTGTAGATGCCCGCGGCGAGCCGGCGGATGAGCCCCGCGCGCAGCATCAGGCGATGGCTCGCGATCTCCGCCTCTGCGGGCGTTTCCTTCATCGTGTTGATCGGGTATCGGGACCAGCGCATGGGAGGCGCATCTTATATGATGCGCGCCATGTCCACACCGAGCACGGACCCTGCCCCGCGCGGCCGCGGTGTCTTTCTGCTGCCGAACGCGCTGACGACCGGCTGCCTCTTCTCCGGCTTCTACGCGATCATCGCCGCCATCGACGGCAACTTCGACCGGGCGGGCATTGCGGTGTTCGCCGCGATGCTGTTCGACGGTCTCGATGGCCGCGTGGCGCGCTGGACGCACACCGAGAGCAACTTCGGCAAGGAGTACGACAGTCTCGCGGACATGGTGGCCTTCGGACTTGCGCCTGCCATCGTGATGTACCAGTGGGGTGTCGAGCGCATCGCCGAATACGGCCGGGCCTGGGGCCGGTTCGGGTGGGTTGCCACTTTCTTTTTCGCCGTGGCGGCTGCACTGCGCCTGGCGCGCTTCAATACGCGTGCGGCGCAGGACAAGCGCTACTTCGAAGGGCTGCCGAGCCCGTCGGCCGCCGCAGTCGTGGCGGCCTTTGTGTGGTTCTCGAGCACCTGGCGAGGTCCGGGCGGGCTCACCGACCTCATCCTCGCGTTCGGTGTCACGGCGTTTGCCGGGGCGCTCATGGTGTCGAACTTCCCGTACATGAGCTTGAAGCAGATCGATGTCGACAAGCGCGTACGCTACTACTATTTCATCGTCGTGCCGCTCTTTCTTGCGCTGATCGCGATCGATCCGCCGACGATGCTGCTTGCGATGTTTGCCACCTACGCGCTTTCGGCGCCTGTGCAATGGACCGTGCGCCGCCTGCGCCGGCTGTGACGGCGCCGTCTGCCGCGCGCCGGGCTCATTACCTCGATGCGCTCGGCATCGATGCTTACCTGTCGCGGAGTGCGCCCGCGGCAGTGGCGTCAACTGCAACGACGCCGGCACCGGATGATGAGTGGGAGGCGCTGCGTGCGGAAGTGGCGGGCTGCACGAAGTGCCGGCTGTGCGAGACCCGCACGCAAACCGTGTTCGGCGTGGGCGACCCCCATGCGCGCTGGATGGTCATTGGCGAAGCCCCCGGCGCCGAGGAAGACCGGCGTGGCGAGCCCTTCGTGGGTCGTGCCGGGCAGCTCCTGAACTCGATGCTGCGTGCGGTGGGCCTCGCGCGCGAGAGCGTCTTCATCGCCAATATCCTGAAATGCCGGCCGCCGGGCAATCGCGATCCGGGGCCCGATGAAGTTGCATCCTGCCTGCCGTATCTTGTGCGACAGGTGGCACTCGTCGAGCCCACCGTCATCCTTGCTGTCGGTCGAATTGCCGCGCAGAACCTGCTCGGCACCGACGCGCCGCTGGCGCGCTTGCGCGGCACCGTACACCGCTTCGGTGAGGCCGGCACGCCGCTCGTCGTCACCTACCACCCCGCCTATCTGCTGCGCTCGCCCGGCGAGAAGCGCAAGGCGTGGGACGATCTGAAACTCGCCCGGAGCCTCGCCGATGGTGGCCGCGCGGAATGACCTGCCCATACCGCAGGTGCAGCTGCGGCCGATGGCGGAAGAGGATCTGGCGCGAGTGTCCGCGGTCGAGCGTGAGTCCTATTCCTTTCCGTGGAGCGAGGGCATCTTCCGCGACTGCCTGCGCGTGGGCTATGTGTGCCGGGTCGTCGAGATCGGCTTCGACCTCGTTGGCTATGGGGTGATGAGCACCGGCGCAGGTGAAGCGCATATTCTCAATCTGTGCGTGCGGGAGACGATGCGCGGTCGCGGCATCGGCAGAACGCTCTTGCGCCAGCTCCTCGATCTCGCCGCGGAAGCGGGCGTCGAGGACGCGTTCCTCGAGGTGCGGCCTTCGAACCTCGCGGCGATCCGCCTCTACCAGTCGCTCGGCTTTGTGCAGGTGGGCGTGCGCAAGGGCTACTACCAGGCGGCGGGTGGGCGCGAGGATGCCACCGTCCTGCGACTGGATCTGCAGCAGTTGAGGCCTTGATCCGCTATCGAAGTGCGAGCGGCAGCTGCGTCGTCTCCTTCACCACCGTCATCGCGATCGATGAGCTGAATGACTGGATGCCGGGAATCTTCGACAGCTGGTCGAGGAAGAACGCTTCATAGGCCTTGATGTCGCGCGCGACGATGCGCAGCAGGAAGTCCCAGTCGCCCATCAGCGTGTAGCACTCGAGTACTTCGGGGTGGCGCCGGATCGCCTGGTCGAAACGGGCGAGATTGTCGCGCCCGTGCGCGACGAGTTTGACGTGCGCGAACACGGTGACGCCGAGTCCGACCTTCTCCCGATCGAGCAGGGCGACGCGCTGGCGGATTACGCCCTGTTCTTCGAGCCTGCGCACCCTGCGCCAGCAGGTCGTGACCGCGAGATCCACCCTTTCGGCGAGCTCCGCCGCCGAGAGGGCGCCGTCCTTCTGCAGCACCTCGAGGATGCGCAGGTCCGTACGGTCGAGCACCGGTTGGGACATCTGTTCCGCTATCTTGCGAAAAATGGAATAATCAGTCCTTATTCTGCGGATTGCCGATTCACTTTGCAATGCGCATCGCCCGCGGCCGTTGCATAGTGTCTGCTTGCGTCAAGGAGTTGCGACATGGCGAATCGTCTGCGCACCAGACTGCATGTTCCCCAGCCGCCCGCACGGCCTGGCGATCGCACCGATTTCAGTTATCTGAAGTTGCAACCCGCGGGCACCCAGCCGCGCCCTGACGTGAAGGTTTCGGCGCAGGCGACGCTGCCACTCGCGACCGGGCTCGTGCGCGTGCTCGACGACGACCATCGCGCGGTCGGCGCATGGGATCCGCACGTCGAGCCCGAAGTGCTGCAGGCGGGGCTGCGCCACATGCTGATGACCCGCATCTTCGATGAACGGATGCAGCGTACCCAGCGCCAGGGCCGTATCTCCTTCTACATGCGCTCTCACGGTGAAGAGGCGGTATCCGTCGCGCAGGCCATGGCGCTGCGCCCGGGCGACATGTTGTTTCCGTCGTACCGCAATCAGGGCCTCTACATGGTGCGTGGCCGGCCCCTGGTCGATCTCATGTGTCAGCTCCTCTCGAACACGCGCGACATGTGCAAGGGCCGCCAGTTGCCGGTGATGTATCACTGGCGGCAGGGCAAGATCTTCTCGATTTCCGGCAATCTCGCGACGCAGTTTCCGCAGGCGGTTGGCTGGGCGATGGCCGCTGCCATCAAGGGCGAGGACCACGTGGCGTCGACGTGGATCGGGGAGGGCTCGAGCGCCGAGGGCGACTTCCACGCCGGCATGGTATTCGCCGAAGTCTACCAGGCGCCGGTGCTGCTCAATATCGTCAACAACCAGTGGGCGATCTCGACCTTCCAGGGGTTTGCGGGCGGTGAACGCTCGACCTTTGCCGCGCGCGGGCCGGGCTATGGAGTCGCCGGCGTGCGAGTGGATGGCAATGATTTTCTTGCGGTGTACGCTGTGACGCAGTGGGCTGCGGAACGCGCACGCAAGGGAGGCGGCCCCACGCTGATCGAACATGTGACCTACCGGGCTTCGGCCCACTCGACGAGCGATGATCCGTCACGCTACCGGCCGAAGGATGAGTACGAACACTGGCCGCTCGGCGATCCGGTGGAGCGGCTGAAACGGCACTTGATCGCACTCGGCGAGTGGTCGGATGAGCGCCACCAGAAACTGGCGGGTGAGCTCGAGGAGGAAGTCGCCGTCGCGTGGCGCGAGGCCACGAAGTACGGCACGCTGAACGAAGGTCCGCGGCTCGATCCCGACCTGATGTTCGAGGATGTCCTGAAGGACATGCCCGAGCACCTCGTGCGCCAGCGCGAACAGCTGCGAGCCGAGAGGGGCTGAGCCATGGCCAGGATGAACATGATCCAGGCGCTCAATTCCGCCATGGACGTGATGCTCGAACGCGACCCGGGCGTCGTGGTGCTCGGCGAGGACGTCGGCTACTTCGGCGGCGTGTTCCGCACCACCGACGGCCTGCAGCGCAAGTACGGTGAGCATCGCGTGCTCGATACGCCGATCTCCGAACTCGGCATCGTCGCGGCGTCGATCGGCATGGCCGTGAACGGCCTGCGCCCGGTCGCCGAGATCCAGTTCGCCGACTACATTTATCCCGGCTACGACCAGATCGTGAGCGAACTCGCGCGCCTGCGTTATCGCAGCGCCGGCGAATTCTACGCGCCCGTGACGATCCGCACGCCGTGTGGCGGTGGCATCCGCGGCGGGCAGACGCATTCGCAAAGCCCCGAGGCGATCTTCGCGCACGTGTGCGGTGTCAAGGTCGTGATGCCGTCGAATCCCTATGACGCGAAGGGTCTGCTGATCGCGGCGATCGAGGATGACGATCCGGTGATCTTTCTCGAGCCGAAGCGGCTCTACAACGGTCCGTTTGACGGCGACCCGGGCAAGCCCGCGGTGCCCTGGAGCGCGCATCCGCGCGGCGAAGTGCCCGAGGGGCACTACACCGTGCCGATCAGCAAGGCGCAGATCGTGCGCGCCGGCAGGGACGTCACGATCATCGCTTACGGCACCATGGTGCACGTGGCGGAGGCCGCCGCGCTGTCGCTCGGCCTCGATGCCGAGGTCATCGACGTGCGCACGATCTCGCCGCTCGACAGCGAGACACTGTGCGAGTCGGTGCGGCGTACCGGGCGCTGCCTCATCGTGCACGAGGCAACCCGTTTTGGCGGTTTTGGCGCCGAGATTTCCGCGACGGTCCAGGAGCAATGCTTCTGGCATCTGCAGGCGCCGATCGGGCGGGTGGGAGGCTGGGACACGCCATATCCCCACGCCTTCGAATGGGAGTACTTTCCCGGCCAGAAGCGGGTGGCGATGGCGCTCGAGGCCATCATGTCGGCAGGCTGAGCGCGCGGGGGCAAGATGGGGACCTATATTTTCAAGATGCCCGATCTCGGTGAAGGCACGGTTTCCGCCGAGATCCTGCAGTGGAACGTCAAGGCAGGCGACGTCGTGCAGGAAGACCAGATCGTTGCCGAGGTGATGACCGAGAAGGCGGCGATCGAGATTCCGGCGCCGGTCTCGGGCCGCGTCGTGCGAACGCAGGGCGAGCCGGGCGACGTGATTGCGGTCGGATCCGAACTGATCGCGTTCGAGACCGATGCGGCAGCCGCCGCTCCGCCCGCAGCCGTTACCCCGCCCGCAGCCGCTGCCCCGGTTCCGTCTGCGAGTGCGCCCGCGGCGGGTCGTCTCATGGCATCCCCTGCCACCCGTCGTCGCGCGAAAGAAGCAGGAATCGATTTGCAGAAGGTCACAGGCACCGGGCCGGGCGGGCGGGTGACCCGTGAAGATTTCGAGGCGGCCGCGACCGGCCATGCGCCCGCTGCCGGCGCAAGGCAGGCTGCGGCACGCCCGGCGACGAATCTTGCGCGGCGCGAAGGCACGACAGAAGTGAAGATCATCGGCCTGCGCCGGGTGATCGCGCAGCGCATGAGCGAGGCGAAGCGCAACATTCCGCACTTCGCCTATGTCGAGGAGATCGACATCACGGAACTCGAGGCGCTGCGTGTGCATCTCAACGCCAAGGCCTCCGGGGGCGAGCCGTCTCTCACGCTGTTGCCGTTTCTTGGTCTGGCACTCGCGCGCGTGCTGCCCGCCTTCCCGCAGTGCAATGCCCTGCACGACGCGGAGCGCAACGTCATCGTGCAGCACGCGGCGTTGCATCTCGGCATCGCGACGCAGACATCCGACGGCCTCAAGGTGCCCGTGGTGCGTCACGCAGAGGCTCTGTCGCTGCGCGGGCTCGCGAATGCGATCCGCGACGTCTCCGATCGTGCCCGGCGCAACAAGTCGCCGCGCGAGGAGCTTGCCGGTTCGACGATCACCGTGACGAGCCTCGGCAAGCTGGGCGGCATCGCCTCGACACCCGTGATCAATGCGCCGGAGGTGGCGATCATCGGCGTGAACAAGGCGGTCGAGCGCCCGGTCGTGCACGGCGGCGCCATCACGATCCGTCGTATGATGAATCTCTCTTCGTCGTTCGATCACCGGTTCGTGGACGGCTTCGACGCCGCTTCCATGATCCAGGCGCTCAAGGCCCTGCTCGAGCACCCGGCGACGATCTTCATGGCAGATGAGGATATGGCACGATGAAAGAAGCTGCGAAGCCGGCTTTCGGCACGGTGTTGACGTCGACGATGGCGATGGCCGAGTACCGCGACGGGCGCTGGCAGGCGCACGAGCTGAAGCCCGTGGGCCCGATTCCGCTGCACCCGGCGGCGCACGTGCTGCACTATGGCAGCGAGTGCTTCGAGGGCTTCAAGGCCTATCGCGGCAAGGATGGTGCGGTGAGCGTCTTTCGCATGGACAAGCATGTCGAACGCATGCGCCAGAGCGCACGTCAGCTGGTGCTGCCTGAGCCTGATGCCGCACAACTTGCCACGATGGTGCGGGAAGTCATCCGTGCCAGTCGCGAGCAGGTACCCGAGCCGCCGGGCGCGCTGTACCTGCGCCCGATGCTGATCGGAACGACGCCGAACATCGGGGCGGCCGCCACGCCGAGCAGTACGGCGCTGCTGATCGTGCTCGCAAGCCCGGTGTGGGATTACTTCGCAGGGGGCGCCAAGGCGCTGCGAATCTTCGTCGAGGACCAGAAGACACGCACTGCCTCACACCTCGGCGTCGTGAAAACCGGCGGCAACTATGCCGCAGCACTCGGTCCGACGCTCGAGGCGCGCAAGCAGTACGGTATCGACCAGGTGCTCTTTTGTCCGGGAGGAGCAGTGCAGGAAACCGGTGCCGCCAATTTCCTGCTGCTGCGCGACGGGCATGTGCTGACCCGCAGCCTCGACAGTTCATTCCTGCATGGCGTGACGCGCGACTCGCTGCTCACGATGGTGCGCGACTCCGGCTGGCGCGTCGAAGAGCGTCCGTTCGATGTCGCTGAAATGCTCGAGTGGGTGAAGACTGGCGAAGCGGCCCTTTCGGGGACTGCGGCCGTGCTGGCGGGTGTTGGCACGCTCGTCACCAGAAGCGGCGAGCACCGCGTGGGCAACGGCGAGATCGGCCCGGTGACGCAATCCCTGCGCAAGCAGCTCGTTGCGATCCAGACCGGCGAGGCGGCGGACACGCGGGGTTGGCTCGAGCGGGTTTGAGGAGGCGCCACGCGTCCTCGCGGGATTGCGGCCCGTTTGCTGCCGGCTGACTGGTGAAACGGGGGTAATTTTGTGTAAATTCCACCCCCTTTTCACCGGGCGGGACCATGGCGAACGAGTCGACGAAAGCAGAGGTGAGCCGAAGGCGCACCTTCGCCATCATTTCCCACCCTGACGCCGGCAAGACGACCCTGACCGAGAAGCTGCTGCTCTTCGGTGGCGCGATCCAGATGGCGGGTACGGTGAAGGGACGCAAGGCCGCCCGCCACGCGACCTCCGACTGGATGCGCCTCGAACAGCAACGCGGGATTTCCGTAACCTCGTCGGTCATGCAGTTCCCCTATCGCGGCCGGATCGTGAACCTGCTCGATACACCGGGCCACGAGGACTTCTCGGAGGATACATATCGAACGCTGACGGCGGTCGATTCCGCGTTGATGGTGATCGACTGCGCGAAGGGCGTGGAGGCGCGCACAATCAAGCTGATGGAGGTCTGTCGCCTGCGCGACACGCCGATCATGACCTTCATCAACAAACTCGACCGCGAGGGGCGCGAGCCGATCGAGCTGCTCGACGAGATCGAGCGCGTGCTCGGCATCGCGACGACGCCGATCACCTGGCCGATCGGCATGGGGCGCGAGCTCGCGGGCATTTATCACCTGCTCGAAGATCGCATCTACGTCTACAGCGCGGGCGAGCGCGGCCGCGTCGGCGAGAATCTCGCGATCGAGGGTCTGCACAGCGAGTCCGGGCGTGCATTTCTCGGTGAGCGGGCCGCGAAGTTCGACGCGGAGATCGAGCTGGTGCGCGGCGCGAGCGCGCCGTTCGACCCCGATCTCTATCGCGCCGGGCGTCAGACGCCAGTGTTCTTCGGTTCGGCGATCGGCAATTTCGGCGTCGAGGAGCTGCTCGATGCGTTCGTCGAGCACGCCCCGTCGCCACTGCCGCGCGCGACGCAGCAGCGTATCGTGCACGCGGAGGAGCCCGCGCTCACGGGCTTCGTCTTCAAGATCCAGGCGAACATGGACCCGGCGCACCGCGACCGGATCGCCTTCATGCGGCTGTGCTCGGGCCAGTACGCGCGCGGCATGAAGCTGCATCACGTGCGGCTCGACAAGGAAATGCGCGTGGCGGATGCGCTGACGTTCCTCGCCGCCGATCGCAGCCAGGCCGAAGAAGCCTACGCCGGCGACATCATCGGCCTGCACAACCACGGCACCATCAACATCGGCGACTCGTTCAGCGAGGGCGAGCATCTCGTGTTCACCGGGATCCCCAATTTCGCGCCGGAGATGTTCCGCCGTGCGGTGCTGAAGGATCCGCTGCGCATGAAGGCTCTGTCAAAGGGCCTGGCGCAACTATGCGAGGAGGGCGCAACGCAACTCTTCAAGCCGCTGCGCAACAACGACATGGTGCTCGGCGCGGTCGGCCAGCTGCAGTTCGAGGTGGTCGCGTTCCGGTTGCAGGATGAGTACGGCGTGCAATGCCATTTCGAACCGGTGAACGTCTATACCGCGCGCTGGATTGCATCGGGCGACGATCGCAAGCTCGAGGAATTCCGTACCAAGGCCTACGAGGGTCTTGCGCTCGATCACTCCGGTGCGCTGGTTTACCTCGCCCCGACCCGCGTGAACCTCTCCCTCACCCAGGAACGCTGGCCTGACGTGCGTTTCCTCGAAACCCGCGAGCACCTCGCGGCGTGAGCGCACCGCTCGCATAGGCGAGCTCGAGCGTAGAGACCAGCCAGGCGAGTCGCTGTTCATGGTCTTCGCAAATCTCGATGATCTGATCGTGCACGTCAACGAACGCACCGTGACCGGGTTGCGCGAGTCGCTCGAGGCCGTGGTCGCCCGCACGCGCTCGCCGGAGCGGCGGCTGCGCCAGCTCTGCGCGGCCTACTTCGGGTTTGCTCTGCTGCACACGCATCGCTGGCGCATGGTTTTCGAACACCGCCTGCCCACCGGACAGGCGGCACCGCCGACTTATCGTGGTCACACCCATGCGATCTTCGCGCTCGTCGCTGCGGCGCTTGCGGACGTGGCGCCCGGGAGGCACTCGCCTGCAGAGGAAGCCGTCGTGTTGTGGAGTGCCGTCCACGGAATCTGCATGCTGGCAGTGACGGGCAAGCTCGGCGTGAGCGGCACGCGTGCATCCGTGCGGCGCCTGCTCGACCTGCTGGTTGACCGATTCGTCGAGGTGACGCCGGGGCGTCGGGGCGGGTAGCCTAGCGCGGATGGCGAAGGTTCTCACCCGCAGGCCTGTCGTTGCCTGGGCGCTCTACGACTGGGCGAACTCGGCATTTGCGACGACCGTGATGGCGGGCTTTTTTCCGCTTTTCTTCAAGCAGTACTGGAACGACGCTGTGCCGGCGACCGTGAGCACGTTCAGGCTCGGTGTCACGAGCGGCGTCACGAGCCTCATCGTCGCCCTCATGGCGCCCGTCATCGGCGCGATCGCCGACAAGGGCGGGGCGCGCCTGAAATTGCTGGCGCTTTTCACCGTGCTCGGTGCAGCGATGACTGCGGCGCTCGTGCTTGTCGCGAAGGGTGATTGGGCCTCAGCGGCGCTGCTTTACGGTGCGGCGTCGATCGGCTTCTGGGGCGGCAACCAGTTCTACGACTCGCTCCTGACGGACGTCGCCGCGCAGTCCGAGTACGACCTGGTGTCGGGCTATGGTTACGCGCTGGGGTATCTCGGCGGCGGCCTGCTGTTTGCGGTCAATGCATTGATGGTGTCGAAGCCGGCACTTTTCGGTATTGCCGATGCAGCCACGGCGGTGAAGTTGTCGTTCGCGAGCGTGGCGATCTGGTGGCTCGTGTTCACGGTGCCGGCTCTGCTCTTCGTGCGCGAGCAGCGCAGCGCGGCGTCGCTGCACGCCGGGAGGGCAGTCACCGCCGGGCTCGCCGAGCTGCGGCGCACGTTCGCTCATGTGCGCGAAAGTCGCGCGCTGCTCCTGTTCCTGCTCGCCTACTGGTTCTACATCGACGGTGTGAACACCATCATCAAGATGGCCGTCGACTATGGGCTTGCGCTCGGCTTCCGGCAGGCGAGCCTGATCCAGGCGCTGCTGCTCGTGCAGTTTGTCGGTTTCCCGGCGGCGCTCGCTTTCGGGTGGCTCGGCACCCGCATCGGCGCGCGGGCCGGCATCCTGGTCGCGCTCGCCGTCTACACAGGCGTCACGCTCTACGCGTACCGACTCGATACCGAGGCGGAGTTCTTCACGCTCGCCATCGTGATCGGCTGCGTGCAGGGCGGCGTGCAGTCGCTGTCGCGCTCGTTCTTCGGCCGGCTCGTGCCCGCAGGCAGGGCGGGCGAGTTCTTCGGCTTCTACAACATGATGGGCAAGGCCGCCGCGATCCTCGGCCCGCTGCTCGCAGGCACGGTGGCGCTCGTGAGCGGCGATTCGCGCCTCGCGATGCTCTCGATCGCGTTGCTCTTCATCGTGGGCGGGGCGATGTTGCTGCGGGTTCCCTATCGACCGCCGGACCAGTCTGCAGGGTCGACGCCGTAGAACTCGCGCAGCTGCGCATGCAGCCGTGGATGCGCCGCACGGAATTCGCCCGCGCGCTCGAAGAACACTTCAGTGGCGGTCGCGAAGAATTCGGTCAGATCCTCGGCGCCATAAGGATCGATCAACGTATCCTCGTCCCGGTCGACCGCGTTGCACAGTTCGTCGTAGGTCGCCTGCAGTGCTGTGTGCCAGCGATCTGCACCGGGCACGAGCGAGCCGCCGTCGGTGAGCGCCCCATCCGAGAGGTGGTCGAGGTGGTGCGCGAACTCGTGCAACACGACGTTGTAGCCGTCGTCGCCCGCGAGACCCGCTTCGACGTCCTCCCACGACAGCACGATGCGAGAGAGGTCGATCGTCTGTCCGGAAAGCGTGCGGCTGCCCTCCGTGACGAGGCCATACTCGTCCTCGTGGCGGTCCTCGACGACAAACTCTGTCGGGTACAGGAGCACGCTGTAGAGTGCATCGTAGGCGCGCGGGTCGCGGTGGGCGACGAGGAGCGCCGCCTGTGTCGCGACGATGAGCCGCATCTCGTCGGTGACCGCAAGTCCGCCGCAGCCGATGAAGTTTGTGCGATGGAGCAGGCGACGGGCTGCGAACTCGACACGCGCGCGCTCGGCCGACGGCAGGCAGCCGTAGAGCCGCACGCGCGCGAGCAGGGCGCGCCATGCGGGTGGGAAAGGCTCGCGCAGCATCCGGTTCAGGCGCCGCGTCGAGTGAACGCGCCAGACCGCAACCAGCACCGCGAAGGCGATCAGGCCAGCGAGCGCCGGATGCACGATCATGAGTTGCGCGCCGGCACGCGCGGCAGGCGACGCACCTTGGCTGTGAAGCGCCGTACTGCCCCCGGATCTTTCGCGGGCCCGTAGCGCAGCCCGGCATACTCACTCGCCAGCGCAGCGGCCTCGACTGCGAGATCAGGCCGTGCGCAGCCGATGCGCGCGGCATACGCGAGTGGAGCTTCAGCTGCGCCACGCGCGAGACCTGCACGCGCGTATCTCGCTCCGAGCGCCCGCCAGGCGCGCGCGAGACCGTCGGGGCGCGCAGCGCGCAGCCAGAAGCGTGATTGCCATGCCATCCACACGAGCCACAAGACGAGGCCGCTGCCGAGCAGCACGCCGAGTTGTTGCCAGCGGGGCGAGTCGAAGCCGAGCTGCTCGAGCAGCGCGAGCTGCGAAGACTGGCCGAACTGCAGCACACGCTGGCGCCACGCCGTGTTCACCGCGTCCCAGGTCTGCACGAGCTCCGCGAGCCAGGCGTTGTCACGCGCGAGGCGCGTCGCGAACGAGGCAGCATCCGGCATCAGGTCGTAAAGGCCGCGTCGCAGCCGCTCGGGCGCCACGACTGCGGTCGGGTCCACCCGGCCCCAGCCGCGTCCGTCGACCCAGACCTCGACCCAGGCGTGGGCGTCGGATTGCTTGACGAGAAAGTACTGACCGAGGGGATTCCATTCTCCGCCCAGATAACCGGTCACGACGCGCGCCGGCACGCCACCCGCGCGCATCAGGGTCGCGTACGCCGAGGCATAGTGGCCGCAGAATCCGCGTCGCGTGTCGAAGAGGAACTCGTCGACCGCATTGCTGCCAAGTTTCGGCGGAGTGAGAGTGTACTCGAAGCCTTCGCGAACGAAGTAGTCGAGTACGGCGCGCGCGTATGCGCCAGCGCCGGGCGCTTCGGCCCGCAAGCGGGTGGCGAGCGCCAGGGTTCGCGGGTTCTGCCCGGGCGGCAGCTCGAGACTGTAGCGACGGCCGAGCACCGACAGGGGCTCGTGCGTCACGGTGCGCGGATGCGAGGTCGCGGTATAGGTGACGGTGCTGGTCACGGGGTGTGTCGCAACCAGACGGCGATCGAGCGTCAGCTGCGCGCGACGGTCGGGCGCCGCGACGACCGACTCGAGCGCATACCACCAGCTGTGGCCGTGCGGCTCGAGCGTGACGCGATAGCGATACGCAGGGCCCTCGAACTGCACGCGCGGCTCAAGGTAGTAGCGGCCCCGCTCGCGTCGCCAGGTCGTGCCATCGAACGAATGCAGCACGGGTCCGCGCCAGTAGCGCTCCCGTGGCGGAGGTATGGCGCCCTCGAACTCCACGCGAAACGCCGGTGCATCCGAGACCGTCAATTCGTCGATCTGTCCCGGGCTCATCTCGTCCGACAGCCCCGTCACGGCCTGGCTCGATCCTGGCAGCGCCCAGAACGCACCCGACAGGCGGGGAAAGAAGAGAAACATCAGCAGCGCGAGCGGCAGTGCACAGGCCAGCGCACGGCCGGCAAGCTTCATCGGCGGCCGGATACCCGCGAGGGCGCCCGGCGTGGCGATCACCCCGAGCGCGGCGCAATCGATCCAGAGTTGCAGCGCGTAGGCCGGCACGCGCATGAGCCCCTGGCGATCGAGGCAGGCCGCAAGCAGCAGGAACAGCGACACCCCCAGCATGACGTAGTCATCGCGCCGTGCGCGCGTCTCGAGGAGCTTGAGCGCGCCCATCGCGACGAGGAGCGCGCTGCCGGCCGAAAGTCCGTTCAGGGTGCGAAAGCCCGCGAGCACGCCGAGAGTGAGCGCCAGGGCGATTGCGACGCGAAGCCAGGCGTTCGGCAGCGCTGCGCCACGCAGCGCGAGCAGAATGCGCGCGATGCCGGCACCGAGCGCGAAGACTGAAATCCAGATCGGCAGGCGATCGACGTGCAACAGCACTGCGCTGCCGAACGCCGCGAGCGACCAGCAGAGCGGGCGAAGACGTGCGGGAAGGCGTGAGCCGATCCTCGCGTACTGCATGCGGCTCACGCCGGCTGCCTCGCGAGCGACGCGAGGCAGCGGTGTCGATGCGCGTCGCCGCGTCCTGCCGCCACGAACTCCCCGGGCAGCCGCAGTGCGTACGGTTCGCCGCGCTGTTCCGCATCGACGATCCAGCGGGACAGCTGCTCGAGTCGCGCCTCGCAGTCGAGCGGCGCGAGGCGGTCGAAATCGAACTCGTGAAGGTCACCGGCCTCGGCCGTGTAGTCGCCGACGAGCAGCGGCGCGCCGCGCGCGTAGGCCTTCCACGCGATGCGCCGTGGCGAGTCCCCGTGGCGATACGCCCGCAGGCCCTGCCACTCGGTGTCTCCGGCTTCTGGCCACCCGCCCGTCGCCTGTTGCCCGACGCCCCCGACCCGCAGCAGCGGCCGCTCACCGTGTGCAGCCGGATAGACGATCAGCTCCAGCGGCAGGTGCAGCCAGGTCCAGGCGCGAAAGAGGCCGAAAGGCCAGTTCGTCGAGAGGCGCACGCGATCGACTGCGTACACGCCACGGCGGGCGCCCGGCACCGGGAGCCGCAGGACCATGCGTTCTGCAGCGCCCGCGTGCCCGGGTGGACTCGCCAGTACGCTTTGCGGGCTGCGCAGCGCAAGGCAGTACTCGAATCGCGCAGTCGTGCCCGTCGCGATGACAAGCTCGAGTTGGCCGTCTTCCCCCGGGAATGTGGGCGCTGTGCGTGCGCCGACGATCACCGCTCCGAGCAGGTTCGTGTGGCACATGTACATGGCTGCGAGTGCGAGACCGCCGAGCAGGAACGTGACGAAAAGGGCCAGGCTGTTTGCGTAGTTGAGCCCGGCGAGCAACATTCCGGAGAGCAGGAGTGCGAAGCCGAGACCGGCGCGTGTCGGCAGGATGTAGAGGCGCCTGCGATGGATCGCGACGGGCAGCGAGTCGCCGCCCTGACGGCGCTTCACCCACGCGGCGAGACGCGATTCGAACTTGCGGCGCAGACCTGCGGCGATCGCCATCGCAGCGAGACCTTATGCGGGAATGGGCACGGCTTCCACCACCCGGCCCGCAAGCCGCAATCCGTCGGCGGCATCGAGCGAGTTGCGCCGTTCGAGCCGATGGCCCGCGACCGCGCCGAACACGGCCTGCACGTCGTCCGGCAGTACGGCGTGGCGCCCGCAGATCGCCGTCCAGGCCTGTGCGGCGCGCAGCAGGCCCTGGCCCGCACGCGGCGAAAGCCCGATGCGGATATCGGCGTGGGCGCGTGTGTGCGCGATGAGCGATTGCAGGTAGTCGAGCAACGCGTCGGAAACGTGAATCGATCGCACGGCGGCCTGCAGCGCCAGCACATGTTCGGCGTCGAGCACCGGCGCGAGCTGTGGGAGGAGTTCGCGCCGCTCGCCTTCCCGCAGCAGTTCGCGCTCGTGCGTCGCGTCCGGATAGCCGAGGCGGATGCGCATCAGGAATCGGTCGAGCTGCGACTCGGGCAGGGCATAGGTGCCGGCCTGTTCGTGCGGGTTCTGGGTCGCGACGACGAAGAAGGGATCCGGGAGCCGGTAGGTGGTGACGTCGGTGCTCACCTGTCGCTCCTCCATGGCTTCGAGCAGCGCGCTCTGCGCCTTCGGACTCGCGCGGTTCACCTCGTCGGCAAGGATGAGCTGCGTGAAGAGCGGGCCCTTGCGGAAATGGAACTGCTGCGTGCTGCGGTCGAAGACCGACACCCCGATAATGTCGGCTGGCAGCAGGTCGCTCGTGAACTGCACGCGCTGCCATGCCAGACCGAAAACCTGCGCGAGCGCGTGGGCGAGTGTGGTCTTGCCTACGCCCGGCACATCTTCGATCAGCAGGTGCCCGCGCGCGAGCAGGCACGCAACCGCGAGGCGCAGCTGCACCGGCTTGCCGAGAATGATTGTCTCGAGCGTCGCGATCGCCTGTTGCAGCCGGTCGCTCATGTTGCGGCCAGGAGGCTCCGCACGCGCTCGAGCTGTGGCCCGAGCTGGGCGAGGTCGCGCTCGAAGCCGGCGATACGTTCGCGTTCCTGCGCGACCACCTCGGCCGGAGCGTTGCGCACGAAGTTGTCATTCGCGAGCTTGCCGCGCGCCTTCTTGAGCTCGCCTTCGTTCCTGGCGATCAGTTTCATGAGCCGCTCGATCTCGGCACCCGCGTCTATGAGTCCCGCCATCGGCACGTGCAGCTGCAGATCGCCCGCCAGCGCCGTGGCGGACGCCGGCGCGCGCTCGCCGTCCGCAAGCCGCACGATTCCTTCGAGCCCTGCGAGGCGCTCGAGGTACGCACGATGGTGCGCGAGCCGCCCGGTGTCGAGCGCGGTGCCGTGCTGGACAAGGAGCGGAATGCGTCGCGAGGGCGCGATGTTCATCTCGCCGCGGATCTGGCGCAGCGCGAGGATCACGCTCCGTATCCACGCAACTTCGGCTTCGGCAGACTCATCGATCGGCCATTCAGCGCTCGCAGGCCAGGGCGCCAGCATGATCGTCGGGCCTTCCCGGCCGGCAAGCGGTGCGACGCGCTGCCAGATTTCCTCGGTGACGAAAGGCATGATCGGATGCAGAGCGCGCAGCAGGGCCTCGAGTACTTCGAGCAGGGCGCGCCGCGCGCCGCGCTTGGCGGCTTCGGTGGCCTCACCCTGCAGCACCGGTTTCACCAGCTCGAGGTACCAGTCGCAGAACTCGTACCAGGTGAACTCGTAGAGCGCGGTCGCGGCGTAGTCGAAGCGGTATTCGGCGAATGCCGCGTCGACCGCCTCGATCGTGCGGCCGAGCCGCGAACGGATCCAGCGATCGGCGACGGAATGCTCGACCGGTCCGGCGGCGGGGGCATCCGCATCGCTTGCCACCATCATCGTTACGAAGCGCGCGGCGTTCCACAGCTTGTTGCAGAAGTTGCGATAGCCCGCGACGCGGCCGAGATCGAAGCGGATGTCGCGGCTCTGGGTCGCGAGCGCGGCGAAGGTGAAGCGCAGCGCATCGGTGCCGTAGGCATCGATGCCCTGGGGGAAGTGTTTGCGCGTTGCTTTCTCGATCGCGGGCGCGAGATGCGGTTGCATCAGCCCGCTCGTGCGCTTCGCGACGAGCGCTTCCAGGTCGATTCCGTCGACGATGTCGAGCGGGTCGATCACGTTGCCCTTCGACTTTGACATCTTCTGGCCTTCGCCGTCGCGGATCAGCCCGTGGATGTACACGTCGCGAAATGGCGGCCTGCCATCCATGAACTTGAGGCCCAGCATCACCATGCGCGCGACCCAGAAGAAGATGATGTCGAAGCCGGTGACGAGCACGCTGGTCGGGTAGAACTTCGCGAGCGCCGCCGTGTGCTCGGGCCAGCCGAGCGTCGAGAAGGGCCACAGGGCCGAGGAAAACCAGGTGTCGAGGACGTCGGAGTCCTGTGTCAGCCGCACGGCAGGGGCGATCTGGTGGCGAGCGCGTGCGTCCGCCTCGTCGCGGCCGACATAGCAGCGACCCGCATCGTCATACCATGCCGGGATGCGATGTCCCCACCAGAGCTGGCGGCTCACGCACCAGTCCTTGATATTGCGCATCCATTCGAAATAGGTCTTCGACCAGCCTTCGGGCACGAAGCGGATGTCGCCGCGCTCAACCGCCGCGATCGCGGGCTGCGCGAGCGGCTCGATGCGTACGTACCACTGATCGGTGAGGTAGGGCTCGATCACCGCCTGCGTGCGGTCGCCGCGGGGCACCATGAGCTTGTGCGGTTCGATACGCTCGACGAGACCGGCCGCCTCGAGCTCGGCAACGACACGCTTGCGCGCCTCGAATCGGTCGAGGCCGCGAAAGCGCTCCGGCGCGTTTTCGTTGATCGCTGCCTGCGGCGTGAAGACGTTGATCTGTGGCAGGCCATGGCGCTCGCCGATTCCGTAATCATTGAAATCGTGCGCCGGTGTGATCTTCACGCAGCCGGAGCCGAAGGCCGGGTCGACAAAGGTGTCGGCGATGACCGGGATGCGCCGGTCGGCAAGTGGCAGGATGATCTCGCGGCCGACGAGGTTGGCGTAACGCGTATCGTCGGGGTGCACGGCGACGGCCGTATCGCCGAGCATCGTCTCGGGACGGGTGGTGGCGACAACAACATGGCCAGTGCCATCTGCCAGCGGATAGCGCAGGTGCCACAGTTGGCCGTCTTCCTCTTCCGACAACACCTCGAGGTCGGACACGGCGGTCTCAAGCACCGGGTCCCAGTTCACGAGCCGCTTGCCGCGGTAAATGAGCCCCTCTTCGTGCAGGCGAACGAACACTTCGGTCACCGCGGCCGAAAGACCTGGATCCATCGTGAAGCGATCGCGCGACCAGTCGACCGAGGCGCCGAGCCGGCGCATCTGGTGCTGGATCGTGCCGCCCGATTGCCCCTTCCACTGCCAGACGCGCTCGACGAATGCCTCGCGCGTCATCTCCGCGCGGCGCCTGCCCTCGGCGGCGAGCTGGCGCTCGACGACCATCTGGGTCGCGATGCCCGCGTGGTCGGTGCCGGGCTGCCACAGCGTGTCCGCGCCGCGCATGCGATGGTAGCGGGTGAGGGCGTCCATGATCGTGTCCTGGAACGCGTGCCCCATGTGCAGTGTACCGGTGACGTTCGGCGGCGGAATGACGATGCAGTATGGCTCGCCGCTGCCGCGCGGCGCGAACCAGCCATTCGTTTCCCAGCGGGCGTAGAGGCGCCGCTCGATGTCGCGCGGCGAGAAGACTTTGTCCATCCGCCAAATTATAGCGAGGCGGCGCCCACCTTATGGGTGTTCGGATCGAGGCCCTGTTCACGGTATCGGCGGAAGCGCTCGCGGCCGGCTGCGCGGCGCGTCGCCTCGCCGTCGATGAACTCGAAGACGCGCGGCGTGCGCAGTGCAATCGGCGGAATGTCCGTGTCGAGATTCAGGACAGCATCCGGGAGATCGACCGGCTCGGTGCCGGTCGACAGGATCACCGGTGACCCGACCGGGGCATCGCTTGCGGCGAGTGTCTCGTGCGGCACGAAACTGCGGTCCGCGAAGGTCCAGAGCAGCTCATCGAAGCGCGCGAGCTCGTCTGCGGCCCGGCACCAGACGAGAACGCGCAGCCCGGCGAGATATGCCTTCTCGGCCACGCGGCAGGCAAGTTGCAGTCGCGCCTTGCCGTCCGTGGCATCGGTGACGTAGAAGTCCACCTGCGGCATGGTCCGCTCAGTGCGTGGCGCGCTGGATCAGGAACTCCGACAGCAGGCTGATCGGCCGCCCGGTGCTGCCCTTCTGCGCGCCGGACAGATAAGCGGTGCCCGCAATGTCCATGTGGGCCCATTTCAGGCCCTTGGTGAACTTGCCGAGGAAAGCGCCCGCCGTGATCGCGCCCCCGTCGCGGCCGGCCACGTTTGCCATGTCGGCAAAGTTGCTCTTCAGCTGCTCGGCATAGTCCTCGGTGAGAGGCAGTTGCCACGCGCGATCGTCCGCGCGACGACCACTCTCGACGAGCTCATGGGCGAGCGCGTCGTCGTTCGCCATGACGCCGCTGTGGTGCGCGCCGAGGGCGACGACGCAGGCGCCTGTGAGGGTTGCGATGTCGATCACTGCGGCGGGCTTGAAGCGCCGCGCGTAATGCAGCGCATCGCACAGGATCAGGCGACCCTCGGCGTCGGTGTTCAGGATCTCGACCGTTTGCCCCGACGCGCTCGTCACGATGTCGCCCGGCTTGATAGCGCGTCCGCCCGGCATGTTCTCGCAGGTGGGCACGAGACCGACCACGTTGAGCGCAAGCTGCAGTTCGCTGACGACGGTCAGGGCGGCGATCACGGTGGCGGCGCCGCTCATGTCGAACTTCATTTCGTCCATCGCCGGCGGGTCCTTCAGCGAAATGCCGCCGGTGTCGAAGGTGATACCCTTGCCGACGAGCACGACAGGCGCTTCGCCCGCCTTGCCGCCGCGGTGCTCGAGCACGATGAAGCGCGGCGGCTCCTCGCTCCCGCGCGTGACCGCGAGGAAGCATCCCATGCGCTCGCGCCGGATCGCGCGTTCGTCGAGCACGCGCACGCGCAGTGACTGCGGATGACGCCGTGCGAGCGCGCGCGCGGTATTCGCGAGGTAGCTCGGGGTGCAGACATTGGCAGGCAGGTTCCCGAGGTTGCGCAATGTCTCGAGGCCGATGCCCACGGCGGCGCCGTGCGTGAAGCCGCGCCTCGCCGCTGCGACCCCGCTTGTCGCAACCGGGCCCGCAAGGATGCGCGCGAGGGCCGGAAGCCGTGGCTTCTTGCCGGTCTTGAGGTCGTTGACGCGGTAGAGGGCGGCAGCCGCGATCTCTGCCGTGGCGCGCGCCAGCCAGTAGTCATCGAGTTCGCTCGCCGCAGGGCGCGCGAGGGCGAATGCGGCGCTGCCGATCCGGGTCCTGGCGAGCGCTGTGACGGCCGTGTACACCGCCCGGCGCCACAGTCTGCGATTGAGCGTGGTGCGGGTACCCTGGCCGACGAGCAGCACGCGCTTCGCGCGCAAGCCAGGCAATTCGCCCACGAGCAACGTGTCGCCATTGCGGCCTGCGAAGTCGCCGCGCTTCACGAGAGCCGCGATCCGTCCGCCGCAGGCCTTGTCGATCTGCCGTGTTGCGTCGGGCAATTCGCCGTCCTCGAAGACGCCCGCCACGAGACAGTCGACGCCGAGCCGGTTCGAGTCCTTCGTCCAAACCTCATATCGCATCCTTGGGTCTCCCGACGGCGTCTTGCGCAGGCCTGCGCGCGCCGTTGTAGCGTGAAGCGGTCTGATTTACCTTAGCCATACGCCGCCGTCTCATCCCATTTCCCGCTGTTTGGCATCGTTTCTCGGCTTGCAAATGGGTGCGTAGGCGATGTGCTAGTGTAACCCAACTCTCGAGAGGCAGACTTGCGACGTCTGGATCGCTACATCCTGCAGGAAGTCGTGCAGTCCTGGCTCGCCGTCACGAGTGTGCTGCTGATCATCCTGCTGACGAACCAGGTCGCGGCAGTGCTCGAGCGGGCGGCCGACAACCAGTATCCGCGTTCCGCCGTGCTCACGCTGATCGGTCTGTCGACGCTGCAGAACCTGCCCGTCGTGATGCCGGTTGGCCTGCTGCTCGGCGTCATGCTCGCCTTCGGGCGGCTCTGGCACGAGAGCGAGATGACGGCCGCACAGGCCTGCGGCGTGGGTCTCGGCCGCATCTACGTGCCGATCACTGCGCTCGCGCTCGTCGTCACGGCGTTCCTCGCCTGGCTCACGCTCGATCTCGCACCGCGTGCTTCAGCACACGTTTTCACGCTGCGCAGCGCAGCATTGCGCTCGGGGCAGTTTTCGCCCGTTTCTGCAGGGCAGTTTCGCAATTTCGGTGGCGGCGATGTCGTGATCTATGCGCAGCACGCGGCACCCGACGGCGGCCTGGAGCGCGTTTTCATCAAGCGTTCGCGGGGCGAGGCGGTCGAAGTCACGCTGGCGCAGCGCGCGCGCCACGAGATTTCGGCGGACGGCATGCTGCACACCATCACGCTCTTCGACGGTGCGCGCTACGAGGGCATACCGGGCTCTTCGAAGTTCCGCATCGTCAGGTTCGCAGAACAGGTCGTGCCGGTGCGCCTGCCTGATCTGTCGCCGGGCCGGCGGCGCGTCGAGGCCCTGCCCACCGGAGCGCTGCTCGCGAGTCGCGAGCCCGGTGACCGTGCGGAGCTGCACTGGCGTATCGCGCTACCCATCATGGCGATCACGCTGACGCTGCTTGCTGTGCCGCTCAGCCGCCTGCGACCGCGCCAGAATCGCTACGCACGCATCTGGCTCGCCGTGTTGATCTATTTTCTCTACTCGAACCTCGCGTCGGCGGGTCGCGTGTGGATCGAGCGCGGCGTCGTGCCCGAGCAGTTCGGGCTCTGGTGGGTACACATCGTGCTCGCGGCGATCGGGTTAGCCGTCATGGCGGCCCCACACCTCGTCGCGCGCCTGCGGTACCGGAGCTGAGGCGCGCATGATCATCGACCGCTACATCCTCAGAACGATATTCGGTGCGGTGGGGCTCGTGCTGTCGGTGCTGCTCGCGCTCGGCTCGCTCTTTACCTTCATCCAGCAGCAGGACGACATCGGGGTTGGCACGTACCGCACCGTCGACGCAGTCCTGTATGTCCTGCTCGGCGTGCCACAGCAGATGTTCGAGTTTCTGCCCATTGCTGCGCTCATCGGCGCGTTGCTCGGGCTCGGTGCGCTGGCGCGCGGCAGCGAGCTCACCGTGATGCGTGCATCGGGCATCTCGATCGCGCGCGTCGCACTATCCGCGACGATCGCGGGTCTCGCGCTGATGCTGGTGGCGGTCGTCATCGGGGAATATCTTGCGCCACCCACGCAGCAGTTTGCCCGGCAGTCCAAGGCGTTCAGCAAGTTCCGGAACGTCAGTTTCGCAGGCCGGGGTGGGGCCTGGGTCAGGGATGGCGACCTGCTGCTGAACGTCGACCAGCAGTCGGGGACAGCGGACTTCGGCGGCATGCTCGTCTTCGAGCTGACGCGCGATCATCAGCTCGCGGCGATGGGACGCGCGACACGCGCCCGCGCGCTGAACGAGAGGGAGTGGCAACTCGAGGACTACGCCGAGTCGCGTTTCTCGGGTGACTACGTCAATGGTCGTCGCGCGTCGACGCGTGTGCTGCCCTCGGGGATTGGCGGCAGTTTCCTCGGGCTCACGATCAGTGACCCGAAGGATATCGGGCTGCGTTCCCTGTGGCGGGTGATGCAGGGGCTTGCAGGCAACGATCTCGATGCGCGCCCGTTCGAGTTCGCCTTCTGGTCGAGGATTGCACGGACCGTCGCGATCGTGTTTGCGGTGTTGCTCGCGGTACCGTTTGTGTTCGGACCGCTGCGATCCTCCGGCACCGGCGCCCGCACGATGATCGGACTGATCATCGGCATCGTGTTCTTCCTCATGCAGCGCATGCTCGAGAGTGGGGCAATCGTGTTCGATGCTCCACCGATGCTGCTGGCATGGCTGCCGACACTCTGCCTCGCCGCGGTTGCCGGCGTGCTCGTGTTGCGTAAGCGCGGCTAACCGATCTTCGCCGATTTGCGGGTGACAGCAGGGCCAAGGTGTTGATTCGACACGAGCCCACACCCGCAGTGCACTACAGGCACTTTCGCCGATCAAACGCTCGGCGGCCCCAACAAAATAAACACCCTCGTGCCAGCGATACGCCCAAAACCCCCGCATCCGAGGAGTGAATCGGCGAAGATCGGCTAACGAGGTGTCCTGCCGAGACGAAAGCCGCGATCGCGCGCAAACACGATCGCCTGGGTCCGTGACCAGACGCCGAGCTTGTCAAAGATATTGGAAGCATGGTTGCGGACTGTCTTCTCGCTGATCGCGAGCCGCTCCGCGATGTCCGCGTTGCTGCGCCCCTCGCCCATCAGCGCGAGCACCTCGCGCTCGCGTTCGGAGAGCGCGGCGAAGACCTCGCTGCCACCACGACCGGGATGCATGAAGTGCAGCACCGCATCCTGGAAGCGCGCCCAGGCGGGTTCCGATTCGAGCAGGATGTGATTGCACGAGTCGAGCTCGACGATTTCCGCGCCCGGGATCCGGCTGGCGAGCAGACGCCCTTCGCCCACCGGGATCACGGCGTCGTTGCGTCCGTGGATGATGAGCGTCGGTATGCGTACCTGCGGCAGCAGCGCCTCGACATCGACGCGCGCGCGACTCTCGAGCAGGCGCGCCACGATTTCACCTTTCGCCGACTTGCGGCACAGGTCGTTGAACCACTGGATCTGCTCGGGTGTGCCCTGCGGGATGAACGGCGAGGTGAATACTTGCCGGAATGTCGGGTTGTCGAAGCCCCAGGCCGCGCGTGCAAGGTCGATGACCGCCTTGTACGTCGCACGGCTCGCCGCGGAGCCGCGCAAGTAGGCGCCGCGCGCGTAGGCGCCGTAGAGGATCATCCGTTCGACCCGCTCGGGGTGCTTGATCGCGTAGCCGATGCAGGCCACGCCTCCCTGCGAGATCCCAAGGAGCGTCACCTTGCCCTCGGGCTGCGCCGCTTCCAGGACGGCCTCGAGGTCCGCAACCGAGCGATCGGCGTCGAGCAGCGTATCGCTCCATTCACTCAGCCCGCAGCCGCGCTCGTCATAACGGATGAACCGGAAGTTGCCGGCAAGGAAATGCAGCCAGTGCTTCCAAAGCGGACTCTCCCACTCGTACTCGAGGTGGCTGAGCCAGTTCGCCGCCTTGACCATGACGGGACCTTCGCCCGCGCTCGCCCAGGCGAGCCGCGTGCCGTCCGAAGCCGTCACGTACCGGATCTGCTGGCGGATCTGCTTTCGCATGCTCAGGGGTCCGACCGGGACATTTGTCGTACAGAGCCGGCGGTGATCTTAACCCAACCGGGACAGTTGACTCATAGCCGGGCCGTGATTCGCGGCGCAGGCTATGCGGCACGTCACGGGAGAGTCCCATGTTGAAGCGCATACTTTTCTTCGTCTACGGCGTCGCCTGCTACGCCGTGTTCTTCGCCACCTTCCTCTATGCCATCGCCTTCGTCGGCGGCCACCCTCTCGTGCCGACGGCTCTCGACGGGCCACTCGAGGGTCGGCTCGGCACTGCGATCGTCGTCGACCTCGCGTTGCTGCTGCTCTTTGCGGTCCAGCACAGCGTCATGGCGCGGCGCTGGTTCAAGGAGCGCTGGGCGGCGATCGTCCCATGGACCATCGAGCGCTCGACCTACGTGCTCGCTGCGAGCCTGGCACTGATTGTCCTGTTCGCGCAGTGGCGGCCGATCGGCTTCGAGATCTGGTCGGTCGATACTCCGACCGCGCGCGCCGCGCTCTGGGCGCTGTTCGGTGCAGGCTGGGGACTCGTGCTTCTCGCGACGTTCCTGATCAACCACTTCGATCTTTTCGGCCTGCGCCAGGTGTGGCTGCCGCTCATCGGCAAGGCCTACAAGCCCGTTTCGCTCAGGACGCCGCGCCTGTACCGCCATGTGCGCCACCCGCTCTATCTCGGCTTCCTGCTCGCGTTCTGGGCGACGCCCCATATGACGCTCGCGCATTTGCTCTTTGCGATGGCGACGACCGGTTACATCCTGTTCGCGATCCAGCTCGAGGAGCGCGACCTCGTCCATGAACACGGCAAGGCGTACGAGGACTACCGGCGCGAAGTACCGATGCTGATCCCCGCATTGCGCATGCGGGACAATTCAGGGACTCGCGAGGTTGCAGGAAATGCCGCCGGGTCGACCCCCCGATGAGCTATGCCCCGCCCGGCAGACGCGCGCGGGGCTCACCCGCTATCGCGACGAGGGCGGCAAACGTGCAGCGGTGGTCTACAGTCTGCTCGGCAGCACGCAGCTCAACGGCCTGAACGTCGAGGCCTATCTGCGTCACGTGATCGAGCGCCCCGTCAATTGGGTCGAGGAACTGCTGCCATGGGACGTCGCCGTACAATTGCCTGCCCCCCAGCTCGCCGCCCGATCATCTGTCAAGCGGCCCTGCAGGCAAGCGTCGACTATGCCAGGAGTCAGTCGAAGGTCGCGCCGATCGCGGCACTGAGTCAGGCCTAACCGATCTTCGCCGATTCGCGGGTGACAGCAGGGCCAAGGTGTTGATTCGACACGCGCCCACACCCGCAGGCACTACAGGCACTTTCGCCGATCAAACGCTCGGCGGCCCCAACAAAATAAACACCCTCGTGCCAGCGATACGCCCAAAACCCCCGCATCCGAGGAGTGAATCGGCGAAGATCGGCTAACGGTTGCGCTCGTAGCGCCACCCGGTGTTCAACATCCAGAGACGGTGTCGGTTGCCGGGAAGATCGGGGTTCCCTTCGTCGTAACCCGCGTCACCGTGGTAGAGGGCCACCGCTCCGCCATCTATGCGCGTGAGTCGCGTCGCGAAGTACTCGGGCGCGCGCCCTCCCAGGGTGGCGAGTGCCGTTTCGACATCTGCGAAGGCAAGCAGTTGCTCGAGTGTGATCCAGGTCGGTGGGGCGAGCTCGATCTCGAGGGCGTTGCGCCGTGCCAGTGCGTCAACTGGCCGGATCCAGTCGTGGGCCTGGATTTCACTCCCATCAACTGTGACGGCCCCTTCGGGTGCGCGCGCCAGGAAGAACCAGGTCACGAATCTCCTGGGGGAGATCGAGGGTGGGGTCCAATGGCTGAACCACACGAGGCTGTCGGCGTCGATGGTGAGTCCGGCTTCTTCTGCAGCTTCGCGGACTGCAGCACGTTTCGCGGAGGCGGTGTCGTCGTATGGGCGATCGGTGTCGATATCGGACGCCTCGACACGGCCGCCGGGGAACACCCACATTCCCCCCACGAACTCGAGCTTCGAGTTGCGCCTCAGCATCAGGGCCTCGGGACCGTCGGAACCATCACGCAACAGCACCACCGTGGCCGCGGGCACGGCCGGGTACTGCGGTGGTCCTTCAGCCTTGTGCCTGGTTGCGGGTTCGCGTGTATCCATCATGTCTCGCCCTGTCTCACGGCCAGCCCGTTGCGCCGCGACGCCTCGGGGCGCAGCGAATCTTCCGTCAGCCTGCCATAGTCCAGGCCCAAGCGTCGGCATCACATCAAAGTGCGTCGTCCGATGGGCGGCACGTAAATCGCAACCGGGAACACGAACGTCTCGCGCGCAGCGCCGCCGACCAGCGCGCGTACCTGGTCGCAGCAACTGCTCATTGGCACATGTTGCGAATCGCGGCCGGGATTGTCGATCGCGCGCGTCAAGCTGCGAGAGGCTTCAAACCAGGGTGACGAATGGACCGTAGCCTGTCAGAGCGACGTCGTTCGTAACAAGGATCATCGGTTCGACGAGGCATTGCGCTACCAGCATCCGGTCGAATGGATCCCTGTGCAGTGGCGGAAGGTGGGCAACTCTGGCCGCATGCTCGCCCGAGACTGGCAATAACGAGAATCCGGCAGGCTCGATCGAGGACAGGATTTCGTCGGCGTCAGCGCGGAGCTTGCCGAGCCTTGCTTTGATTCCAATCTCCCAGATTGACGCGGCGCTGACATACGCGTCGGCAGAGGCGATCCGCTTGCGGGTTCCGGGCGAAAGTCGTGACGGCCGCGCCAGCAACCATAACAGTACATGCGTGTCGAGCAGTATGCGCAATGTCAGCGGCCCTCGAAAGCGGCCATGTCTTCATCGCTCAGTGGTGCGTTGAAATCGTCCGCAACCGAGATCTTTCCTTTCAGGATACCGAAGCGCTTGGGTCGCACTGCGGGCGCGATCGGCGACAGTCGCGCCATCGGCTTGCCCGCCTTCGCAATGATGACTTCGGCGCCCGCTGCGACATCGTCAACGATACGCGACAGGTGCGTCTTCGCCTCGTGAATATTGATAGTGCTGCTCATGGCCGCTCCTGCGTAAACCAAGGTTAGTTTACCGCTCGGCACTGCGATGCTCAAGTCGGAAGGATGCGGCCACAGTACGAACTTCGCGCTGATCCCCGACTTGCCCGGCCGAACCGTGCGCAGGTGGAGAAGATGTCCTCGAAAGTGTCTATGCAAATGTGCGCGCAGGCGCACTCTGGCCCGCCGCCCGTTGCCCCGCCTCAGGTGAAATCGCTGAGCGGGCGGAAGAGCGCGTCGTACTTGTACCGTGGGATCTCGAACTCGCGACCCTTCAGCTTCGTATCGAGCGCAGCCGCTTCCTTCGCAGCGGCATCGCCCTTGCTGGTGGCGGTGCCGCGGACGTAACGGCGGTCGCCATCTTCACGACCCGCCAGCTCGATTTCGAGCCCGTCGAAGCTGCGTACGATGACACGGACTGTCGCCGGCGCGTCGGCGCGCAGCGCATGGACATCCTCGGCATGCAGCCCGACGAGCAGCGCAGCGACTGGCGTGACAACGTCGGGTCCACGCTGCTTCTTGCCTCTTGGGAGCCGTTGCAGGGTGAGGGGATCCTTGGCTGCATCGCGCGTCGCTTGCCAGGAGATACCGGTCGCGGGCGTGACCGCGAGCGCCTTCACCCGATCCGCGGTGATGTCAGTGAGCGCCGTGTCGATCCAGTGCTTCGGGTCGATATCGCTCGAGACTTGCGGGGTCGCGAGCAGCGACTGCGCCTCGCCGGGTACCCGCACGAAGCTGCCCGTGCCGCCGACGGCATGGCCGACGAGGAGCGCAAAGCGCTCACCGGGCGTGACCGCTTCAAGCAGGACGCTCGAGGCCGTCGGGCCCGCATCTTCGACGCCGAGCTGCGCGTAATTCCCCGGGTCGCGGGTCTTCTCTTCGGTCACCACGAGATCCGCGAGGCCGAGGAGGAGCTTGCGCAATTTCGCGGTATCCGCCGGGTAGTTGCGTTCCTTGACGAGCCAGCCGTCGCCTGCGCGCTCGAGCGTGACGGTCGCGCCCTTCGAAGCGAGCTTCAGGCCCGTGACCGCGTTGACCTTTGCCTTGAGACCCGGCAGCACAGCGCGTCCCGATGGCGCGCTCTCGGGCGTCGTGCGGCGCGAGGCGAGCCACCCCGCCCCCACGATCACGGCGAGAGCGATGACCGCGAGGATGGTGAGTCGGCGCGGGGTGATCATGGTCGCTGCGTCCGCTGCACGAGCAGGATGGCCGCCTGCCGTTTGCGCCGCCAAGTTGCAATACCAAGCGCGAGCAGCGCGAAGATTGCCGGCACCACGACGATATTGAGGATCTTGAGCTCGCTGCCAAGCCGGCGGATATCCTGGTTGAGCCCGAGGCGCACGTCCCGCAGCTCCTTGCGAATACGCAGCTTCTCTGCCTCGAAGCGCTCGATCTCCGCTTCCTGCTCGGGCGTCAGGATGACACCCGACTGGTCGGCGCGCTTCGATTGAAGGGTGGTGAGCTTGTCTTCAGTAGCCGACAACTGTTGTTCCAGCTCATGTTCTTTCGCGCGCAGGCGGCCCTCCGCGTCGCGCCGCAACGCTTCGACGCGCTCGAACGGCCGGGCGAAGCTTGCGCGCCCACGCACGCTGATGAGGTCGTTGCTCCCGGCGAGGTTGTCGAGCGCATTCCAGACGAGATCGCCGTTGTGCGCCCAAGCCTGCTTGGCGCGCGGCCCGAAGAACGAAGCCGGGGCATCGCGTAGCCAGAGGTAGTCGGAGAGCAGATCAGTGTCGGCGATCACGATGAGGTTGAGTGGCTTCGCGGACTCCCTGAGCGGTCCCGCACCCTTCGGGAAAGCACTCTTCACCGCGCCGGTGATACGCGCGGCGAAGGTGTAGCGCTCGCCCGTTGGCTTGAAGCCGTCCTGCAGCGTCGCAGGATCCATCAGCATCGCGAAGCGTTCGACCGGCAATGTGCCGGCGAGCTTGCTCGATTGCAGCAGCGGCGTGAACGTGGTGCTGGCGCCCTTCCGCGGCTCTAGGTAACCGGCCGTTGCGAGATTGATGTTGCCAAGACCACTGGTGACGATGTCTTTTGCATCGAGACTCGTCGCGTCGAGGCCGAGGATCGCGATGTGGCGCAGCGGCGGGTCGCCCGCACGCATCGAGACCGACATGCCGTAGCTCAGGTCACCGACGACTTCGCGGGGCTTGAATTCGACGCCCCAGGCGGTGAGCAGGCCGCCAAGTTGCGAGCCGCGATCAGCGCCCGCCACCCCGAAGGGCATCTCGGGGTTGCCCGCCCCCGGATCCTGTTCGGCGAGCGGATCAACGAACACCAGGAGACGCCCGCCACGCAGCGCGAACTGGTCGATCGCCTCCAGGGCAGGCTCGGGGAGCGACTTCGGATGCACGAGCACGAGGACGTCGATGTCCGGGTCGATCTGCGTGAGGGCCGGCGTGAGGTCCTTCACGGCAAAGAGCTGCTGAGCCTGCGTGTACACATACCACGGATCACGGCCCTGGCCGGTTGCGGGGTCGTAGCCTCCATTCATCGGCAGGCTCGACAACCAGCCGACGACCGGCTTTCTTGCCCGACCCAGCTGATAGATCAGTTTCGCGATGTCGTATTCGAGAAACTCTTCCTTTGCCGGGTCGAAGAAGGCGATCGCCTCGTGGCCGTCCGTCGAGTTGGTGCCAGCAAGCCCGAAATAGAAGGTCTCACCGTTCACGCCGATCGGCACGCCGTGGACGCCGCGTTCGGCGGCGCGGTCCTCGTCTTCCGAGAACGGCTCCGGATCGATGATCGAAAGGCGCAGCTTGCCCTTGCTCCGCGCGGCGAGCTCCTGCAGGAATTCGCGCACCCGCGTGCCGTAGGTCTTGAGCGCGGGGTATTCGCCTGCGGTCTTTCCGCTCCAGTAGTAATAGAGATTCACCGGTTCTTTCAGCTCCGCGATGATGTGCTGGGTGCCGGGGGCGATCGTGTAAAGCCTGTTCTCCGTCAGATCGAGCCGCCAGCCGCGCAACAGCCAGGTCGACAGGACGACCATGCCGATGAAGAGCACTGCGAGGGCGAGGAGCGCGCCGCGGCCGAGCAGGATGCGTTGCTTCATGTGTGGCTCACTCCGACTTGCGCACGTCGAGGATGATCGCCGTCGCGATCAGGAAAAACGCCATCGTCAGGACGAAATAGAGCAGATCGCGCACGTCGAGTACGCCTTTCGAGATCGCTTCGAAATGGGTGAGGAAGGAGAGCGAGGCGATCGCGTCAATGAGCACCTGTGGCGCCCAGGCATGGAACGCATCGAGCACGAGCGGGAAGCCCGCGAGCAGGAATGCGAAGCAGACGACCACCGCGAGGATGAAGGCGACCACCTGGTTGCGCGTGAGGGCCGACATGCACGAGCCGATCGCGAGGAAGCCGCCGGCCATCAGGAGGCTGCCGATGTATGCTGCGAGAATCACGCCATTGTCCGGCGAACCGAGATAGTTGACCGTGATCCAGATCGGGAACGTGAGGGCGAGCGCAAGCGCCGTGAACGCCCACGCCGCGAGGAATTTGCCGAGCACGGCCTGCCACAGGGTGACTGGCTGGGTCAGGAGCAGCTCGACGCTGCCCGACTTGCGCTCTTCGGCCCACAGGCGCATCGAGATGGCCGGGATCAGGAAAAGATACAACCAGGGGTGGAAATTGAAGAATGGCGCAAGGTCCGCCTGGCCGCGCTCGTAGAAGCCGCCGAGATAGAACGTGAAGGCAGACGCGAGCAGCAGGAATATCAGGATGAAGACATACGCCACCGGCGTGGCGAAATAGCCGGCCAGCTCGCGCTTTGCGATCGTGACGGTGTGATGCACGCGGTGCTCCCCTGGGCAGTGGTCAGGTCGTGATGCTGCGGAACACTTCGTCGAGGCGTCCCGATTCGAGTTCGAGCGCCTGCAGCGCAAAGCCGTCGCGGGCGGTGATGGCGTTTACGTCGGCAAGCAGTGCGGCGCCGGCGCGCGGCAGCGCGGTCAAGCGCAGGCCCTGCGCATCGGTCTCGACACTCTCGACCTGGGGGAGGGCGACGAGCGCTGCGCGCGCGGCTGCGAGTTGTTCGGGTCGCCCGAGGCGCAGCGACACGGCGTTGTGGTAGCGCGAGCGGGCGGCGAGCCCCTGGGGCGTGTCGTCGGCGACGATGCGGCCCCGCGCGATGATGATCGCCCGCGTGCACACCGCTTCCACTTCCTCGAGGATGTGGGTCGAGACGACGATCGTCTTCTCGGCCGCCATTTCGTTGATCAGCGCGCGCACTTCGTGCTTCTGGTTCGGGTCGAGGCCGTCGGTCGGCTCATCGAGGATCAGCACCGGCGGGTCGTGCAGGATCGCCTGAGCGATGCCGACGCGCCGGCGAAAGCCCTTGGACAGGGTATCGATGGTCTGGGCCGCGACGCTGCCGAGGCCGAGCCGCTCGGTGACCTGCTCGAGGCGGATGCGACGCGCCGCACCCGTCAGGTCGCGCAGATCGGCGATGAATTCGAGGAAGCCCCGCACGCTCATCTCGCCGTAGCTCGGTGCGCCCTCGGGCAGGTAGCCGAGCTTCGCCTTGGCGGCTAGCGGTTCACGTTCGATGTCGTGGCCGCAGATGCTCGCCGTGCCCCCGGTGGGGGCGATGAATCCCGCGATCATGCGCATCGTGGTGGTCTTGCCGGCGCCGTTGGGCCCGAGAAAGCCGAGCACTTCGCCGGGGCGCGCCTCGAAACTGACGTGGTCGACTGCGGTGAGGGATTCGTAGCGTTTGGTCAGTCGCTCGGTCTTGATCATATGGTCCCGTCTGAATGCGCGAGACGCGGAAAAGTTCCGCAGGCGGCCTCGCAAAGCCGCGATTCTGGTGGGAAAGCGGGTGAGTGTCGAGGAGGAGGCCGGGTGCCGAAAACCCGGCACCACGCTCAGCCGACGCCGGCCTTGCGCTCGATGCGGGCGCGGTGCTCGCGCAGGATGCGGCGCACCTCCGCAGCGGCGGGGCGCTCGGCGAGGCGCGCGATCAGGTCTCCAAGCTCGTGCCACTGGCGCCCCCAGCCGAGGAGGCGGATCGCGTCATCGATGATGCGCGCGTCGATTTCGTCCTGGCTCACGCGACGCGTGGTGGCGGCGGGCTGACGAGGCGCGGCGGCGCGAGCGGGTGGTGCGGCGGGCGGGCGCGGTGCCATGCGCGGCATCTCCCGCGTCGGTTCTTCCGCGCGTTTCTCTTCGACGCGCTTCGGGCGCCGCGTGCGGGCCGTCAGTACATCGCGACGCTCGTTCTCGATCGCGGCGAGCGGTATGAATCGCTCATTGCCCTGAAGGCCTGCGAGATTCGCTAGAAAACCCATCATTTCGAGCGCCTCGAGAAACACGCGATCGCCCTCCGCGGCGCGCTGCGCGACGATGCGCGACAGCGACGCCGCGCGTTCGCGCGCGAGATCGATGATCCAGCGCGCGGGGCGCTCATGCTTCGGCCACGGCTGCACGTGCTGGTAGTGCTCGTCGTCGAGCGCGGCATAGCGGGTGTGCAGTTCGAGGCTCTGCTGCCAGCGCGCGAGCAGCAGGCGCAGCTGCTGGCCATCAGTCGGCGTGCCGTTGCGAGAAGCGTCGGGGCGCTGCGTTCCGTTGGGTCGGCTCGGGGACATGCCGGCACTTTAGCCGGTGTGCGCGGAGTGGCCTGCGATGGGCCGCACAGTCGCAGCTCATCAAACGCGCTCGCCGCGGGGCGGCCCCCGCGGCGATTTGACTCATTCGGCCTTGGGCTTCTCGCGCGCGACCTTCTTGGGCGGACCATCGCTCTGGACGAAGCTCGAGAGCTGGCACGTTCCCTCGCGCGGGACGATGATCTTGCTGAAGCGGTCAAATGTCCCCGGCGGATTCGTCACGAAACCCACCGCCGTGGCGAAATCGAGCCCGATGCAGGGGCCCATGACCTTCGCGTAGTACCAGTTGCGGCGGTTGTCCTGTACCCACAGGCCGCGATCGCGGTC
>CAUJHX010000206.1 GCA_963204795.1 Pseudomonadota bacterium | reverse complement strand
ATTCTGCACGAGAATGGCCAGCAGCCCGTGACTGCCGCGGACCCGGTCGTCGCCTTCGCGGTCGAGCGAGAGCGCGATCGAGCGCGCGCCTGCCTGTTCGCTTGCCTCGCGCAATGCCTGTTCGGCAATGGCGCCCAGATGCAAGGGGCCGGCATCGTCGAGCTCAGTGAGATTTTCGACCCGCGCCAGCATCAGCAGCTGCGTCACCAGCCGCTGCATGCGATCGAGTGCCTCATGCGAGCGTTGCAGGTGCAGCGCACGCTCGGCAGCGTTTGTGTCCTGTCCGGCAAGATCCAGCTCCAGCCGCAGGGCGGCCAGCGGATTGCGCAGTTCATGCGCCGCGTCGGCGGTAAAGCGCCGTTCGCGTTCGAGGCTTGCCTGGAGGCGCGCGACCAGGCGGTCGATGGCTTGCGTGAACGGCGCCAGCTCGATCGGCACCCGGTCATTGGTCATCGCGGGGATCAAGGGTGTGGTGCTGGCCGAAAGGCTGCGCGTCAGGCGTCGCAGTGGCTGCAAACCCGCGCGCAGGCCCGCAATGACCGTTGGCGGCACCAGCAGCAGCAGTGCCAGCAGTGCGAGCAGGGCTGGCGCCAGCAACTTGCGCATCAATTCGTCGCGCTCGTCCAGGGGTGCCGCGACCTGGATCCAGTAGTGTTGCCCGGCATCCCGGCGCTGGAATACGCGCCAGCGTCGCTTCTGGTACGTGATGGAATGAAAGTGCGCGTCACCCGGATCGAATTCCAGTGCCGGCAGTTCCGTGCTCTGGATCAGCAACTCGCCGTGAGCATCGCGCAAGGTGATCGACGGATGTTGGGCGGTCGGGTCCGAGCCGATCACTTTCCTGTCTGGCAGCCGGGCAGCGTCGACTCGCGCCGGCGCAGCCGGCATCACGGCAAACACGCTGGCGGCGGTGCGCACCAGCGTCTGGTCGAATATCTCGTCGACCTCGTGCCAGGTACGCCAGGCCATCCAGGCGCTGGCCAACAGCCAGACCAGCGCGATTCCGGCCACCAGCCGCAGTATCAGCTGCCGGTTCAGCGACGGGCGCGTCATGCGCCGCGCTCCGTGCGCGGGTTGATCGCGTATCCGATGCCGCGCAAGGTCTCGATCCAGCCCGGTCCCAGCTTCTGGCGCAGGTGATGGATGTGCACTTCCACGGCATTGCTCGCGACCTCCTGGTCCCAGCCGTACAACGCTTCTTCGAGCTGCTCGCGGGAATAGGCTCGCCCCGGACGGCGGACCAGCATTTCAAGCAGCGTGAATTCGCGCGCTGTCAGTTCCAGTGCCGCGCCCGCCAGGGTGGCACTGCGTGTCGACGGAACGACCTCCAGCGCGCCGATGCGGATGGCCGGTTCGATCTGTCCGTCGGCGCGTCGCAGCAGCGCGCGCAAGCGTGCCGCCAGCTCGTCCAGATGCACCGGCTTGACCACGTAATCGTCAGCGCCGGCATCGAGCCCGGCCACGCGATCCGGCAAGCCATCACGTGCCGTCAGCAGCAGCACCGGAGTGGCGTCCTTGCGGCGGCGCAAGTCAGCAACGATGGCCGGCCCGCTGCTGCGCGGCAGGTTCCAGTCGAGCACGGCAGCCGCGTAGCGGGTGTCGGCGAGCGCGGCTGCGGCTTGTGAACCATCGGTGATCCAGTCCACGGTGTACCCGAGCCGGCGCAGGCCGGCAGCCAGCGCCTGTCCCAGCGGGTGATCGTCCTCGGCGAGCAGGATGCGCATGCAGCCACTGTAACGTCAGTCAATGCATCGCGCCGGGGGGTCCCTGCGATCGTCATCCAGTGCGCGCTTGCGACCATGGATCATCGAGGCAATCAGGTTTTCGCGATAGTGGAGGCTCTCGGTGATCGCGGCCACGACGTGCAGGCCGACCATTGTCAGCACCGCATACGCGAGCAGCTCATGGAGTTCCTCGAGCCACTCTGCGCCAAAGAAGCGATCCGTGGTCTGCATCCAGCCGGTGGTGCCGACGAGCGCGACGCCGGCGAGCAGCGCAGCCATCATGGCGGCCGCACCCGGGTTGTGACCGAGCTGCCGCTGCGAGCGCCCCGCGAGGCGCTCGCGCAGGTAGTGGCGCACCGCCCGCGGACCACGGACCCAGTCGCTGAAGCGGGCGTGTTGCGGGCCGATCCAGCCCCAGACGAACCGCACGGCAATCACCAGCAATGCGGCGTAGCCGAGCCAGTTGTGCAGGGGGTCGCCGCCTTCGTTCATGAAGTTGGCCAGGAACGCAATCGCGAGCGACCAGTGCAATGTGCGTACGATCGGGTCCCAGACTTTGACGGTCGTCACGGCGATTCCCCTGCAGGTGATGGCTCAGCGTTGCTTGACGATCCGGCCATCGGTCGGATCAAAGTAGATCTCGACGTTCTTGCCGTCCTTGTCCTTGCCATAGATCTCGTAGCAGTTGCCCGAAATCTTGAATACCTTGATCGTGTAACCCTGATCGAGGATTCGCTGCTTCAGCGTGGCCTCCGGCATCCACTGGTCCCGCGGGGCCTGCGTGCATTCCGGGGCGGCGACTGCTGCAGCCGACAGCAATGTGGCGGCGAGGAACAGCGGTATCGTGACTTGACGTTTCATCTTGCTCTCCAGTTGGCATGATTGCCCTGGTTCGCAAGTTAGCCCTGCATGCTTAAGCGAATCTTAAGGAGCTGCCGACTGGAGTGCACCGGCCGCTGCCGGCGCCGTTCAACGCGAAGCGATCGGAGGCTGCAGCACTGCCTGCCGGGTCCGGTAACGCACCACGAGGCGCGCCACCTGGGCGTACGCGGGATTCCTGTTCGACACATTGACACAGACGGGGAGCAGATCCGTCGAGGCGGCGTAATCGGCCGGAACGTCGGCGAAGCTCATGTCGATGGTCTGGGCATCAGCTTCGTCCGTGTGTAGCCGCCAGTCCGCGCCCGCCTCGAGGGAGCGGGCGTAGCGCTCGACATCGAGACGCTCCGCGGCTGCGGGGATCTGGGTGCAGAGCATGACGGGCGCAGTGGCTGCCGGATTGCAAACCGGGGCGGGGCCGTCGCCTTCGGCGGCGTTGCGTACGCAGGGCGCGAGTTTCACGAGCGCCTCCGAAGCAGCCACTTGCGGCAGTGGTTGATCCGCCATGGCGTGACGCTCCCTCTCGGCGACGAGGGCCTGAAGCTGCTCGTGCATCCCGGTGCGCAGCCGGGCGATTTCATCCTGGGCGCCCTCGGCGCGCAGCTCGGACCAGGCATAGCCGCCCACTGCGGACGCCAGCACGAGTGCGACCAGTGTCAGTGCCGTGCGCAAAGCGCTCCGGCGGGGCTTCGCACTCGCCGGCGAGCGGGCCCTCATCAACTGGAATCCGGCGGCGCTCACGGTAGCCGACGCACCGATGATGGCAGCGACGATCGTTTCCGACAGTCCCACGGCAGCCTCCAGCAAATCCGGACCGTGGAAGTGTATCGACGGGCCCATGGCGACGCATTCGACCCATTGCACGCTGACGAGCACGTATTCGGCGGGTGGGGAGATCTGTGACGCAGCTCACACACCGGACTGTCGGCCGCGTGCGACGAACGAGGCGTCCGCTCCGTGTACGCGTGGAAAGCCACGCTTGCCACGCCTGCGTACCGATGTGAAGCTTCGACACCCACTGTTGCCATACCGGAGACCCGCATGCCGGGACCCTTGCACGGCATTCGTGTCGTCGAACTGACCAGCGTCGTTCTCGGCCCCTGGGCCTGCCAGTTTCTCGGCGACATGGGCGCCGACGTGGTGAAGATCGAGGCGCCGCGCGGCGACAGCAACCGCACACTGGGCGCATCGCGGCATCCCGGCATGGCGGCGCTCTATCTCACCTGCAACCGCAACAAGCGCAGCATTGTGCTCGATCTCAAGCAGCCTGGGGCGCGCGAGGCGCTGCTCAAGCTGATCGGGACGACGGACGTGTTCGTGCACAACAACCGCCCGCAGGTGATGACGAAGCTCGGACTCGATTACGCAGACCTGAAGAAGGTGAATCCGCGGATCATCTACTGCGGTGCGTACGGCTACTCGAAGAAGGGCCCCTACGGAGCCAAGGGCGCGCTCGACGATTCGATCCAGGCAGTGAGCGGCATTGCGATGCTCAACAAACTGGTGCTCGGCGAGCCGCGTTACCTGCCGACCGTCGTGGCCGACAAGACGACCGCGCTGACCGTCGTCTACGCCGTGCTTGCGGCGCTGCTGCATCGTGAGCGCACCGGCGAAGGCCAGGACATCGAAGTGCCGATGTTCGAGACGATGGTGCACTTCGTGATGGGCGAGCATCTCTGGGGCATGAGTTTCGATCCGCCGATGGGTGGGCCGGGCTACACACGCCTGATGAGCAAGGAGCGCCGGCCCTATCCGACCCAGGACGGTTACATCGCGATCCTGCCGTACCTCGACGCGCACTGGGTCACCTTCTGCAACGTGGTCGAGCGGCCGGACCTGCTCGCCGATCCGCGCTTCAGGACGCTCGCAGACCGCGTGCGCAACATCGACGCAACCTATTCGGAAACGGCGAAGATCATGGCAACGCGCACCACGCGCGAGTGGCTCGATCTGTTCTCGAAGACGAGCGTGCCGACGATCGTCGTGAACAGCCTCGAGGACCTCGCAACCGATCCGCATCTCGAGGCGGTGGGTTTCTGGCAGTCGGTCGATCACCCGACCGAAGGCAAGCTCAGGTTGCCGGCGTTCCCGGTGAACTTCGGCGCAACTCCGGCGGGCATCGAACGCCACGCGCCGCGCCTCGGCGAGCACACCCGTGAAGTGTTGCGGGAGGCCGGCCTCGGTGACTCCACGATCGATGCGCTGCTCGCAAGTGGCGCGGCGATGACCGCAGAAGGCGCGGCGAGGACGGTGGCGCGCGGCGCTGACTGAGGGCGCGACGGGCTACGGGCTACAGGCGACGGGCGACGAGCCAGAAGCGCCAGCAGGCTTGCGTCGTGCGCTGACGCTGCGTGGTTGACCGACGCTTCTTGCCCGTAGCCCGTCGCCCGCCGCCCGTGGCTCTCAGCCGGTCAGGCCGTAAACGCGCAGCGCGTTCTCGCGCAGAAACTTGCGCAGGGGCTCGGGGCGCAGGCCGAGGCCGAGCACTTCCTCCATCGTGCGCTTGAAGCCGAGCACGGGAAAATCAGTGCCGAACAGCACCTTGTCCTGTCCGTAGGTATTGATGTAGTTGACGAAGCTCGGCGGCCAGAACTTGGGGCTGTGCGCGTCCGAGCCGATGTACACGTTCGCGTGCTTCCAAGCCATCGCGATCATCTCGTCAGCCCAGGGAATGCCGACGTGGATGCCGATGAGCTTGAGTTCCGGGAAATCACAGGCGATGCCATCGAGCAGGATCGGGCGCCCGACGCTGCGCATCGGCTGCTCCTTTGCGTACACCATCGACTGGCCGACCTGCATCTGGATCGGCACGCCGAGTTCGCAGCACTTGGCGTAGAAGGGGTAGTACTTCGCGTGGTCTGGCGGCAGGTCGAACCAGTGCGGATAGAGGTGCGCGCCGATGAAGCCCATGTTCTTCACGGCGTCCTCG
>CAUJHX010000205.1 GCA_963204795.1 Pseudomonadota bacterium | reverse complement strand
GCACTGCTGGATGCGCACCTCGTGGGCCTTCAGTCCCTCCCAGTATGGCGCCGAGATCGGCGTCGGCTGTGGCAGCGGCTTGTTCCAGGTCATCGCTTTCATGCCCCCTGCAAGACCAGCGCGCCCTGCTCGCTCATCACGCCGCCCGTGCCCGAAACATACGCAAGATCGTGCCGCGCCAGCTGCCGCCCGGTCGCACGCCCCTGGATCTGGTGCATCGCCTCGATGGCCTGCGACATGCCCCCGGCGAGACCGGCCTGCCCGAAGCTGAGCTGGCCACCGTGCGTATTCATCGGAAAGTCCCCCTTGAAGGTGAAGTCGTGTTCGCGCAGGAAACGCATGCCCGTGCCCTTCGGGCAGAAGCCGGCATCCTCCAGCGTCAGGAGCACGGTGATGGTGTAGCAGTCATAGATCTGAGCCATATGCATGTCGGCCGGCTTGAAACCAGACATTTCGAACGCGCGCCGTGACGCCGGCCCGATCGGCGTCGCAAGCATGTCCCGCGCATAGCTTGGCGACTTGCTCTGCAGGTGCTCGCCACAACCGACGACCCGGACCCCGCGGTGCCGGCAGTCCCTGGCGCGGTCGGCGCGGGTGAGCACCATCGCGCCACCACCCGCCACCGGCATCACGATCTCGAGCACGCGCAGCGGCTCAGCCACCATGCGCGATGCGAGCACATCCTCGATCGTGATCGGCTGGCCATGGAAGATTGCTTCCGGGTTGTGGCAGGCATTGAAGCGCTGGGCGACGGCGATGCGCGCCAGTGCGGCGGGGTCATAGCCATGGATGGCCGCATAGCGCTGCGCGATCTGCGCATAGCCGCTGTTCTGCGCCATGTGCCCGTAGGGCAGGTCCAGCTCGGCTTCGGGAGCGCCATAGCGCGTGCTGTGGCCTCCGAAACGGCTCGCCCGCACGAATTCGGACAGATCTTCATCCGGCGCAAAGGGCGCCATGCGCTGCGGAATGACACACACCACCGTGTCGCACATGCCCATCTCGATCGCAGCCGCCGCGCGCCAGATCATCCCGACCGAGCTTGCGCCGCCGAGATCCACGACTTCCGCGTAATCGAGGGTCACGCCGAGGTACTCGCCGACCATCGCCGGGACGAATATCGTGGCCTCGTGGAACTGCGGGCCATGCACGATCAGGCCGTTCACCTCGCCGAGCCCGAGGCCGGCGTCGGCCAGCGCCTGCGTCGCCAGATCCGCCACCTGCTCCAGGTGAAACATCCTGGGCGCAGTGGTGTATTTCTCCGGCCGGTACTGTGCGGCGCCCACGAGCGCCGCCTGCCCGCTCAATCCCATGGCTTCCCTCTGCTTCAGCGCCGCCCGCAGCTGCGCACTTACTTGCTGACCGACAAGCAAGCTATCATGCTGTGTCATTGGTGGCAATCACGCGGGCGAGTCCCGGAGCACCTCCATGTCGCAGAAGCAGCGCCGCACCCAGACCGGCCGCCGCGCGGTCTCCGAGCAGCGGATCATCGATGCCGCCATGCACGTCATCGGGCGCAAGGGCACCGATCGGCTGACGCTGTCCGAAGTGGGAACCGAGGCCGGCTACAGCCGCGGTCTGCCCGCCCATCTCTTTGGCAACAAGGAAGGCCTGCTGCTCCGGGTCCTCGATCGCTACCTGTCTTACGTCCCGGGCCGCACCCACTTCGCCCTGCCGGACTGGGAACCGGGGCGGGGACTCGAGCGGCTGCGAGTGATCATCCAGGGGTGGATCGGGACCGGCGTACGCCATCCCGAGTATTTCCGCACCTACCTGATACTGTCTGGCGAGGCGGCACGCGAGGGACCGACCGGGATGGGTGTTGCATTGCGGGCGCAGATCTGCGCGATGAATCACCGCACGCGCACGGAACTGGCGCGCTATCTGAGGCAGGGCAGGAAGCACGGAGAAATCGCGGCAAGTGTCGATCCGCAGCACGCTGCCCTGCTGATCATGAGCACCCTGTCGGGCTTGCTTGCGTTCTGGGTGCTTGATCCGCAGGCCTTCAGCCTGCGCCGGGCCGCAAGCCGCTGTCTCGATGATCTGCTCGCGCGTCTGCGGCGCAGTGCGTAGTCCGCTCGGACGATGCGGCAGCAAGACATCCCTTCCTAGCCTGCCCTGCGTTGCCGTCACACCGACCGTCACCTGCATGGAGGGACTTGGACATGCCCGATCTGAACGATTACAGCGGTGAGTTCAAGCCCGACTTCCAGTTCGCGGACCTGTCGAAGGAAACACTGGTCAAGCTGATCGAAACCTACCAGAGAATCTTCCAGGGCCTGTGCGTCGTGGCCGTGCAGGTGGCACAGGAGCAACTGGGCAAGGATGCGGGGCAAAAGCAGTTCAACGAGATCTACCAGCGGGTCATGAAGCGCTTTGCGATTCCGCTCATCCGCAAGACGCTGCAGATCAGCGACAGCGATGTGATCTCGATGTTCAAGTACTTCCAGGTCGCCCCCGATGGCTGTCGTGGCGGCGGGATGTACCAGTTCAACTTCGACGTGAAGAACCGCAACGACGTCAGCTACACGGGCATGTTCTGCCAGAACGCGAGCTTCTACGAGAAGCAGGGCGACAGCGACGGCCTGCACCGGCTGTGCGCTTCGGGACCGGGCAGCTTCGAGCACAGTGCCTATGAGGCCATTTGCGCCGCGTTCCACCCGAAAATGAAGATGGAGTGGCCGCTGCTGCCCCCGCGCGCCAGCCCGGACGCGCCGTTCTGCCGCTGGAGATTCTGGATCGAGGAGCCTGACCAGGTGGCGAGCGCGAGGTGAGTCCTCCCGGTCTCGCGGTGGATGGCGGGCAGATCACCCGCTGTTGAGCAGCACGATGCCGCTTCCCGATCTCTCCCCCGAGACCCGGCACCTGATCGACGGCCGGCTCGTGGAATCCGTGTCCGGCGCACGTTTCCCGAACATCAACCCGGCCACCGGGGATGTGCTCGGCACCACGGCCGACGGCACGGTCACGGATCTGCAGGCCGCGATTGCCGCCGCGCGTCGCGCCTTCGATGCAACGGGCTGGGCGACCGATGCCGCATTGCGCGCACGCTGCCTGCGCCAGCTGCATGCCGGTCTGGTCGCGGAAAAAGAACAGCTGCGCTCGATCGTGGTACGGGAAGCGGGGGCCCCGATCGCCCTCACCCCTTTCATGCAGGTGGACGATCCGATCGACATGCTCGAGTACTGGGCCCGGAAGGCCGAGACCGCGGTGTATGAGCAGCCGATGGCCGACGTGAGCTTTCTGGGCCGGCCCCAGCGGCGCATCCTGCGGCGTGAGGCCATGGGCGTGGTCGGCGCCATCACGCCGTGGAATGCGCCACTGCTGCTCAACATCACCAAGATCGGCGCCGCACTCGCCGCCGGCTGCGCCGTGGTGCTGAAGCCCGCGCCTGACACGCCATGGTCGGCGACCCATCTCGGGCGGATCGCCACGGCTGCCACGGACCTTCCACCGGGCGTGCTCAACATCGTCGCTTCCTCTGACCCGCTCGTGGGCGAAGCATTGGTGCGCGATCCTCGCGTCGACATGGTGACCTTCACTGGCTCGACTGCCACCGGTCGACGAGTCATGGAGTGTGGTGCGACCACCGTGAAGAAGGTGTTCCTCGAGCTCGGCGGCAAGAGCGCGGCCATCGTGCTCGACGATGCCGACCTCGCGGCCGTGCTGCCGGGCGCCGCCGCGACCTGTCTCCACTCGGGTCAGGGCTGCGCGATCACGACACGCTGGCTCGTGCCGCGCGCACGTTACACAGAAGCCCTCGGGATCCTGCGCGCTGCCTTCGGCGCATGGAAGTACGGCGATCCGGAGGACCCGGCGAACCTGCAGGGACCGCAGATCTCGGCGCGCCAGCAGGAACGGGTCTTGGCCTCGATCGAGCGGGGCCGCGCCGAGGGCGCACGCTTGCTGTTTGGCGGGGACCGGCCCGCGCGGCGGGGCTTCTTTGTCGAGCCGACGCTGTTCGTGGACGTCGATCCGGGATCAGCCATCGCGCAGGAAGAGATCTTCGGGCCGGTGTGCTGCGTCATTCCCTACGAGAATGACGACCAGGCAGTGAGCATCGCGAACGACTCCATCTACGGCTTGTCGGGCGCCGTGTATTCGACGGACGAGCAGCGCGCGCTCGGCGTTGCACGCCGCATTCGCGCCGGCACGATCTCGGTCAATGGCGGGCAGTGGTTCCATGTCGATACCCCGTTTGGCGGCTACCGGCAAAGCGGTGTGGGCCGGGAGAACGGCGAGCAGGGTTTCGAAGAGCACCTGCAGACCAAGGTCATCGCGTTGCCTGGCGTCGCGGGTCAAGGTTGATCTCGTGGCGCGCGAAGGCGGACTCGCGCTGTTCGGGTTGCTGCCCACCCCGACCCCAGGCTGATCCGCGCAGGCATTTCCGGAGAGCAAAGCGATGGTGAATTCGGCGGACGATCTGGCAGGCCTGCTGCAACGGCAGAAGGCTGCGCGTGTCACTGAAGGCCCCGTCAGCGCCGTGGTCCGGCGGGACAGGCTGCAGCGGGCCATCGACATGCTCGTGAAGCATCGGGATGCGCTGTGCGCTGCGCTCGATGCCGATTTCGGCAATCGCCCAAGGGTGGTGAGCCTGACGATGGACGTCCTGGGCGCCATCACATCACTGAAGTACGCGCGAAAACACGTGGTGCGGTGGATGAAGCCGCGCCGCTGCAAGGGTGTGCTGCCGTTCAGTCTCTTCGGTGCCCGGGGCTGGGTCGAGTACCAGCCGAAAGGCGTCGTGGGCATCCTGGGTACCTGGAATTTCCCTCTCTACACCACGCTGGCGCCGCTCGCCTACGTGCTGGCAGCAGGCAACCGCTCGATCATCAAGCCCTCCGAGCTCAACCCGCGCACGGCAGAGACTCTTGCGCAGATCGTGCAGGAGCACTTCGACCCGCTGGAGGTCGCTGTGGTCAATGGAGGGGTCGAGATCGGCCAGGCGTTCTCCGCCCTGCCCTTCGATCATCTGGTGCTCACCGGTGGCACGGCCGTGGCGAAGGCCGTCATGCGCAGCGCCGCGGAGAATCTCGTGCCGCTGACGCTCGAACTCGGCGGGAAGTCGCCGGTGATCATCAGCCGCAGCGCCGATCCGCGCATGGCTGCCGAGCGCATCATGATCGCCAAGGGTACGAATTCGGGGCAGCTCTGCATCAATGCGGACTACCTGTACGTCGCAAGAGAGAAGCTCGAGGCGCTCGTGGCCGCGATGCGCGAAGCGCATGCGAAGCTCTATCCGGGCAGCTACGCCGACAACCCCGACTGGGTATCGCTCATCAACGAGCGCCACTGCGCGCGCGTGGATGGCTATGTTGCCGAGGCTGCGGCACGCGGCGCACGCGTTGAAACCTTCGGCGGCCCTTTCGATGGCCCCCGCGAACGGCGCCTGCCCTTGCGTCTCGTGATCGATCCGCCCGGGGACACCCGCATCATGCGCGAGGAAATCTTCGGGCCGGCGCTGGTGCTGCTGACCTACGAGCGCATCGAGGAGACCGTCGCCAGCATCAATCGCCGTCCGCGACCGCTCGCCCTGTACTATTTCGGCAAGGACTCGCGGGAGGCGCGTTACGTGCTGGATCACACCGTCTCCGGGGGCGTCTCCATCAACGAAGTCGCGATGCATCCGGTGCTCGAGGATGCGCCTTTCGGCGGTATTGGCGATTCAGGGATGGGTCACTACCACGGCCGCGAGGGTTTCCTGGAGTTCAGCCACGCGCGCACGGTGTTCAAGGCCGGATGGTTCGATCCCCGCCGGCTCATCGGCATGCTCCCGCCCTACGCCGACGGGAAAATGGAACGCCTGATCGACAAGGCGGTCCAGTCGAGCTCACGCCCATAGGTGCTCAGCGCACTTCGACCTCGACCCTGCGCACCTCGCCGTTGAACGGGCCGCTCGCCGGACTGACCGGCACACCGGTATCACGTCCGATGTCAAAAGTTTCACCGATGCCGGCGCTCGTGACGAAGGTGCGGCCGATGCGACCACTCGCGACCGGCTCGTCATTGACTCCGAGGCGCGCGAGGCCCCCGCGACGGATGCCGCCGCCGTCATAATCGAAGTCGAACCGCAGGCGCACCGGACCTGCGGGCACCTGTGTGTCGCCGGCTATGTGGAACTGGTCCCCGGGGCGCTGCGAGACGACATAGTGCAAGGAAGGTCGGCCACGTTCCAATCCGAAGCTCCAGCCGCCAAACCGGCTCCCGGTCGCCACCAGCACGCCCTCTCCGCCTGCTTCGGGAACGATGACGTCGACGACCACGCTGAATGAACGGGCGACCGTCGGTGGCGCAGCATGGTTCGGCACGCTCACATCCGCCGACCAGTACACGAAGTGCGTTCGCTTCGCGCTGCCACCCACAGCGTCCCGGGCACGCAGATGACCGATGCGGTCATCCAGCGGCAGGACGTGGTTGCGGATCGCTTCACGCTCGAACAGGGCTTGCAGTTCCCGCAATTTTCCCGGCTGCGTGGCGGCGAGATTGCGTGCCTGGCTGAAATCGTGCCGCAGGTCGTAGAGCTCCCATGGGTACGCGTCGGGTACACCCGCGGGCCCGTCGAAGCTCCAGGGCATGCGCTGCGGCGTCGTGCTGGCCAGCCAGCCGTCATGGTAGATCGCGCGATTGCCGAGCACCTCGAAATACTGCGTGGCCCGGCGACCGGCGGCGCGCGGGTCATCGAAGCTGTACAGCATGCTGACACCGTCGAGAGGCTGCTGGCGCACCCCATTGACCTCGCCCGGGGCCTGGATTCCGGCGGCCTCGAGGATCGTCGGCATCACGTCGATGACATGGTGGAACTGCGTTCGCAAGCCTCTCGCCCTGATCTTCCGGGGCCAGGAGATGACGAGGCCGTTGCGCGTCCCGCCGAAATGGGACGCGACCTGTTTTGTCCACTGGAAGGGCGCATCGGTCGCCCAGGCCCAACCGGCCGGGAAGTGCCCATAGGTATCGGGACCACCCAGCTGGTCGACCATCGAGAGCAACCATTGCGCGTCGGGCTTCACGTCATTGACCATCGCGCCGATTTCATTGACGTTGCCCGTCATGCCCCCTTCGGCACTTGCCCCGTTGTCTCCTTCGATGAAGACGATCAGCGTGTCGTCGATCAACCCCATGCGTTCGAGCTCGGCCAGAATGCGTCCAAATTGCTGGTCCTGGTGCGCGAGCATGCCGGCATAGACCTCCATCATCCGGGCATAGACACGCTTCTCGTTCGCATGCAGGCTGGACCAGGCCGGGATCTCTGCTGGCCGCGCCGTCAGTCGCGCCTCTTCCGGCACGATGCCGAGCCTCTTCTGGCGCGCGAAACTCTCGGCGCGCAAGCGGTCCCAGCCCTGGTCGAACTGGCCGCGGAAACGATCGATCCAGACCTTAGGCGCTTGATGCGGCGAGTGCGCCGCGCCGGGCACCAGGTAGACGAAGAAGGGCTTGTCGGGCGCCGCCGCCTTCTGGTTGTGGATCCAGGCGAGCGCATCGTCTGCCAGGTCGCGGTCGAGGATGTAGCCCGGATCGCCCGGGTACCGTGGCTCGGCGGGTGAGATACCGCGATACAGCCGGGGCTGCCACTGGTCGACGTCGCCGCCGAGAAAGCCGTAGAAATACTCGAAGCCCAGGCCTGTCGGCCAGAGGTCGAAGGGACCCGCGGCCGAGAGCTGCGAGTTGGGCACATTGTGATGTTTGCCGAACATGGCAGTGTTGTTTCCACTGAGGCGCAGCACCTCTGCAATCGTGGCGGCGCTGCGTGGCAACTGCGACCAGTAGCCGGGTTGGGCAGTCGCCAGATCCGTGATGATTCCGGCACTCACGGCGTGATGGTTGCGCCCCGTCAGCAGTGCCGCACGGGTCGGCGAGCAGATGCCGGTCGTGTGGAAGCGGTTGTAACGCAGGCCCTGTGCCGCCAGTCGATCGAGGTTGGGCGTCGGGATCGGTCCGCCGAAGGTCGACGCGGCCGCAAAGCCCACATCGTCGGTCATCACCAGCAGCACATTCGGGGCACCTTCCGGGGCCCGCACGGGTTGCGGCACGCCGGGCGGCGAACCGGGCCAGGAAGATGGAACCAGCAGACACGAGAGCAGCGCCGCGCCAACAACCCTTGCGAAAGTATTCGCTCCCATGGTGTTCCTTCCTCGCCACCGCCGCCGGTCCCGAATGATAGGAAGGCAGGACGACAATACAACAGGTAGTCCGGTCGGACGATGTCGCAACGGGACGTGCTTCCTAGTCTCTTCCCGAATGTTGTTTCCCGACCTGCAGATGTGGTCCGGGTGCAACGGATGAATCGTCAAGTACATTGACATCGTATCGAGGGGGACAAGCGATGAAGATCACCGACGCGGCCCGTATTCTCGGCGGCACCTGCCTCGCTTGCAGCCTGGCGCTGCAGCCGGCCTTTGCCCAGGGCACAGGCACCCCAGCGGACTCCACCGAGGGCACCTTCAAGCTCGACGAAGTCGTGGTCACGGCGCAGAAGCGCGAGGAGAACCTGCAGCGCACGCCGCTGGCCGTCAGCGCCATCACGACCAAGGCGCTCGAGCAGCGCGGCATCGTGGATGTCAGTCATCTGACATCCCTCGCGCCGACGCTCACGACGACGACGACACCGGGATCGACCTCGAGCTCCACCATTGCCATCCGCGCCATCGGCAACGGCGACCCGATCCTGACCTCGGACTCGCCGGTCAGCCTCTACGTGGACGGCGTGGTGATCGGCCGTCAGGCCGGCGCCGCCTTCGATCTGCTCGACCTCGAGCGCATCGAAATCCTGCGCGGACCCCAGGGCACCCTCTACGGCCGCAACACGATTGGTGGAGCGGTGAACCTCATCACCGCCAAGCCCGCGGACAAGTTCGGGATCAAGGAGAAACTCAGCTTCGGCAACTGGAACCAGTGGCAGACACGCACGAGCGTCGATACCGGCCAGTGGGGCGAGAGCGGCATCCGCGCCAAGCTCACCTACGTGCATCGCGAGCAGGACGGCTACGTCAACAACCTCAACGCGCCGGGCGATCTTGATCCGGGTGCCTCCAAGCTCGATGCAGGCCGCGTCGCCCTCTCGTTTGACCGTGGCGGAGCCTTCCGCGCCGACTACGCCTTCGATCACAACAAGCGTGAGGGTATCCCTGCGGCCTGGCAGGCCACCATCGCCAACGCGACCGTGATGCGCCTGTGGAATGCCTCGCCAGGCTATGGCGGTCGCGCGCCGCAGGTGTCGGCTGACCGGCTTGATTCCCTGTATCTGAATGTCGATCGCATGAACACGGACAAGGTGGACGGCCACGGCCTGAGGCTCGAGTTCGACCTGAATGCCAACACGCTGCTGCGCTCACTCACCGGCTACCGGGAGTGGAGCCAGATCACCCGCAACGGCGGGATGGATGGCCAGAACGGCATCCGCGCGTTCACGGTGAGCCCGGCAGCCCTCGCCCCGCCCTACACCATCATTCCGACCGGTATTCGCGAGGTCAATCTCTTCACGGCCGGCATCTCCCCCCGCAGCCAGCACCAGGTGAGCCAGGAGTTCAACCTGATCGGCAACGTCGGCGAACGGTTCGACTACGTCGCGGGGCTCTTCTACTTCAAGGAACGCAGCCGCGAATACAGCCGGCAGTACCCGGTCATCGCCCTGCCAGCACCGTTCCCCCCATTCGCGGTGCCGTTGCAAAGCGATATCAGCTACGTGCACGAGTCGGATTCGAAAGCCGCCTTCGCGCAGGCCACCTTCGACCTGACAGACCGGCTCAGCTTCACGGGCGGCGTACGCTATACGGAAGACAAGAAGGAACTGGAGCAGACCGCGCCCTTCGTGCGCAACCTGAGCAAGGACTTCAGCCAGTTCAACTGGTCCGCCACGCTCGACTTCCAGCTGAACGACAATGTCATGACTTACGCTCGTGCGGCCACCGGGTACAAGGCCGGCGGCATGAACGCCCGCTCGATCAACAGCGGCTATGAACCGGAGGACCTGACCTCGTATGAGCTCGGGGCGAAGTCCGAACTTTTCGACCGGCGCCTGCGCCTGAACGCCGCGCTCTTCTACGTCGATCACAAGGACATGCAGTTCCAGCAGTTCGTCGCCGGCAGCCGCGGCGCCACGAGCAATACCGTGAACGCCGGCAAGGCCGAATACAAGGGCCTCGAGCTGGAGTTCGAGGCCGCCCTCACCGACGGCCTGACCTTCTCGGGCTCCCTGGGCTACATCGATCGCGACTTCAAGGAGTTCCTGCTCGTCGACCCGGTGACCAATCTGACCGTCGACGTGGCCAGAACAGCCCACTTCACGTACTCGGCCAAGGAAACGGCGAGCGCGGCCCTGCAGTACGACCTGCCGCGCTTCAGCGTCGGCCAGCTCTCGGGTCGTCTGGAATACAACTACCGCAGCAAGGTGTATTTCCAGCCTTCGCTGATCGGCACTCCCTTCAACGAGTCGATCCCGGGTGCCGCTCGCAGCCTGCTCGATGCCCGGCTCACGCTGGCCGATGTGTCGGTCGGCGCGGCCAAGGCCTCATTCGCGCTGTGGGGCCGCAATCTCACCGATGAGGAGTACCGCATCCACGGCATCGACTTCGGTTCCCTCGGCTACGCGGGCAACGTCTGGGGCGAGCCGCGCAGCTACGGCATCGATCTCATCTTCAGCTTCTGACCGCGATGGGAAAAGTGCGTATGAGCAGTCGCCTCGGGAAACTTCCGCTGCTCGCCGGCCTGTGCTGCGCAGGCATCGCAGCCGGCGCTCTGGCCCAGTCGCAGGTCACAAGTGGGGCTGCTGACGACACGGATGAAGTGGAAGAAGTCATCGTCACGGCACAACGTCGCGCGGAGCGGCTGCAGGAAGTGCCGATCGCGATCACCGTGCAGTCGGGAGAGCAGCTCGAGAAGGCGGGGGTCGCGAACCTGCGCGATCTCCCGGCGGTCGCGCCGGGTGTGCGCATCGCCGGCGCCGGTGCGAACACCCAGCCGTCGATTCGCGGTGTCCAGTCCCAGCAGACCGATCCGGGCAACGATCCGAACGTGGCGGTCTACATCGATGGCGTCTACCAGGCGAACCAGGTCTCCAACAGCTTCGACCTGCCCGACGTGCAGCAGATCGAGGTGCTCAAGGGGCCACAGGGCACGCTCTTCGGGCGCAATGCCACCGGAGGGGCGATCCGCGTCTTCACGCTCGATCCGGCTTTTGCCACCACGGGTCGGGTGGGTCTCGAGTATGGGCGTTTCTCCGACGTGGTCGCCAAGGGTTACATCAGCGGGCCGCTGGCGGGTGAGAAGCTGGCCGGGAGCCTGTCCGTATTCCGTCAGGACAGCGACGGCTATCACCGTGACATCGTCACGGGGAAAGACGATGTCGGCGGCATCGAAAGCACGGTGGTACGCGCCAAGCTGCTCGCAAAGCCGACGGAAAACCTGAAACTGCTGCTGACCCTCGGCTACATGGACCGCTGGGACGGTGACACCACCCCCTATGCGACGATCGGTGGCAATACCATTGCGCGCCTGTTCCCCGGAGCCATCATTGCCGATCGACCGTACGAGTTCGCATCCAACGGCGAGGACTTCCTCGACAGCACCGTGCATCTCGCCAGTCTCAAGGCGGACTTCGACTTCGCCGCCGGCACGCTCTCCTCCGTCACGGCCTACAACAAGACCGACGCCTATTACACGCAGGACGCGGACGGGTCGAGCCTCGACCTGCTCTTCTACGGACTGAACGAACTGCAGAAGGACTTTTCCCAGGAGCTCATTTTCTCGAGCGAGAAGCGCGGGCGCTTCAGTGCCGTGGCGGGGCTCTTCTACTACCATGCCGATGGCCGCTACGACCCGCTCGACGTGCTCGGCAGCTTTGCCGGCCCGGTGCCGATCCATGTCTGGTCGAAGCAGGTCACGGAAGCCTACGCGGTCTTTGGCGAAGTGAATTTCGACCTGACCGAGCGGCTGAGCCTTACGGGCGGCGCACGCTACAGCGACGAGAAGCGGACCGCATATGGCACCTTCCAGTTCGGCCCGGGCCCGGAGCCCGACATGCCGAGGCTTGGATCGAAGAGCTGGGACAGCTTCACGCCGCGTGTCTCGCTGCGCTATCGCCTGCTCGAGGACGACCACCTCTACGTGACCTACTCGGAAGGCTTCAAGAGTGGCGGTTTCAACATCGCCGCGGCCGACCCGAATCCCTTCAACCCGGAAGAACTCAAGGCGATCGAGGTGGGTCTGAAAACCTCGCCGGTGCGACGCCTGAGCGCGAATCTCTCGGCCTTCTACTACGACTACACCGACCAGCAGGTCATGACGGTCGCCAACAACTTCAACATCACGGCGAATGCGGCATCGTCCGAACTCTACGGACTCGATGCCGATCTGGTTGCACGGGTCACCGATGAGTTCACGCTCACGGCGGGTCTCGCGCTGCTGCACGCCGAATATGACCGCTATCCCGACGCTGCGGTGCTCGAGCCCCTGATCAGTGCCGCCTGCCGCTGCGGCAACACCAACGCGGTCATCGACGCCAGCGGCATGAAGGAACCACGCTCGCCCCAGTGGACGCTCGGCGTGACCGCGAATTATGCGCACGACTTCGGCTTCGGGCCCCTGGAGCTTTCGGCAACGGCCTATCATTCGGATGAGTTCTACTGGGACTCGAACGAACGCATCCGCGAGCCTTCCTACACGGCGCTGTCGGCACGGGCCTCCTGGCAGCCGCGCGACTCCGGGTTGCGCGTGAGCCTGTGGGGCAGGAATCTCACCGACGAGAGACATTCGCGGGCCGTCTTTCTGCTCGAGACCTATGACGGCGTGTCCTACGCCCGGCCGAGGACCTACGGCGTCGGCGTCGAATACGCGTTCTGAAACTCGCCGGGGCCGTCAGTTGCCGATCGAGGCGACACTGTTGAGCAACAGCCTCACGAGGGTGATCTGGCGCTTCACGCCGGTCTTGGAGAAAATCGCTCGCAGGTGAGCGCGAGCGGTGTTCCGGCGAATCTTCATCATCCCGGCGGCCTCATCGAGGCTGAGCCCATCGGCGAGCAGCAGCGCGAGCTTCGCCTCGGCGGGCGTGAACTGGAACAGTCGTTGCACGAGTTCGATGGAAGGCTGGGCCTGGTGTTCCGGGTCGCGGATGAAGACCGCGACCGTGGGCCGATTCGGCCCGTCGGAGCACTCGCTCAAGGGTATCGGGCGAATCATCAGGCTCAGGCTCGCCCGCCCCGAGGCGCGGCTGATGGATAGCGCTTCGGTCACGGCGGGCTGGCCGGGCGGCATGTCCAGGGTCTGGCGGATCAGGCGCTGCAGCTCTCTATGCTCTGCCCGGTATTCGGCCGCGAGACGCCCGGCAGCCGTGCTGAGCCCGTCGTGCTCCGACAGGATCGCCTGAGCGACACTGTTCGAGCGCAGGACCATCCCAGCCCCGTCGAGAATCACGGAGCCCACGAGCATGCCGCTCATGACGTTCGCGTAGAGCTGCATTTCCGTTTCCACCTGCCGGAGGCGATCGTGGAAACTGAGTGCGCGCCTGAAGTGGGGGATGAGCGCCTGCACCAGCGCCTTGTCTGCCGCAGAGAACTCCGCGCTCGTTGCCGGTCGCGTGAAGCGCAGGCGGAATTCGCGCCCCTCATCGCCATGGATATCGGCCCCGAGGATGTAGCGGACCTGGCGTGGCTCGACGTACTGCTTGAAGAACTCGCCCTGGATCCATTTCGCCGGATCGATGATTTCATCGAGCGTCACCGCACGATCGGCCGGCAGCCCGACGAAAGGGTCGAGGGAAAAGATCGGAAACTGCGTGTAGACGGATGTCGAGAGCCTGGGTCCCCTGCCGCGATCCCGGATCACGACCGCCATCGTGTTGGCCCGTGCCGGGCGCAGGATCAGCACACTGCCGTTGGCCTTCAGCCAGCCACGCAGCTCGGTCATCGCCCGGCAACACGGGACGGTCTCGAGCGGGCCCTGGTAGATCAGTTCGAGCAGCGCACAGTAACGCTCGAAGGGCAACTGCAACGCCTCGAGCATCGGCGCCAGCCCCACTTCGTCTTCTGCCCGGGCTGCGTGCCCGGCCACCTGCTCCAACACACCTGCTGTCGCCATTGCTGCTGCGGTGACGTATAGCAGAGACAGGCAGGAAGAGCGAGCACATGCCTCGCAGGCCCAGGGCATCGACCGTGAACGGACGGCGCCGCGCCGGGTTCCCCGATCAGTGCACCTTTTCGACCTCGACGCGCGTCGCACGGTCCGTCGGGCCCGGTCCGTATTCCGCGGGACGTGGCTGGATATGGAAGTATCCGCCGGCCAGACCGATCGGGTTGATGGGACTCGGCGTCACGGTATTGGCCGCCTTGCGGTCCTTTGCCATGAAAGGCTCCCATGCGTGGTAGACGATGACCTGGCCCGGCCGCAGCGCCGGGCTGACCTTCGCCATCAGTTCCGATGAACCCACGTCGTTGAACAGCCGTACCTGGTCACCATCCTCGATGCTGCGGGTCGCAGCATCCTCCACCCCGATGAAGATGACCGGCTGTCCGCGGTTCAGCTGCTGCATGTATTTCTGGTCGCGCCAGCTCGCGTGGATCGACCAGCGTGTGTGACCGCCGGTGAGCTGCAATGGATAATCCCCGCCGATGCGCGGCTGGTCCTTGTGCACCGGCAGCATCTCCCCGAGCTCTTCATAGAAGGGATGGTCGATACAGAACTGCATGCGCCGCGTGAGCGTCGGCCAGGGCAACTTCTTTTCCGTGTGCCAGAGACCGGCGGTAATCGTCTCGTCCGCCCGGATGTCCGTCGCGTTGCCGATGTTCGCATAGGCATCGCCGACGGACGTGAAGCGCTGGAAGCCCTTCTCCTTGAGTTTCTGCCAGTCGATGCCGCCCACGTTGGTCGACAGGCCAAGTACCAACTCGAGGAAATCGGAAGGATTTTTCTCGGTGTAACGCCCACCGAAGGTGAACTGGTCGTAGACATCGAAGGAGCGCGTGTTGCCGTGGCGATCCTTGAACCCGCGCAGGCTCCGCTCGGCGGCCCGCCGCTGGATCGTCTTCAGCAGCAGGCAGTAGAACTCCCAGTCAGCCTTGGCCTCGCCGAGCGGTTCGACTGCACGCGTGATGACCTGCGAGAACGGTGCGAGCGGCGTGACCCAGGTGATGTCGTCTTTCTCGTACCAGGCGGCCGCCGGCAGCACGTAATCGCTGTACAACCCCGTCGTACTCATGCGCCAGTCGATCGTCACCATGAGATCGAGCATGGGCAGCAACTTCTCGGCCACCTTGTCGTAGGCGCGCCAGCGACGCAGCACGTTGCCACCGGCCTCCATGAAGATGCGCGGCCGGGTCTGGCCTTCGAAGTGCCAGCCCTTCCCGATCGCCTCGTCCATGTAGGCGGCAAACGGGCGCTTCAGATGCGGATCCCATTTCTCCGTGCGGCCGTAGGTGTCGGCCATGCCGACCTGGTGATAGAGCCAGAGCATGGTGGCCGCCATGGAGCCATCGCCGTAACTCTTGCGGGCGAGGTCGTACAGGCTCATCTCGGTCGTGTAACCCTTGGCCAGGTTCTCCTGGACCAACGGCGCCATCTGCAGCCCTATGCCCGCCAGAATGCGCTTCGGATCATCAGCTCCCGCGGCTACCGCCAGACCGTCGACCCCGTCGACAGACAGATACGCGAAGCCCAGGTACCCGGCGCCCTTGCGGCCCATCTGGCCCGCCAGCGCGAAACACAGGATCTGCGCCCGCTCCATTTCGATCGCGTGGTAGTACTTGGAGAAATTCGACTGGCAGAGGCAGGTCGCAGCACGTGCTCGCGCAAGTTGCCGCGCCAGGCTCCGGATGGTGTCGGGATCGACACCGCAGATTTTCGTTGCCCGCTCCGGGACGTACTGACTCAGATGTGCACGCAACCGGGCGAACACCGGCGTGACCCGGATCCTGCCGGCCAGACCTTCGACCTCGAACTCCCCGTCGAGCGCCGGATCGAGCTCGCCCAGGGCAAGCGTGTCCTGCGGCGCGAGCACGATCCTGCCGCTCACGCGATCACGGACATAGAAGCGGTCATCCTGGCCCCCCGCTTCCATCTCCGACTGGCGCAGGAAGCGGCCGTTGTCGCTGCGCACCAGCAGCGGCAGATCGGTCTGTTCCTGCACGAACTTGTGGTTGTAGATGCCCTCCTCGATCATCACATGAGCCATGGACAGGCCGAGCGCCGCGTCGGTCGCCACCTTGACGGGCACCCATTGGTCGGCATGGATGGCCGAGGCGGAGTAATCGGGTGCAATGGTGATGACGCGCGCGCCGTTGTAGCGAGCCTCCGTGATGAAGTGGGCATTGGGGATCTGGGTGTAGACCGGATTGCCCCCCCAGATGAAGATGAGGTCCGAATGGAAGAGATCATCCATCGAACTGCAGAAGGTCATCTTGCCGAGCGTCACCGCCACGCCCGGCCGGTGATCGCCGGCTTCTGCGTTCCAGTCGAGCACCGGCGTGTCGAGCACGAGCGTCGTACGCGCCTGGGCCAGACCTGCTCCGCCGCCGGTCACGGCGCCCTGGTCCCACATGATCGCGCCCGGGCCGTCGCTCACCATGACATCGATCATCCGGTCGGCGATGTCGGTGAGTGCTTCATCCCAGCTGACGCGCTGCCACTTGCCCGAGCCGCGCTCGCCGACCCGCTTCAGCGGATGACGCATCCGGGCGCCGTCATACATGCGTTCCGAGTAGCAGGCGCCCTTGTTGCATCCGCGCGGGTTGTAGTCGGGGATCTTCGGATCGATCTGCTCATAGGTGCCGGACTGCTCCTCGCGCCAGACGATCCCCTGCTTGACATAGACGTTCCAGTTGCAGCCTCGCTGGTACCAGCAGTTGACGAAGTGGCTTCCCTTGGAAACGCTGTCCCAGTTCCACTTCGCTCGCCAGATGTCCTCGAAGCTCTCGTACTGCACCGCTGCCATACCGGAGGGCGTTGCGGCACTCGCTTCGGCGCCCGCCCTCCAGCTCAAGTGCAGGAGCGACAGGCCGAGCCCGCTGCCCACCCCCCTGAGGAAACTTCGCCTCGCGATCGTCATGGTTGTACTCCTTACGGGAGCCGTGAGGGCGGCATGCCAAGCCCGCTGACAGCGATCATGTCCTTGAGCACTTCATTGGCGCCACCACCGAAGGTGAGCAGGCGCAGTGCGGCGAAGTCGCGCTGGAAGACTCCCTGCGCCGGCGAAAGACCGGAAGGCGGCTGCAATCCGCCGATCAGCCCCATGATGTCCATGCAGGTGCCGGCCACGGTCTGGAACAACTCCGATCCGTAGACCTTGGTCATGGCAGCCTCGGCGAAGGGTTCGATGCCCTGCGCGATCATCGTGGCCGCGCGGAAATTGAACAGCCGCAGCACTTCGGTCCGCACGGTGAGATCCGCCAGCTTCTCCCGCACCCACGGTTCGTCGAAGAGCCGCCGTCCGTCGATCACGGTGTCCTTCGTCCACCGGATCATGTCCTCGAGCATCCGTCTCATGCGCGAGTGCGGCACGAGCCCGATCCGCTCCATCGCGAGCTGCGAGTTGATGTAACTCCAGCCCTTGTTTTCCTCGCCGATCAGGCAGTCTGCCGGCACCTTCACATTGTCGTAAAAAGTGACATTGCTCCGGAAGCCGCCCATGGTGTGCAGCGGCGTGATGGTGACGCCCGGCAGGCGCGTATCCACCATGAAGATGGAGATGCCCTTGTGCTTCTTCGCGGCTGGGTCGGTCCTGGCCGCCAGCCAGATGTAGTCGCAGAAATGGGCCAGACTGGTGAAGACCTTCTGCCCGTTGATGACGTAGTGGTCACCCTCACGAACCGCCCGTGTCTTCAGCGAAGCGAGGTCGGTACCCGCCCCGGGCTCCGTGTAGCCGACTGCGATGTTCAGTTCCCCCCGCAGCAGCGGCGGCAGGAAACGATCTTTCTGCCCCGGCCTCCCGGCCCGCATGATCGTGGAACCGATGGCATTGATCGCGAGGAACGGGATCGGGATGCGGTAGTAGCCGGCAATCGTATCGAAGAAAATATACTGGTCGATGGCGTCCCTTTCCTGGCCGCCGTACTCCTTCGGCCAGGCCAGGCCGAGCCAGCCATCACGTCCCAGTTGCTGCATGAAGCGGTTGTAATGCGGATGCGTCGCCGGCCCGCCGCCTTCCTGCTGGGCCAGGAGTTCGGCTTGCAGCTGCGGCGTGACGTGCTTCTCCAGATAGGCAACGATTTCCCGCTGCAGCTGTTGCTGGGCCTCTGTCAGTTCAAAATCCATCCTCGCTCCCGCTGCGTGCACTGGCCCCGGCCTCGAGCTGCTCACCCAGGCGCTTCAGTTGCACGGGTGACGGACCGAATTTCAGTTCCATGGCCTTGGCGCGCCGAAAGTAGAACTGCAGGTCGTTCTCCATGTCGACGCCCACGCCGCCGTGCAGCTGATGCGCCAGCGCCGCCACGCGCTGGCAGGCATCGCTCGTGAAGGCCTTCGCGATGGCGATCTCCCGCGTGGCCGGCATGTTCCGGTCCAGCCGGTCCAGGGCCTGGTAGCTGGTCCAGCGCGATCCCTGCACCAGCGTGAACATGTCGGCCAGATGATGCTGCACGGCCTGAAAAGTGCCGAGTGGACGATCGAACTGCACGCGCTGCTTCATGTATTCGGCCGTAACCGCGAGCTGATGTGCGGCGCCGCCCACCATCTCGGCACAGATCAGGGCCGTGCCTTTGCCATAGGCATCTTCCAGCATCGGGAGTGCGGCACCGGCCTGGCCTACCACGGCCTCGGCCGGAACGACCACGTCATCAAAATCCACCTGGAACTGCCGGTCTGGCGCGATGGTCGCGAGCGGCGCCAGGGCGATCCCCGGGGAATTGCGCTCCACCAGCAGCAGAGTGCATCCGTCCTTGTCGCCGGCGGCGCCCCCCGTCCTCGCGAACACCAGCAGGTGGCTCGCGGCAGTCGCATAAGGCACGAACATCTTGCGACCGCTGAGGCGATAGCCACCCCCGGAACGTGTGGCACGGGTCGACACGAAGCGAAGCTCGTAGGAAACACCTGGCTCTTCGACCGCCGGCGACACGATCATCGTGCCGTCGACGACGGCAGGGAGGAACTGCTCCTTCTGCCCGGCGCTGCCGCCCACCAGCATTGCGAGCGTTGCGATCAGATTGGCGAAGAACGGACTGTCGAATGCAGCGCTGCCAATCTCCTCGAGCAGCACACCCAGCTCGAGATAGCCGAGGCTCGAGCCGCCATAGCGCTCGGGAACGATGATGCCGGTCCAGCCCTGCTTGACCATCCCCTGCCAGAGCTTCTCCGAGAAGCCGAAGGGACTCTTCTCGAGCTCCCTCAGTACCCTGGCGTGACACTGCTCCTGCAGGAACCGGCGGGCCGAATCCCGGAACAGCTGCTGTTCGTCATTCAGCGCAAAATCCATGCGTGCCGCTCCTGGCGTCGCTCAGCCGCCGGCCTTCCTGAACATGGGCAACGCCCACTCTTTCGTGACCTCCCTGAAACAGAGCTCGACCGGCATGCCAAAGGAGATCTCGCTGGCCTCGCAATCGACCAGGTTGGAAACCAGCCGCACTCCCGGCTCATTGACCATCTCGACCAGCACGACCTCAAACGGCACGCGGAAGGCAGGATGTACTTCCTGCCGTACCACGGTCCAGCTGTAGATGCGCCCCTTGCCGCTGGATTCGACCCATTCCCAGGCATCACCCTTGCATTTCGCGCACCGGACCCGGGGAGGATGGCTGAATGTGCCGCACGCGGAGCACTTCTGGAACTTCAACTTGCGCTGCTTGATGCCTTGCCAGAAGCCACTCTCGAAGTTCTCCCAGACAGGGTCATAGAAGTGCTTCATGTACTTCGGGTTGTATTCGATGGACATCGGCTCGACTCCCGTGCTGCGATACTGGTCAGTTGCCCTGGGTCAGGATGAGCGCGGTCGTCGGTACGCCGAGGCCCCCGGTGACGAGCACGTTCTGCGCGTCCTTCACCTGCGAGGTCGAAGTGCCGCGCACCTGCCGCACGCCTTCCGCGATCATGTTCATGCCATGGATGTAGGCCTCGGCCAACATGCCGCCCGAGGTGTTGATCGGCAACTCGCCGCCGAGACGGATGCGATCGCCCCCCTGGCAGAATGCCCCACCTTCCCCATACTTGCAGAAGCCGTAGGTCTCGAGTTGCATCGGCACCGTCACGGTGAAGGCATCGTAGAGCTGCGCGACGTCGATATCCTTCGGCGTCATCTCCGCGGACCGGAAAACCTCGCGGGCCGCTTCCGTGCATTCCGGCAGGCCGATCGAATCACGATAGAAAGACGTCATGCTGTGCGAATCGTAGGAGGTGCCGAAACCGACGCCGCTGATGAACGCCGGTTTCTGCTTCAGGTCGCGGGCACGCTCGGGCGTCGTGACGATCAGCGCGACGGCGCCATCGTTTTCGAGACAGGTATCGTGCAACGTGAAGGGTTCGGACGACATGGGGGAGTGCAGGTACTCCTCCATGGTGAGCGACCTGCCGTAGAACATCGCTCGCGGGTTGCGCAAGGCGTTCTCGCGGCACACGAGCGCCACGTAACCGAGCTGCTCGCGCGTCGCACCCGTCTCGTGCATCCAGCGCTGCGCCTGCATGGCGACCCACATCGTGGGGCTCGCGAAGCCGAAAGGCATGTAATAGCTGTAACGATACTCCGCCGGGATGGCCGTCGGGCGGCCGTAACGGACGGTTCCGCTCGCGGGCTTCAACGACCGGTAGCACACGACATAGTTCGCCACGCCGGACGCGACGGCCATCGCCGCTTGCGCCACGGTCCCGCAGCTCGCCCCGCCGCCCCAGGGGGTCTGGCCGAAATAGCGCAGGTTCGGAATGCCGAGGCTGCGCGCCACATCGATGTCGGGCGCGAGTTCCGCCGCGTAAATGCCGGCGGTGCCATAACTCGACATGCCGTCGATCTGGTCGATCTCGAGCCCGGCATCCACGCACGCGGCCGTGACTGCATCCACCGCGAGATGGATCTCGCTGCGCCCGGCGTTGCGCGTGAACTCCGTCGAGCCGATGCCGACAACGCACGCCTTGTTCTTCAGCGACATCGCCTTATCCTCGCGTCGGCAGGGAGATGATCGCCGTGCCGGAGGCGTGTGGCCCCATCTGGTTGTCTCCGTTGAAAGCAACCTCGATCAGGTTCTCGCCCTTCTCCTGCCACTTGCGCGTGATGCGGGCATTCATGTCCATCTTGTCGCGCGGGAAATTCGGCACGGACAGCTTGATCGAGATGTCCTTGATCACGGCCTTGGGACCGGCCCACTGCTCGAGATAGGTCATCATCAGGCCATTCGAGGTGAGGATGTTCATGAAAATGTCGGGCGCGCCCTTCGACTGCGCGAAGTCCCGGTCGTGGTGCACCGGCATGAAGTCGTGCGTGGCCCACGTCGCGCCCATCGCGATCAGTGTCGTGTCGATGACCCGGCTCTTCTCCGGGAGGTCCTGTTTGACCTGCACGTCTTCCCAATAGACATTGTTGATCTCGCGCGACATGGCCTGATTCCTCTTCCTGTCGATTCGTGGATGCACTCAACCCGCGTACAGGCGGCGGGTACTCATGGGTGCCCGGTAGACGAGCACGTCGAAGGTCTGGTTGCACAGCAGTTCGTCATTCTGGTTGAAGAACTGGTACAGCATCTGGTACTTGCGGCCGACTCCCTGGCGGGTCAGATGGTCGTAGTCGGAAAGGCGTGCAATGCCGAGCGTCCAGTGGATTTCGTCGCCCACCCGGAGGCGCCTGAAATGCTGCTGGCGCTGCGCCGTGGCCATGACGCCCGTGTAGCCCTCCTCCTCGACCACGGTGTTCAGCTTGACGTTCGGGTCGTCCGGAAACTCGCACTTGCCGTGCACGAACTGGTCGATCGCGGCTTTCATCGTCCCCAGTGCAAACACGTGGACCATGCCCGATGGCGCGAGCAGCCCGCCATGGGGACTCTGTCGCGCGTACTCCTCGTCCGTGTAGAGCGGATTGGTGTCCCGCATGACCTGGCACCACCGGTCCACGTCCTCCACCGTTACCCGGTCGTGCGGCAGATGCCGCGGGCTCTGCACGCCGATGAGCGGAGCAATCTTCGAATAGTCCATGGTCGGCTCGACCGGACTGTTGAACGGCAGGACGCCGAACTTGTTGGCCATGAATTCCGTGCCTCCGTTGAGTCGGTCTCAGTGCTTCGTCTGCGCTGTCACCTTGGTGACCTGGGCGCGGCGGCACACTTGCTCGCTCACGAGCTCGCCGTCCTGGTTCTGGAAGGTGTAGTGCAGATCCAGTTGATAGCCGCGCCCGATACCGGTCTCGACTTCGCCGGGTGATACGGCGGAGACCTTCACCTTGTAGCTCAGCCGCTCCCCGACCTTCAGAGGCCGCATGAACTTCTGCTCGAGCGCGACGGCAAGACCGGTGGTGTAACCTGCCTCCTCCAGCAGCCGGATGGCCCGTTCGTGGGGTTCGGTGGGCGCCTTCGGCTCGGGAGACCAAAGCGGCGGCATCGTCCAGACCATCAGCAGGGCTGCCGGCGCGCTGACCGTGCTTTTCTCGAACTCCCGGTAGCTCCGGTTGTCCTGCCGGATCACTTCGCACCAGTGGCGAATATCGGGAATATTGGCCCTGTGCCGGGCCGCCATCAGGGCGGATTCCTTGCCGACGAGCGCCTTCACCGCGGCGATGTCCAGAGCCATCTTCTTGATCTCCTTGGGAGCGATACCAAAGCGAGCTTCGCCATCGAGGCTAGCGACGGCACTGCGGACCCGACATCGTCCACTTGGAGGGTACGGCGGGCAGCGTGGTGCGCTATTCAATGTTCACCGGGTACGGAATCGGGAGCAAAAGAGCATGAAAGCCATCGTTCTCGAGCGAGCCGGGCCACCCGAGAATCTCTCGATGCAGGACCTCCCGATGCCCCACGTGACTTCGCGCCACGTGCTCGTGAAGGTGCGTGCCTGCGGCGTGGGCTATCGCGACCTCATCGATCGGCGCGGCGACATGCCCCTGATGCGCACTCCGATCGTGCCGGGTCACGAATTCGCGGGCGAAGTCGTGGAAGTGGGCGAGAACGTGCAGCGCTGGCGATCGGGCGACCGGGTGTTGAACCTCTACACGGCGAGCTGCGGCCATTGCGATCAGTGCCTCGGGGGCGACGAGCGCCACTGCCGGGCCTTGAGCGAGAGCTTCGGGCTCACCGTGAACGGTGGCTACGCCGAGTACGTGCTGGCCCACGAACGCGCGCTCGAAGCGCTGCTGCCGGAGATCCCCTGGGACGTGGCGGCGACGCTCTACTCCGCCACCGGTGTCGGTTTCAACAACACGGCCAACGCCGCCCGCGTGCGGCCTGGCGAGCGGGTGCTGGTGACGGGTGCCAGTGGCGGCGTCGGATCCGCCGCCGTGCAGACCGCGAAACTGCTGGGTGCCACCGTCTGGGCCGTAACGTCGAGTGCTACCAAAGCCGGAGATCTGCAGGCGCTCGGTGCCGATGAGGTCATCGTCAGCACAGCCGGCGACTTTCACAAGCAGGTGATCGCCGCGACGAATGGCGAGGGCGTCGATGCGGCCATCGATTGCGTCGGCGCGCCGACCCTGAACGCGTCACTGCGCAGCCTGCGCCCTCATGGACGCGTCGTGGTGGTCGGCAACCTGGACGCCCGGCGTGTCGAGCTCAATCTCGGTTATCTCCTCGTGCGCAGCCTCTCCATCATTGGATCGGACAACATCACCCGCGCAGCGCTCCGTCAGGTCATGCAGCTCGTGCGCGATGGTCGCATCAAGCCCCGCATCCACGAGCGCCTGCCGCTCGAACGCGCAGCCGACGCCCACCGTCTGCTCGAGGCGCGGGGAGCCACGGGCCGGGTCGTGCTCATCCCGTGATCCCGCTGCAGCTCCTGCATGGCGACTATCCCGCCGCGATTTCCGGTGAGACAACTCCCCGGACCGTGGGCGTCCACGACATCAACACCTTCGCCGCACTCACCGGCGACCACAGCCGCATTCACCTCGACGACGACTTCGGCGCGCGCCTGCCCTACGGGGGCCGCATCGCTCATGGCCTGCTCTCGGCGAGCTGGGCGCTCGGGGCGCTCTCGCTGGAGGCGGGCCTGACAGTGGGCCGGCGCAACCTCTGGGCCTGGATCTCCGGCTTCGAGGCCAACTACCGCGCGCCCGTGCGGCCCGGCGACACGTTGCGCTGCCGCTGGCGTTCCGCGCGACAGGAGTTGGCCGGCCGCGGCTTCGGTACAGTCCGGACGGAGTTTCAGGTCCTCACGCAATCCAACGATTGCGTCACCGATGGACATCTGCTGCTCGCGCTGCCGATCGATGCGGCCGCCCGGCCACCGCTTGCCCCACCGCCGACCGCATGGCCCGAACGCAGCTTCGCGCCCCAGCCGGGGCGCAGCTATTATCTGGAAGACCTGCATGCCGGCAGCCTCGCCGGGCAGACCGAGGGACGCACCCTGACCGAAGCCGATGTCGTGGGCTACGGCAACTTCACAGGCGATTATGGTGTGCACCATGCCAACGCCGAACTCGCCGCGACCGGCCTGTTCGGCGCGCGGATCGTGCAGCCCATGCTCGCGTTCGATATCGGCTTCGCCCTGTGGCTCAGGGAGTGGTCCCAGGTGGGATCCGCGGAGGGCGCCGGCACCGCAGGGCATCTCTGCGATCGCTGGGTCTTCCACGCACCCTTCTACCTCGGCGATACCCTGCGCTGCCGCTTCCAGACGCTGACCAGCCGGGCCTCGAGGTCGCGCCCCGGCGTCGGCCTCGTGACCTGTGGCTTGCAGATGATCAATCAGCGCGAGGAAGTGGCGATGAGTTCCGAAGTCGTGCTGATGTATCCGAGGCGGCCCGCGACATCAGGCTGACGCGGCTCGATCAAGGCGGGATGTTCAAGACAAGACCGCAATTTTGAAGATCAGCGAACTGCCCACGACCGCGACGAACAACGCAAACAATCGGCGCAGTTTCTTTGCCGGCAAGCGGTGCGCCAGCTGCGCACCCACACGCGCAGCCGGTGTACTTGCCAGCGCAATTCCAGCCATGGCGGGCCAGTAGACGAAGCCGGTGGCATGCGCTGGCAGGTCGGTGTGATGCCAGCCGCCCGCAATGTTGCCAATCGTGCCGAACAACGCGATGGGCAAGCCGCAGGCGGCGGAAGTAGCCACAGCTTTCTGCATGCGCACGTTGCAGTAACTGAGGAATGGCACCGTGAGCGAGCCACCACCGATACCGAACAGCGCCGATGCGAAGCCAATGACACCACCGACGCCCAGCAACGATGCGCGGCCCGGCAATTCACGGTGCGCGGTGGGCGCGAGACCCAAGCCCATCTGGATGCCGATGGACAGCAGGAATACGCCGATCGCCAGCTGCAGCACCGGGCCACTCAGGCTGGCCGCAAACCTCGCACCACCGAGAACGCCGAGTGCCAGACCCGGCGCCAGCAGGCCGACCACCGGCCAGATGACCGCACCCTTCTGGTGATGCGCGCGAACTGAACTGGCCGACGTGATGGCAATAGTGGCGAGCGAGGTGCCGACCGCCAGGTGAGTCGCAACGCTGGCCGGAACCGCCATCGTCGCGAATGCGATCAGCAGCGCCGGCACGATGATCGCACCGCCCCCCACCCCGAACAGGCCCGCCAGCACACCGGCGAGCACGCCGAGCAGCAGGTAAACAGCAAATACCGTCATCGACCGCACATCTGCATGGGGTCTCAGCTCCGCAGCTCCAATGCCCGCCATTATCCCTCTCGGGCCCCTCCTGTTCAGGCGTTTTGCATCGGCTTTGGGTACTATCGTCCATCCCTTCCTGACGTTCCGATGGAGCCGTTCTTGACGAGCCTGTTTGCGATTCGCCGTGATGCCACTTCGAGTGAGGAGTATCTGGAAACCGCGTTGAGCGGTCATGCATTGCTCGCGCATCCCATGCTCAACAAGGGCAGCGCCTTTACCGACGCCGAACGTCAGGAGTTCGGGTTGCTCGGCCTGTTGCCGAAGAATGTGACTGCGCCCGATACCCAGCTGCAGCGCATTTACGGCAACTACCGGGCCAAGACCACGGATCTGGAACGCTACATGAATCTGAGCTCGCTGCAGGATCGCAACGAGACCGCGTTTTACGCCCTGCTGGATGCGCATCTGGCCGAGATGATGCCCATCATCTACACGCCTGTGGTCGGAGAGGCGTGCCAGCACTACAGCCGGATCTACCGACGTCCGCGCGGGCTGTTTGTGTCGTATCCGCAGCGCCACGATCTGGATGCAATCTTCGCTAACCTGCCGGATGCCATTGCCGGCGGCGTTCAAGTGATCGTGGTCACGGACGGCGAACGCATTCTGGGTCTGGGCGATCTGGGTGTGGGCGGCATGGGCATTTCCATCGGCAAGCTGGCGCTGTACACGGTGTGCGCCGGCATTCACCCGGCTGCAACACTGCCGATCGTGCTCGATGTGGGCACGGACAACCATGCACTGCTGGACGACCCGCTGTACGTCGGTTGGCGTCACGAGCGCGTGCGCGGCAAGGAGTACGATGATTTCCTCGAAGCCTTCATCGTCGCCGTGCAAGAGCGCTTTCCCCGCGCACTCCTGCAGTGGGAGGACTTCGCCAAGAATAACGCGACGAAATTGCTCGATCGCTATCGTGATCGCCTGTGCTCGTTCAACGATGACATTCAGGGCACCGGTGCGGTGACCTGCAGCGCCGTGCTCGCCGCGGTGACGGTCAAGCGTGAGCGCATTCGCGATCAGCGCATCGTGCTGCTGGGTGCAGGCTCCGCGGCCAACGGCATCTGCGCGCAGCTTGTGGCGGCAATGATGCTGGAGGGTGCGAGCGAGGTCGAAGCCAGGGGCAATCTGTACTTGGTGGACAGCCAGGGCCTCGTGCATGACCAGCGCGAAGGCCTGGAACCCTTCAAGCGCCAGTACGCGCAGCCCTTGACCAGCTTCGACGCGCGTGAGAATCAGTCGAGCGACACCATCAGCCTGCTCGATACAGTGGCGATCGTGCGGCCGCACATCCTGATCGGCACCGCGGCGCAGGCGCACGCCTTTGACGAAGCCGTGGTGCGCGAGATGGCGGCCCATGTGGAGCGGCCGATCATCTTTCCGTTGTCCAATCCAACGTCCAAATGCGAAGCGCACCCGGCGGACCTGATTCGCTGGACCGACGGCAGAGCGCTGGTTGCGACCGGCAGCCCATTCGCCGACGTGCATCACGATGGTCGATGCATCCGCATCGCCCAGTGCAACAATGCCTACATATTTCCCGGCGTGGGGTTGGGCGTGATTGCCGCGCAAGCCCGACGCGTCACCGATACCATGTTCGTCGCCGCCGCGCGCGCGCTCAGCGAACTGTCGCCGGTGCATCGCGACCCCGATGCACCGCTCCTGCCTGCGCTCGATGAAGTGCGCGCCGTGTCGCGGCATGTGGCGATCGCGGTAGCCGAGGACGCCATCCGCTGCGGTGTCGCCGATGCAGTGGGCCGTGAAGAGCTGGTGCAGCGCATCGCCGCGAAAATGTGGACACCTCGCTACCTGCCGTATCGACGCCGCAGAAGGGATTGAAGAACCTGCCCGCAAGCCAACTCGGGCTGGCAGCGGCGGCGTGCGAACTGCTACCGCTGCAGCTCGAACCCGCTCTCGAGACGGTCCCAGGCGGAGGCCGTGATTCCTCTCGCCCGCAACTTGTATTTTTCCAGCTTCTGGGTGGGCGTGTAGGGCAACTCGGTGACGAGCTCGATGTACCGGGGCACGCAGAAGTACGGCGCGCGCTCGTTGATGTAGCGGGCGAGTTCCTCGGGGCGCAGCTGTTGCCCCGGCTTCAGGATCACATCGAGCTTGATTTCGTGTTCCGATTCCAGCGTGTCCGAGGCCACGCCGTAGACCGCCGCTGCCTTCACCGCGGGATGGCTGGCTGCGATGCCCTCGACCTGGAGTGAGGAGATATTCCGGCCCTTGTAGCGGATGTAGTCCTTCTTCCGGTCGACGAAGAAATAGTCCCCATCAGCATCCCGCATGCCGAGATCGCCCGTACAGTACCACTCGCCGCGATAGGCCTTCTTTGTGGCCTCTGGATCATCGAAGTAGCCACTGAAAATCACGTGCGGGGCCAGCGGCCGGATCGAAAACTCTCCCACCTCACCCGGCCCTGCTTCCTCGCCATCGTCACGCAGCAGCTTCACCTCCATGTCTTCGAACAGCTTCCCCAGGGCATTCGGCTTGTACTGGGCAGCAGGCGTTTCGCTCTTCGAGAGAATCGGCATGACTTCGCTCTGCCCGAGGCCCTGCACGATAGCCTCCATCCCGAACCGCTCGCAGAAAGGCGCAATGAGCTTTTGTGGCATGGGCACCATGCTCGCGACCCGCAACGGGTTGTCCGCGTCATCAGCCCTGCGTGGCTCGTTCCAGAGGAACATGTGCATCGCCCCGAG
>CAUJHX010000204.1 GCA_963204795.1 Pseudomonadota bacterium | reverse complement strand
AGCGGCGCAGGTGATCGAGGAGCTGATCGGCCTCGCCCGGGACATGCGCGCAGCGCAGGCGCGCGGCGAGGCGTTGAAACTCTCGGAGGACGAAGTCGCCTTCTACGACGCGCTCGAGACCAACGACAGCGCGGTGAAGGTTCTCGGCGACGAAACGCTGCGCACCATCGCCCAGGAGCTCGTGCGCACCGTGCGCGCCAACGTGACGATCGACTGGACGCTGCGCGAGAACGTGCGGGCGCAGCTGCGAGTACTGGTCAAGCGCATCCTGCGCAAGTACGGCTACCCGCCGGACAAGCAGGAGAAGGCGACCGAGACGGTGCTGGAGCAGGCGGCGCTGTTGTCGGCGGAGTGGGCTATATAGCGGATTTTTCCGTGAATGCGGCGCCGCAATAATTTCGATTGTGGTACTTGGTTGCGATTATTTCGATTATTGGGCAGAATTAGGCTGAGGTAGTCCCATGCCCAGTTCCTCCCTTCAACCCGATTTTCCGAGCGTGCCCTCTGAGGCCGAGGCTCACCTCGCACGGGAGAGCGGCCGGCTGCTTGCCGCCTGTATCGGCCAGGGGCCGACAGCGCGCCTTCGTGTAGTCGACGGCAAGGGCGAGATCACGGTGCCGGTGCGCGCGCTGCGCATGCTGGTCGATATCCTCGCGCAAATGGCCGATGGCAACGCGGTCACCATAGTCCCGATCCATGCCGAGCTCACAACGCAGCAGGCCGCCGATTTCCTGAATGTCTCGCGGCCGCACCTCGTCGCGCTGCTCGAACGCAACGAGCTGCCGTTCCGCAAGGTCGGCACTCACCGCCGTGTGCGGTTCCAGGACCTGCTCGCCTATCGGGAGGCTGATCTCGCGCGGCGCAAGGCAGCAGCCGACGAGCTCGCGCGCCTCGCGCAGGAATACGGCCTGGGATACTGATGCGTGGCCACCTTCGTTGCGGTGTACGACGCGTGCGTACTTTATCCGGCGCCACTTCGCGATCTGCTCATTCGTCTCGCTCAGACCGGACATTTCCGCGCACGCTGGACCGATCGCATCCACGATGAGTGGCTACGCAACCTCAAGCGGAATCGACCCGATCTTCCGGATCAAGCCCTCGATCGAACACGGCGATTGATCGACGAGGCCGTGGCCGACGCACTGGTCACCGGATATGAAGCGCACGAAGGAAGTCTCGCGCTGCCCGATCCGGCGGACTTGCATGTACTGGCGGCTGCCGTCCGCTGCAATGCGGGCGTCATCGTCACCTACAACGTCAGGGACTTTCCGGCCGACGTGCTGGCTCCTCTCGGAATCAGCGCCCAGCATCCCGATGAGTTTGTGAGTCACCTGTTCGATCTGGCGCCCGGCGTAGTCTCAGCGGCTGTGCGAGATCAGCGCGCTGCGCTCAAGAACCCCCCGCGTACGATCGCTGAATTGCTCGACTCATTCCTGTCCCTGCAGCTCACCGAGACGGTCGCTCATCTGCGGACCATGCAAGAGCTGTTGTGAACCCGGCATGGATCCGGTCCTCCTGCAAATCCACGCGCCTGATCATCGGGCACCAGCTGCACGCCATCGTCGAAGAGCTGAGGCGGGTCGCGCTACGCGAGAATGTGCGGGTGCCTTTGGGACCTTTTCACCATGAAAAGCACAATTGTATGTTTGGTTTTTCATGGCAACTTTCAGCCATGATCGTCTCGCGCCCCCGCCTTCTGGGTGCACTGCGCGCGGCTCTCGTTCGCATAGCGCTTGCTGATCTCGGGCTCGAACGCGTGGCCGTGGTCTATCCCGGAACCCGGCGCTACACCCTGGCGGACCGGGTGGAAGCCGTGCCGCTCCAGTCCCTGGCCGTAACTGGCCAACTCTTCGGATGAGATAGAACCGATACATGGAAACACTGGTCCGGACACCCCAACTGGTCTTCATGCAGCCGCAACGGCTGATCGTTCCCCTGTTCCAGCGCCCCTATGTCTGGGGCGAGGAAACGCAGTGGGAGCCCCTCTGGAACGACCTCATACGCGTGGCCGAGCGCGTGCTCGCGCGCCCCGGCGACAGGCATCCTCCCCACTTCCTGGGCGCCGTGGTGCTGCAGCAGGTCCAGAACCCGGTCGGCCGCATGCAGGAGCGCACGATCATCGATGGCCAGCAGCGCCTGACGACGCTGCAGCTCCTGCTCGATGCGCTCCACTCGCAGCTGCTCGCGATCGGCGCGACCAGCTCCGCGCAACGCATTCAGCCGCTGGTCGAGAATTCGGAAGCCTTTTGCACGCAGCCCGAGGATCGCTTCAAGGTCTGGCCCACGAATCGCGACCGGCCGGCCTTCAATGCCGTGATGAGCGCCACTCCGCCCCTCGACTATTCCGCCTTGCCATTCCGTGGCGAGCGCCTGCAGGAGGCGCACCGATATTTCAGCGAGGCAGCCGCCGAGTGGCTGCAGAAGCAGGGTCCCGAGGCGGCCCCGCAGCGGGCGGCCGTGATCGAAACCGCCGCGCGGGACTTGCTGCAGCTGGTGGTCATCGACCTCACTGTCGACGAGAACGCACAGGAGATTTTCGAGACCCTCAATGCACGCGGCGCGCAGCTCACCGCTGCGGATCTCATCAAGAACTTCATTTTCCAGCGCCTGATGGAAGAGGGCGCGGACGTCGAATCCCTCTACGAGAAATACTGGAAGGA
>CAUJHX010000203.1 GCA_963204795.1 Pseudomonadota bacterium | reverse complement strand
TGTCCTTCGTGCTCGTGATCGGCGCGACGACGGCACTCTTCATGGGTTTTCTCGGCGTCGTCAACAACGATATCAAGCGCGTGATCGCCTATTCGACGCTTTCCCAGCTCGGCTACATGACCGTGGCGCTCGGGGTTTCGGCCTACAGTGCCGCGATCTTCCACCTGATGACCCATGCCTTCTTCAAGGCGCTGCTGTTCCTCGCGGCGGGCTCGGTCATCATCGGCATGCATCACGAGCAGGACATGCGCAAGATGGGCGGGCTTGCGCGGTACATGCCGGTCACGGCAGCGACCTGCTGGATCGGCGCGCTCGCGCTGATCGGTACACCGTTCTTCTCGGGGTTCTATTCGAAGGACGCCCTGATCGAGGCGGTCGGCGAGTCGCATCGCTGGGGTGCGGTCTACGCGTACTGGTGTGTGCAGGCGGGTGCGTTCGTCACCGCGCTGTATACGTTCCGTCTGATCTTCATGACCTTCCACGGCGAGGAACGCTTCGGGAAGGCTGGCACCACGCACGGCAATCACGACCACGGTGGCGCACCGCACGAAAGCCCGTGGGTCGTTACAGCGCCGCTCGTCGCGCTTGCGATCCCGTCGGTGATCATCGGTTATCTGACCGTCGGCCCACTGCTTTTCGGCGGGGCATTCGGCGGTTCGATCTTCGTGAACGAAGCGAACGACGTCGTCGGCGAGCTGGGTCGCGAGTTTCACGGTCCGCTCGGATTTGCGCTGCACGGGCTGATGGGGCCCACGTTCTGGCTGGCGCTCGCCGGCGTGCTGACGGCCTGGTACCTGTATCTGAAGAACACGGCATTGCCGGAGCGGATCGCGCAGCGTTTCAGGTTGCTCTACAACGTGCTCGTCAACAAGTACTACTTCGACTGGTTCAACGAGCGGGTGATCGCGCCCTTCGCGCGGCTGGTCGGACGGATATTCTGGAAGGGCGGCGACGGACTGCTGATCGACGGCGTGCTGGTCGACGGTACGGCCCGCCTGATCGACTGGACGGCGGGCAAGGGTCGCAGGATCCAGACCGGCTATCTGTACACCTACGCGTTCTGGATGGTCATCGGACTCGCGGCCCTGCTGGGCTGGTTCCTGGTGCGGGCCTGACGGGGTCAATAGCGCATGCATTTCGGCATTCTTTCGGCACTGGTATGGCTGCCCATCGCAGGCGGCGTCGCCTTGCTTGCGCTCGGCGATCGACGCATCGCGGCTGGCCGCTGGCTCGCGCTGCTCGTGACACTCGCCGCTGTCGCGCTGTCGGTACCGCTCCTGACCGGCTTCGATCGCGGCACCGCCGAGTTCCAGTTCGTCGAGCGCCTGCCGTGGCTCCCGGCGTTCAATTCCTGGTACCACCTCGGCATCGACGGCATCTCGCTGCCGCTCATCGTGTTGACGACGGTGATGACCGTGCCGGTGGTGATCGCGGGCTGGAGCGTGATCAAGGAGCGCCCGGCGCAGTACTACGCAGCCTTCCTGATCATGGAGGGGCTGATGATCGGCGTGTTTGCCGCCGTCGACGGTCTGCTCTTCTATTTCTTCTGGGAAGCGATGCTGATTCCGATGTTCCTGATCATCGGAGCCTGGGGCGGTCCGCGGCGTGTCTACGCGACGATCAAGTTCTTCCTGTACACGTTCCTCGGCTCGGTATTGATGCTGGTCGCGCTGATCTACCTGTATGTGCAGGGTGGCGACTTCACGCTGCGCGCGTTGCAGGACCTGCCGCTTTCGCTGGTCGAGCAGCGCTGGATCTTCCTCGCGTTCCTCGCGGCGTTTGCGGTCAAGGTGCCCATGGTGCCCGTGCACACCTGGTTGCCCGATGCCCACGTCGAGGCGCCAACCGGCGGTTCGGTCATCCTCGCGGCGATCCTGCTCAAGATGGGCGGCTACGGCTTCCTGCGCTTCAGCCTGCCGATCGCGCCGGATGCGAGCCGCGAGCTCGCCTGGCTCATGATTGCGCTGTCGCTGGTGGCGATCGTCTACATCAGCCTGGTCGCGCTCGTCCAGACCGACATGAAGAAGCTGGTCGCGTATTCTTCGGTCGCTCACATGGGCTTCGTCACGCTCGGAACCTTCATCGCCTGGGACATTGCGAAGTCGACCGGCGATTACACCGGCGCCGCGATGGGCCTCGACGGCGCCATGGTGCAGATGGTGTCGCACGGTCTCGTCTCGGGAGCACTGTTTCTCTGCGTTGGAGTGATGTACGACAGGGTGCACAGCCGCGAGATCGCAGCTTACGGTGGCGTGATCAACACGATGCCGAAGTTCGCCGGGTTCATGGTGCTGTTCGCGTTCGCGAACTCCGGCGTACCCGGCACCTCCGGTTTCGTCGGCGAGTTCCTCGTGATCATCGCGAGCTACAAGGCGAACTTCTGGTATGCGTTCCTGACGGCCACGATCCTGATCACGGGCTCCGCGTACACTCTGTGGCTCGTCAAGCGCGTGCTCTACGGTCCCGTGGCGAACGACCATGTCGCACAAATGCCGGATCTGAATGGCCGCGAGCTTCTCGTGCTCGGCAGCCTCGCTGTCGGCGTGCTGTTGCTCGGCGTCTGGCCTGCGCCGCTGCTCGATATCATGCACAGCTCCATTCACCACCTCGTCGATCAGATGACGACGAGCAAGCTGCCCCTCTGAGGTCGACGCCCGATGCCTGACACGCCGACCTTCTGGTCCACGATTGCGGTCGCTGCGCCCGAGGCCTGGCTCGTGGTGGCGATCTGCGCCGTGTTGCTGCTCGATGTCTTCGCCGGCGGCACGAAGCGCCCGCGACTCACCGGCACGGTCACGCTGCTCACCCTGGCGCTCGGCGCGTGGCTGACGCTGCGCTACGGTGCGGTCAGCGTGCGCACCACGGCCTTTCACGGCCTCTATGTCGCCGATCCACTCGCGCTCCTGCTGAAACTCGGTGGCTTGTTGTTCACGGCGGTCTCACTACTCTATTCACGGCCCTATCTCGAGCGCCGCGGCATGCGCGGCGGTGAGTACTACGTGCTCGCGCTCACGTCGCTGCTCGGCATCTTCGTGCTCGCCTCGGCCGGGAATCTGCTGAGTCTCTATGTCGGTGTGGAGCTGCTCGCGCTGTCGCTGTATGCGATGGTGGCGTTCGATCGGGAGTCGGGGGTCGCGACCGAGGCGGCGATGAAGTACTTCGTGCTCGGCTCGATCGCCTCGGGAATGCTGCTCTACGGCATCTCCCTGATCTATGGTCTCACCGGCACGCTGGCGCTCGATGCCATCGCGCAGAACCTCGGCGGCGGACAGCCGGGGCTCGGTCTCATCGTCGGCGTAGTGTTCGTGGTGGCGGCGATTGCCTTCAAGTTCGGCGCGGTACCGTTCCACATGTGGGTGCCGGACGTCTATCACGGTGCGCCGACCGCCGTGACCCTGTTCGTGTCGACTGCGCCCAAGTTCGCCTATTTCGCGCTCTTTTACCGCCTGCTTGCACAAGGCCTCGACGGCCTGTCACCCACCTGGACACAGATCATCGCCGTGATCGCCGTATTGTCGCTGTTCGTCGGCAATGTCTACGCGATCGCACAGACGAACCTGAAGCGCATGCTGGCTTACTCGGCGATTGCCAACGTAGGCTTCATCCTGCTCGGCTTCACGACCGGTTCGACGACCGGTTACCAGGC